>JAZNTS010000072.1:0-7184 GCA_045591905.1 Oscillospiraceae bacterium | reverse complement strand
TGAGAAATCTCAGGTCGTTTTTGTTTATTCGGTCGTAATAACTGACATAGGGTCGATCCATTTGCCGCCCTGTTTTACGCCGAGGTGAAGATGCGGCGGCTGGAGTATTTCAGCCTGACAGGTGTCGGAAAGCTTTCCGATAACAGCGCCCTCCTGAACATTCTGCCCTGTCTTTACCGACAGCTCCTTTGCAAGACCGCAGTAATGCACCTCAAGTCCGTTTTCCTGCTCCACGATAACGGTAACGCCCCACAGCGGATCTTCAGCTATCTCCTTGATAACGCCCGAGGACATGGAGAGAATGTCCGTTCCAAGCTCGCACAGAATATCGCAGCCGTCGTGCGTTTTCCACACACCAAGAGTTTCGCTCTTTACAAGCTCGCCGTTGCTAAACGGGTGAGAAACCTCTCCGTTTACGGGCATGATGTTGCGCGCCTCGATAACAACAGGCTTGTTTACCTCTTCAGACGGCTCGGAAGCCTCTGCGCCTGCCTCTTTCGCCTCATCGTTCTTCGGAATATCGTCTGCGCTGTTGTTTGCCGGAACATCGCTGCCGCTGACGGAATCTGCGTCAAACACCCATGTGCTTTCCGTATCCTTGTCCGACTGCGTAGGGGTAAGGCGGCTCATAGTGCTGTTGTAGGCTGCAAGCGACGCTGCGCTTATTGCCGCCACTCCCAGAACAACGGCTATCGCCATGCTCTTACCTGCGGGAAGTGTTTTTTTCGACTTTTTCATTGCGTTTTTCCTTTCATGATCATGAGTATGGAATGATCCCGATAAAGGATCGTGTCAGTATTTTTGCCCGAAAATTTCCGTAATATGCACTCAATGGCTAAAAATCCCCACACCGCATGATATTTATTGACTTTTCAGTGCAAGTTTGCTAAAATGTTATTCAGACCATAAAATATACTCATGAAAGGAGATGCCGAATGCTCCGCATAGCTCATATACTCGGAAAAACTAAAAACGGTGCATGTGAACGCATGATAACAGAGCTTTACCGTGCCATCGACCGCGAAAAGGTACAGTTTGACTTCTTTTTGTGCAAAGGCTCGGGATACCTCCCCGCCGAGGAAATAAAGGCGCTCGGAGGACGGATATTCGTGCTGCCATCTCCCAAAAGACGTGCCAGATACAGACAGGTGCTTACAGAACTGCTGAAAGACAACGGGTATTCTGTAATACAGTGTATAGGAGGACGGCTTGACGGCGACTCTCTTAAAGCCGCTGAAAAAGCGGGCGTTCCCGTGAGGATAATTTACAGCCGCGGCGGAAAAGTCAAAAGCAAGCTTGCAACTCATCTGCTTGCCGACTGCGAAAACGCTGCACGAAAATCTTTCGGGGCAATACCCGTATGTGCTCTAAACGAAGCCGCGCCGCCCGTAAGGATCGCACGCATACTGCCCGTCCCTGCCGATACCGCAGCGCTGTCGTTCTCTGCGGAAAAGCGTGCTCGCGCACGAAAAGCGCTCGGTATCCCCATCAGCATGAAAGTATTCGGGCACGTTGGCGAGCTTAACCGCCAAAAAGAGCAGTCCTTTTTAATGGATACATTTAAGCAGCTTTTGAATCAGCATCAAAACTCAGTTCTGGTGCTGTACGGCACGGGCAAAAGCACAGACTACATTCAGGCGCGCGCCATAGCACTCGGCTGTATGAGCAAAGTAGTTTTCGCCGACAAGCGCTGCGAATACAACGACCTTTTCAGCGCGCTTGACTGTCTGCTCGTAACATCGGGACAAGCGGAGCTTCCATATGCCGCTGTGTCGGCACAGGGGGCTGGACTTTACTGTCTGATAAGTGACAAGCTGCCGCACGAAACTAAGTTCACCGACAGCGTGCAGACGCTTTCACTGAAATGCAGTGCTGAGGACTGGGCTTGTGCGGCGCTGTGCTGTACCGACCTTAGGAATAAAAAAGCCGCCAAACAGACTGCCGCGGCAGGACGCGATATCCGCACTGTCGCTACGGAGCTTGAAAAATACTACACATCATTATTGTAAAAAACATCTGACATCGAGGTTTAACATGACAAAACTGTTGATAAAAGCATTTATAAAAGACCATAAAAATGTTCGCGAGCCGTCTGTGCGCACCGCCTACGGCAAGCTTTCGGGCTGGGTCGGCATAGTGTGCAATCTTATTCTGTGCGCGGGAAAATTCTTTGTGGGAGCTATCTCAGGCAGTGTTTCCGTTGCAGCAGACGCCGCAAACAACCTGTCCGACGCCGCTTCAAGCATTATAAGCCTGCTTGGCTTTAAGCTTTCGGAAAAAGGCGCAGACGATGAGCACCCCTACGGTCACGCGCGGTATGAGTACATTTCGGGCTTCATTATCGCGGTGCTGGTGCTTATGATCGGCTTTGAACTGCTTCGCGGAAGTATTGACAAAATAATCTCTCCGACAGCGGTGGAATTTTCATGGGTGACGATAGGCGTGCTTGCCGCTTCTATCCTTATCAAGCTGTGGCTCATGCTGTTTAACTTGAAGATAGGCAAGCTTATCGACTCGGGCGCGCTTCAGGCGACAGCCGCCGACAGCCGCAACGACTCCGTTTCTACGCTTGCCGTACTAACAGCGGCACTTGTTTCTCATTTTTGCAGCGTGGAGCTTGACGGCTACATGGGCGTGCTGGTTGCGGCGTTTATTTTATACAGCGGTGTAAACCTCGTGCGCGAGGCGATGAGTCCCCTGCTCGGAAAAGCTCCCGATGAGGAGATGGTTGAAGATATCCGCCGCAAAATAATGACCTATGACGGCGTGCTCGGCACACATGACCTTATGGTGCATGATTACGGCCCCGGCAGAATGTTTGCAAGCGTTCATGTGGAGATGGCGGCAGAACGTGATGTTCTTGAAAGCCACGATGTTATTGACAATATCGAGCATGATTTTCTGCAAAGCGGCTTGAATCTTGTGGTGCACTTCGACCCGATAGTGACCGCTGACGCCGCTGTGGGAGATATGCGCCATGAGATCGCGCAGATTGTAGAGCGCATAGACGAGCGCCTGTCCATACACGACCTCAGAATGGTACCAGGCCCCACTCACACAAATGTCATTTTCGACTGCGTTGTGCCGCATAAGTTTTCTATGAGCGAGGAGGAGCTTAAAGCTGAGATAAGCCGCTTTGTTCAGCTTGCGCACCCCGACCACTTCTGCGTTATCACCGTTGAAAACAGCTACGCTCCCATGCCGAAAAAGGCTGAAGTGAATTAAAACAATACCGCCCCAACGACCTTTGAGAGTCCTTGGGGTAGCCTCATATCATAAGCGAAAGCCGCCCAAGACTTTATGTCAAGGGCGGCTTTACTGTATAAATTAAACTTATTCTGTTCTAAGAGCCACAACAGGATCTTTCTTTGCGGCAATTCTTGACGGGAACAGACCTGCAATAAACGTAAGCACCATGCTGATAATAACCAGAATCACAGCGCCCTGCCACGGCAGAACTGCCATACCCGCAATGCCTGTAATATACTCGATAATGATATTTATCGGGATTATCAGCAGCACCGTAACCAGAATACCTATCACACCTGCGGCAAAGCCGACGATAAGTGTTTCGGCATTGAATACGCGGGAGATATCGCGCTTGGAAGCGCCGATTGCACGAAGTATACCGATCTCCTTTGTTCTTTCCAGAACGGAAATGTAGGTGATAATTCCTATCATGATAGAGGATACTATCAGAGAAATTGCAACGAATGCGATAAGGATATAAGAAATAGCGTCGATGATATCGCTGACAGAGGATATCATAAGTCCCACATAGTCGGTGTAGTTGATAACGTCCTCCTGCTTATCCTCGGCGTTCTTTGCGTCGTTATAAGCGGTTATGAAGTTTGTTATCTTCTCCTTGGACTCAAAATCCTTTGCGTAAATCTTGATAGCGCTGGGCTTTGCAAGGTCTGCAACGCCGAGAGTGGTGAGATTGCCTTCATAAGTTGCTTCGGTCTTGGGAAGGTACTTTTCAAACATCTCCAGCTGCTCCTCAGGAATAGAGGAAAGGCTCTGAAGCAGCATCTCCTTAGAGGACATGGTTACTTCTGGGGCAGCGCCGCCCGAAGGCATCATGCCAAGCTCTGCCATCTTGTTCATGATGAACATCTGCTGCTCATCGGGAGTCATGCTCTGAAGCGCCATAAGCTCGTCGGGAGTGAGCAGCGCCATTATCTCATCGGGTATTGCCGATCCGCCCTGTGCAGGCTTCTCTGTTACGCCTGCTTCAGGAGCTGCGCCTGTGCCCATCATGCCCGACATCTGAGTGAGCATAGCAGCGGCTTCTTCCTCTGTAAGCCCCTCAATATACTCTGTAACTCTGTCGAGTGCAGTTTCTGTGGGATCTTCAACGGGGAATTCAACGCCTGTGAACACGTCAACAAGCTCGTTTTCTTTCTGCTGATTTACTATCTCGCTATCGTTCACGCGGTCTATCATAAACTCTGTCAGTGCGTGTGTGTAGCCGATACCGCCCGACTGGTTTGCAGAGGACAGCAGAGAATCGCCGCTGGGACGGATAATGCCCACTATCTTTATCTCGGGAGCCGAATTCATCTTATCCTCAATAAACTCGGTATCCTCTCGCATATCAGTCCATGTGCCGTCATCGTTCTTCTGATAGAAATCGGGGGCGGTCAGCAGACGGAAGCTTCTGCCGATAAAATCATCATAGGTGAATGTAAGGTCGCCTGTTTCAAGTTCAAATGTTTCACCTGCCATGATGCTCTGCATCATGCCTGTGATCTCCTCCTGATCGCGCAGACCGAGCGCGTAAAGCGTAACATCGGAAAGCTCGTTGTCCTCGTTTACGATAAGAACAACTTCATTATAGCTTTCGGGAAGCTTACCGCTGAGCACCTCGTACTGCTCTTTCAGTGCGTCTGTGCCGAGAAGCTCAGACCAAGCGTTATAAGCGTTGCTTGCGTCCCCCATAAGAGAGCCGTAGCTCTGGGTCATCTGATCCATCTGCGAAGCCATCTGGTCGCCCATCATCGCCGTCATAACGGTAGAGGGATTCACCTGAATAACATTGTCATTCACATCATAGCCGTAGATGTAGAGGTTTGGAGAATAGCTGTATTTGATCTCGCGAATGCTGTCAAGGATATTGTCGGGATTGCTCTCGACATAGGACTTGAATTCTTCAAGGTTGTTTGTCTGTATCTCAGACAGCATCGTCTTTACCATTTCGGTAGAGATATCGTTTGTGTAGATAAGGTTGGGATCGCGCTCGCTCTCCGCATTTTCCTGCACGTCCATCATTGAGCCGATAAGGCTGGTGTAGTCGACTGTTTCCTGCTGTATGGAGATAGGATAAGACGACAACGTGGAGCGCTCCACATTATCTATGTAGGCCTGCACACCATTAGACAGCGACAGTATCAGCGCAATACCGATGATACCGATACTTCCCGCAAAAGATGTGAGGAAAGTACGTCCCTTTTTGGTCATAAGGTTGTTGCGAGAAAGTGAAAGCGCCGTGCCAAAGGACATTGATGTTTTCTTGCCCTTTTGCACCTCGGATTTCTTCACCTTTTCAGCTTCGCCGTCAAACGGGTCGGAATCGGAAGTAAGCTTTCCGTCAACAAGGCGCACTATACGAGTGGAGTAAAGCTCCGCAAGCTCTGGGTTATGTGTTACCATGATTACAAGCCTGTCTTTTGCTATCTCCTTGATAAGCTCCATTATCTGAAAGCTTGTTTCGGTATCAAGCGCACCTGTAGGCTCGTCTGCAAGAAGTATATCGGGGTCGTTTACCAGCGCACGCGCAATAGCCACTCGCTGCATCTGACCGCCCGACATCTGACCAGGCTTTTTGTTGAGCTGATCGCCGAGGCCTACCTTTTCGAGAGCCTCTTTTGCGCGTTGACGGCGCTCCGCCTTGGATACGCCCGACAGAGTGAGCGCAAGCTCTACATTTGAAAGAACTGTCTGGTGCGGGATAAGGTTGTAGCTCTGGAAAATGAAGCCTACCGAGTGATTGCGGTATGTATCCCAGTCCGAAGCCTTGAATTTCGTTGTGGATTTTCCGTTGATGATAAGGTCGCCCGAGGTGTAACGGTCAAGACCGCCGATGATATTCAGCAGTGTTGTCTTGCCGCAGCCCGAATGACCGAGAATAGATACAAGCTCGCTCTCACGGAAGCTGATGGTAACATCGCGCAGCGCGTGAACGGTCTCATCGCCTGTAACGTAATCCTTGGTTATATTTTTGATCTCAAGCATCGCGTTGTTCCTTTCTTAATGCTGTGTCTGATTCATCTCGCTTGCTGCCTGCGAGACGGCTTTAGTGAATTTAACATGAAGCTCCAGCATAAGCCGAAGCTCCTCATCGCTGAACTTCGCAAGCGCCCTGTCCATTACTTCTGATACGGCACGGAAGTTTTCAAGCAGCAGCGTATCTCCCTTTTCTGTCAGCAGAATATGCACGATACGCCTGTCAGACTTATCCGCAACGCGCCGAATATATTCCTTTGCCTCAAGATTTTTCAGTGTGCGCGATATTGCAGGCACCGAAACATTCAGCGCCGCCGCTGTTTCCGCTACCGTCGGCAGTGCGCCGCCGTTTTTCTGAGAAAGATGCTGAACACAATAACAGAGCGACATCTCGCTGGACGTCATATCCGCCGACCTGTCGGAAAAGCAGCCGCCGCAGATATTCTGCATACTTTTGAAGAACGGCAGGTACTGCTCCTGCGAAAGACGTTTATAAAGGTCAGGCTTTTCTTTGGCGAGCAGTTCAAACATAGGAAACATATTATCACCTGCCAAAAATAAATTTAACATAGTTATCTAACCTTGTTTTATTCTATCACCACGTTAATAATATGTCAATACAGCTAAGTCCAATTCAGCGTATTGCATAAAAACAATCAACCAAAGCCAAAATAATACTATTTTAGATGTGAAAATCAGGTGATAAGCTGTGAAAAAAAGCCTCGGTGCATTCTATTTTGTCGCTGCCGTCATACTAGCCGCTGCTGCGGCGCTTGCGCTGATATTCTCGGCTTTGCTGCTGCTTTCGGCAGTGCCGTTCATTTTATGGTGGGCGCTGTATTTCCGCTCGCTCGGCTACAGTATTCAAGGCAAAAGCATATTGATATGCAGCGGTGTGCTGTTCAAAAAAAGGCGGATAGTTCCGTTGGAAAATATACAGCGGGTAATGCAAGTCGGAT
>JAZNTS010000071.1:0-4870 GCA_045591905.1 Oscillospiraceae bacterium | reverse complement strand
AGCGCCGCCTCAACATAGGCGTCTATCTCGCGCTGCGGCAGTGTTCCGTTTGTTACGTTTATCTCTATCATAGTTTTTTACCTCATGCATCTCTGTTGTGGATAATTCAATTATACATCAATATATTGTATATGTCAATTGATATTATGCACAATATCATGAGGTTCGGTTTGTGCATTTTCCTTTTTGTTGAGCAAGGTCGCAGCTATAAAACCTGTACAGAAGCATACAGCACCTATCGCAAGCTCTCCTATCGTGTTCCATTGTGGAACAAGCTCCGTGAGCGAAAAAAGCACAAATCCAAGTATAATGATATAAATTCCGCCGAAGCGCTTGAGGAGTGCGCTGAGAGCCTTTGCGGTGAGGAAAATTCCCACGGCAAGACCTATGCACAGCGGAACAAGCGAAATAAAATCTCCGTTTGCTATGTTCAGCATGACTCTGTCGTACATTCCGAGCATAAGCAGCATTTGCGACGCTGAAATTCCGGGCAGCACCAGCGCTACCGCTAGGATTATTCCTGCTATTATTTCCGATATAAAACCGCCTTGCTCTGAAAAAGTGCCTTGCGGTATTCGTGCAAACAGTGCGGCGGCTGCAAGCCCTCCTGTCAGCAGCAGAAGCTTTTTAGGCGTCAGCGGAAGCATTTGCGATTGCTTTAATATTGGCGGTATACAGCCTGCGGCGGCTCCAAGAAAGGCGAATTTCAGCGGCAGCTCAGCGGGCGTTGTGAACAGAAAGGTAAGAACGCGGGCGGCTGTAAGTACGCCTATTCCGCCGCCGAGCGCAAAGCAAAATAGAAATACAGCAGACTTTTTGAAGTCTTTAAATATATTGCCTGCACTGTGTAGCAGTTTGTTGTAGATGCCGAGTATTATAGCGACCGTTCCGCCGCTTATTCCCGGTATGCTCATGGTTGAGCCGACAATAAAACCTTGCAGGATTGTTTTTAGGTTATTCATAATTACCTCCCGAAGCTTGTATTTATTTATATACGGGTGATTTTGAAAATATTCTTTGTTAGTTTTTCAACAATTGCAAAATTCTATTGCATTTTTCTTTGTTTTGTTGTATAATTTATATATATTCATGCCTTTTGGTTTTGGTGTGTTTTGTGAATTTTGATAAATAATTAGCAAGCAGGTGTGTCTGCTTCGCTTTAACTTAACGGTAGGTGAATAGATTGTTTAAATTGTTTGGGCTGCATTCCATTAGGCTGCCGCATTATGATGCTTCCGCGGAGCAGAGCACGCGAAAGCTGAAGCCGCCGTCTGTTGCTGTGATAAGTATGTCGCAGCATATCGGTGCGCCGTGCGAGCCTTTGGTGCAAGCGGGGGATTATGTCAAGGTCGGTGAGAAGATAGGCGACAGCGATGCTTTTATGTCTGCGCCTGTTCATTCAAGTATCAGCGGCTTTGTTAAGGAGATAAAAGAAGTGGTTGCGCTCAACGGCAGAATGTGCAAGACCGTTGTGATTGAAAGTGATAACCGTATGCAGCTTTCGTCTGAGATAAAGCCGCCTGTGATAAATTCGCGCGAGGACTTTATCAAAGCGGTGCGCGAAAGCGGAGCTGTAGGACTTGGCGGCGCAGGCTTCCCTACTCATGTGAAGCTTGCTTATGACCCGCAGAAAGTGAATATAGACACGCTTATCGTAAACGGCGCTGAGTGTGAGCCGTACATAACCTCGGATTTCCGCGAGCTTATTGAAAATGCTGATGCTGTACTTCGCGGAATAAAGCTTATTATGAAAAATCTTGAGATACCGCGCGCGATTATCGGTATCGAGGAGGATAAGCCCGAGGCTATAGAAAAGCTGCAAAAGCTTACTGCGCCAATTCCCGCGATTAAAGTTGTAAAGCTACCCATGGCGTATCCTCAGGGCGCTGAAAAGGTGTTGGTGCACACTCTCACAGGCAGAACGGTGAAAGAGGGCGGTCTGCCGTCCGACGTTGGCTGTGTTGTGATAAACGTGTCCACAGCGGGCTTTATCCACAGCTATATCAGAACGGGAATGCCGCTGATAAAGCGCAGGATAACCGTTGACGGAAACATTGTCAACGCTCCTACGAATTTCATGGTATCTGTCGGAACTCTGCTGCATGACGTTGTTGCGGGTGCGAGTCTTTATAAAGACCCCGATAAGATAATACTTGGCGGGCCTATGATGGGTGCGTGTGCGTTTGACCCCGATACTCCGCTGTCAAAAACAAACAATGCGGTGCTGCTTTTCAGCGATACGCCGATATATAAAGAGTCGCCGTGTATACGCTGTGGAAGATGCGTGCGTGCGTGTCCGATGAATCTTATGCCGACGGAGCTTGAGCACGCTTATGACGCGAGAGATGCGGCTGCGCTGAAAAAATACAAGGTCGGATTGTGCATGAACTGTGGCTCTTGCAGCTATGTCTGCCCTGCGAAGCGTTCACTTGCTGAGAAAAATCAGCTTGCTAAGGATTTTCTGCGTAATGAGGAGGCAAAGGCAGCAGCTAGTTCTGCGGCAAAGTCTGAAAAGACTGACGTTAAGCCTGAAAAAGCTGACACGAAGCCTACGGCAAAGGCTGATAAGGCTGTCACAAAGCCCGCAGCAAAGAAATCGGCAAAAAAGGGAAAGAGAGGTGGCACCAATGCAAAAAATGATCGTTGAGCCGTCACCTCATATACGAAGCGGCGTTACCACGCGCAGCATTATGCTTGATGTTATCATCGCGATGTGTCCTGCGCTTATCGCTGCTATAGTGCTGTTCGGCGTCCGTGCGCTCCTGCTTACTTTGATATGCTGTGCGTGCTGTGTGCTGTTTGAGTGGCTGTTTTGCATCGTTACCAAAAAAGGCCGCACTACCTCAGATCGTTCAGCTATCGTGACGGGAATGCTGCTTGCGTTCAATCTGCCCGTTGATATCCCGATATATATGGCTGTGATCGGCTGTTTTGTTGCTATTGTGATAGTTAAAATGCTGTTTGGCGGCATAGGACAGAACTTTGCAAATCCCGCTGTTACGGCAAGAATAGTGCTTATGCTGTCGTTTTCCTCTGCGATGACGACATGGACTGCGCCGTTTGTTTATCAGGGCGCGGCCGCTGACGCTGTTACATCGGCAACACCTCTTACAGCACCGCCTGAGCAGATGCCGCAGCTTGTTGATATGCTTTTTGGCGTAAGGCTTGGCTGTACGGGTGAGACCTGCGTGCTTGCGCTTCTTATCGGCGGTGTATACCTTGTTGTTAGAAAGATAATTTCTCCTGTAACTCCGTGTGCATTTATAGGCACGGTTGCTGTGCTGTCGCTTATAGTGAACGGCGGCGATCTTACCGCTATGCTGTACAGCGTAATGTCGGGCGGTCTTATGCTTGGAGCTATCTTCATGGCAACGGATTATTCCACAACTCCGCTGACGAGTATGGGAAAGCTGATCTTTGGTATCGGCTGCGGAGTGCTTACATTCGCAATAAGAGAGTTTGCATCACTGCCCGAGGGCGTGTCCTATGCGATACTTCTGATGAATATCCTTACTCCCTACATAGATAAAATTACTGTTCCGAGAGCATTCGGGGCAAAGAGGGAGGCAAAGAAGTGAGCAGATTTAAACCTGCACTGGTGCTTGCTGCTATCGCAGCGATAGTTTCGGCACTGGTCATTATAACTTACAATATCACTTATGTTGATACGTCAAACGTACTTACTAAAAAACAGACGGCTGCGGTGATATCTGTTTACGGCGGCACCGAGGAGGACTATTCCGTAGTTCCTGCTGAGGTGTGGCAGCCTATGCTTGAGGCTTCTGACTATGAAGATCTTTCGCGCGTCACAAAGGTGATTAAAAAGAATGACGGAGAACTTGCATTCGAGGTCACCGTCAAGGGCTACAAGGAGGGCTATACTCTGCTTGTCGGCGTATATAAGGGTGCTGTTGCGGGCGTAGCTGTTGTGTCTACGGGTGAGGAAACGCCAAATCTCGGCACCAAGACTGCTGCTCCCGAGTACCTTGAGCAGTTCAAGGGCTATGATAAACCTGTTACGATCGTTACAGCGACGCCTAAGAATGACGGTGAGATTCAGGCTGTTACAGGCGCGACATATTCTTCAAAGGGCGTTGCAAAGGCTGTGAATATCGCGCTGGAGGCATATCATCTCTGCGCGGAGCTTGTGTATTTTAATACTGATGAGGGAGGTGAAGCCGAATGAGCTATATGAGCGAGTTCACCAAAGGACTTATCAAGGAAAACCCTACCCTCGTATCGCTGCTTGGAATGTGTCCGACGCTTGCGATAACCGTATCGGCTTCAAATGCGATTGGAATGGGCGCAGCTGCGACATTTGTGCTGGTTTGCTCAAACCTAGTTATTTCACTGCTTAAAAAGGTGATACCGTCGCAGGTAAGGCTTCCTGCATACATAGTCATCATCGCGGGCTTTGTTACCGTTGCGGGCTTTATCTTAAAAGCGGCGCTGCCTGATATTTATGACGCACTGGGAATTTTCCTCCCGCTTATCACTGTAAACTGTATTATCCTCGGACGTGCCGAGATGTTTGCGAGCAAGAACAGCCCTGCTGCTTCCGTCTTTGACGGCCTAGGCATGGGAGTAGGCTTCACGCTTGCTATGCTTGCGGTAAGCTCTGTAAGAGAGATATTCGGCAACGGCACATGGTTTGGGCTTCAGATTCGTCCCGAGTTCATGGAGCCTATGGCTATATTCATTTATCCCGCGGGCGGTTTCTTCGTGCTCGGCTGTGTTATCGCACTGGTGAACAAGATATCGAAGCGCACTTCTCCTGCTGCGTCAGGCTGTGCGGCTTGTCCCAATAAAGAGGGCTGCGCAGGCGGCTGTTCCTCCAATGACAGAAAGGAGGAGAGCAAGTAATGGATAT
>JAZNTS010000070.1:0-5908 GCA_045591905.1 Oscillospiraceae bacterium | reverse complement strand
GCTTTACCGCAGTCCACATATGAGAGCCGCCGTTGGCACTGCCTGTAACACCCGTGGTCTGGATACCGATAGACTGACAGAGATAAGAGAACGCATCGGAATAGCCCTCACAAAGAGCCTTGCCGTTTACAAGAGGACCGTCAGCACCGCGGATAGAGTCGTTGCCGTCTTTGACATAATCTGTGCCGTTTACCACAGCGTCATGGATATAAAGCACGCGCTCAAACAGCGTATCCTTTTGCAGTGCACCGTCGATTATCTTCTGCGCCGCAGCTTCAAGCTTAGGCTGAATAACAGCAGCTTCTGACTTTGTTCTGCTGTACATAGGTCTAGCGATAGTAACTGCCCCATTTGTAAGGGTGGGGCCGTAGTATCCGGCGCTTACCCAGAAGAACTGAGGATTCTCATCAACAACCGCATAGAAAGTTTCTTTGAATTCATATTCGGTGATTCCCAGACTCTTGCTGATGCTTATTTCGCTCTCATGATTTGCTATTCCCTCGCAAAGTATAACATAAAGCTTTTTCTGATCAGCGTTCAGCGTGGAATAACCGTATTTGCTTGTGTAATCATCAAGAATGCTGCCTGAATCTATAACAGGCTTTTCTTCTTTTTCAATGACATAGGTTCTGGTGGTTCTGAGGGTGGACCACTTGCTCTTGACAGCAAGCACACGAAGCTTGCAGCTCTTGCTGATGGTGATACCCTTTGCGGTGTAAAGTGTGGAAGAAGTAGTGGGATTGCTGCCGTCAAGCGTGTAGTAGAACTTCACGCCCGAAGCAGGGCTTGAAAGATACACCTTCTGAGTTCCCTTATATGTACCCGAAGCTATTGATGTATTGATTCTGGGAACAAGCTTGTAGGTACGGCTTGCAACCGAGCTCTTAACGCCGTCCTTTACAGCGTAGAATTTCAGCGTAACATTTCCTGTGGCGTAGAGCGGCTTGGAATATACCTTGTAAGACTTTCCACCGTTTGCGCTGTAATAAATGGTAGCGCCCTTTGTCGCACAGGACAGAGTTATTTTCAGTGACTTTGTGCAGTAATAGCTTGCGGATTTGCGTGACGCTGTGGGTGTAGCAACCTTGGTGGTAGCCGCTTCAGCGGTAACACTTGCGCCTATGGACTGCTGTACAGGTGTGCTGAACGCGCTCACAGAGAAGATAGCCGCAGCTATCAGTGCCATGACTTTATTTTTCATAGTTTACCTCCTTGAATAAAATAATAATTCTCCATTTATAATTATACCAAAAAACAATAACCGTGTCAATACATCATTGTATAAAACAACAAAGACCCAAACGATAAGGCTTGGATCTTAATATTATATCGTTAGTGTTTAGCCAATCTTTCCTCAATAAACTGCGGCACATCTCGTTCAGCTATTCCGAGAACGAACGCAAACTCCCGATTGATAAGCGCCTCAGCCGCCTTCATTGCTCTTTCATCTGCGGCAAGCAGCTTTTTACCGCGCGCAGTACGCTCCTCTCTTTCAAGATACAGCGAATGCATCATGCTTATGATAAGTCTGTAATCGCCGCTGCCCAGCACCTCGTTAATGCGCTCCTTGCGGTGTTCGTCAGAAGCGCCCCAATCGGGCTGTTCCTCAGACATGGCGTCTATCAGCTCAAATATCTCGTCCTTTGTCAGCAGACAGCGAAGCTTTGTATCTGCGCAATCCATAGGAACATAATATTTTGAGCGCTCTGCACCCTCGGGAACAAGTATGCAGTAGTCACGCTGTGTAACGCCGTCAAAGCTCTTTTTCTCAAACCCGTCAATACGGCATATCTCCGTTGACCGATATATTACATAGTTGCCTGTCTGAAGCTGCATAGTTCCTCCGTTTTCCCGCTGAATGAGCAGCGCCGCATTTTGGGCGCATTTTATGTCATTAAATAAGCGGCTTGCCGCGTCATTCGACGCAGCAAGGGCGGCACAAGTTGGCAGCGCCAACCGGGGACATCTTGCTATGCGTCATATTAATTATAACACATAACAAAGGAACTTTCAAAGGCAATAATCAACAAGTTTTTACGCAGTTATTATGTAGAATGTGAACAAAACACATTTTGCAGTAGCAGAGAAAGACACTGCCGCATAAAATATATACAAGACAGCGTCAACAGGAATACATTTGTCTTTTCTTAAAAGTACGATTCACGAAAGGGGAATTTTTATGTGCGGAATTGCGGGACAGATAGGCTTTTACTCCGACATGAGAATGCAGGGGGATATAATGAAGAAAATGAGCGCGGTGCTTGCTCCGAGAGGTCCCGACGCAAGCGGAGTATACTGCGACGAGGCGGCATATCTCGTACACAGGCGGCTTATTGTGGTCGACCCCGAAAACGGCTGTCAGCCCATGACCTCAGGACATTACACAATAGTATACAACGGCGAGCTCTACAACACCGAGGAGATACGCAGGGGGCTGATATCACGAGGTATTGAGTTCAACGGACACTCCGACACGGAGGTCGTGCTAAAGTCCTTTATCCAGTACGGCGAGGACTGCGCAAAGCTGTTCAACGGAATTTTCGCGTTTGCAATCTGGGACAGCAGAAGACGCAGACTGTTTTTGTGCCGTGACAGGATAGGCGTTAAACCGCTGTTCTACTCTTTTGCAAACGGAGGGCTTTTGTTTGCAAGCGAGATAAAATCGCTTTTGCAGCACCCTGCGGTACAGCCTGTGATAACCGAACAGGGCGTTATGGAAATAATGCTGATGGGGCCTGCAAAACGCGTAGGCGGCGGAGTTTTTCGGGATATCAGCGAGCTTCCGCCCGCGCATTATGCGTATTTTGACAGCGATGGCTTTACAATGGCAAGCTACTGGAAGCTTAAAGCCGACGCTCACACCGAAAGCTTTGAGGAAACCTCCGCGCATATCCGTGAGCTTATTACCGACGCGGTAAAGCGGCAGCTTGTCAGCGATGTTCCTCTGTGCTGCTTTTTATCGGGAGGACTTGACAGCAGCATTATCTCGGCAATCGCGGCAGAGGAATTCAGAAAGCGCGGCGAAAAGCTTCACACATGGTCGATAGACTACAAGGACAATCACAGGAACTTCAAAGCGAGCAGCTTCCAGCCTGACGAGGACGCGCCTTGGATAGTGAAAATGGCGGAGTTTATCGGCTCAAACCACACCGATGTCGTGCTGGATACTCCCGCGCTGACAGACGCGCTCGATGACGCCGTTCTTGCGCGCGACCTGCCCGGCATGGCAGATGTAGACAGCTCGCTGTATCTGTTCTGCAAGGAGATTAAAAAGCGCTTTCCTGTGGCTTTGTCGGGTGAGTGTGCAGATGAGATATTCGGCGGCTATCCTTGGTATCACCGCAAGGAAGTGCTGTTCTATGACGGTTTCCCGTGGAGTACAGCAGTGCCTGAGCGCGCCTCGCTTATGAAACTAAACATCTCTGCAGCCGAGGCCGAGGATTTCGTCCGCCAAAGCTACAACGAAGCTCTCTCACACGCCGAACACCTCGACAGCGATACCGTAGAGGAACGCAGAATGCGCGAAATGTACCTGCTGAATTTGGAGTATTTCATGGCTACGCTGCTCGACCGAAAAGACAGAATGAGCATGGCAAACGGTCTGGAGGTGCGTGTTCCTTTCTGCGACTATCGCATCGTAGAGTACGCATACAATGTCCCGTGGAGCATGAAAGCATACCGCGGCAGAGAAAAGGGGCTGATACGCCATGCGATGAGCGGCATTCTCCCCGAAGATGTGCTTTGGCGCAAAAAAAGTCCCTATCCCAAAACGCATAACCCGAACTATATGCGCTTACTGTCGCAGCGTTTAGCGAAATGTATCGCAGCAGATGACTGCCGCCTTACCGAAATGGTATCAGCAGATAAGCTGCGTGCGCTGCTTGACACAGACGGCGCAAGTTTCACCAAGAACTGGTACGGTCAGCTTATGACAGTACCGCAGATATATGCATTCATGCTTCAACTGGATAAGTGGCTTAAGGCTTATGATGTGAGAATAAGCAATTGATACGCACTATTTTAATATTAAATAATATACGAGATGAGAAGCAAGTCTCCTATGTTTTTCAACTATACCATAGGAGGCTCGCTTGAAGACTTTCTCTGAGTTTTCGGCGGTAACAACGCACGAGTGCTACAATACAACAAGTTTTGATAATTTCACCACTTGACAACTAAAGCGAAGCATGGTAAAATAGAAGTGTATAAAAGATCAAAAACATGGGGCCGTAAAGGCTTCGACGGGGATCTTGAGGCACGATAAGCGAGTAGTGAGGGCGAAATCACTTTAATCGTCGCAACCTAAATTTAAACGCAGACGAACGTCCCGTTTTAGCAGCTGCCTAAGCGCGCTGCCGTCGTTTCTTGAAGGACCACGAGCTTGAAACGGCGTCGACTAGTGGTGAACGCTTCTTGTAAGTAGCCTTGTAGCTTGAAGTGTACTAAAGGATACCGACCCGCATAGCCTGTTTGTCGGCGCTGCGGCAAGGGAATTTCCAAAAGATAAACTGCACTCGGAGAAAGTCGTGAAGACGGGTTTTCGGACAGGGGTTCGATTCCCCTCGGCTCCACCAAGTTGAATATCGCGCAGAACCGCATTGTTGCCATGAACGGCTTAACAGTGCGGTTTTCTGTTTGCGCCGCAAAATAGACATTTCGCTCCAAAAGACGATAAAACACTCCAAAAAACAATGTTTCAGCCAATCATGCAACACGAAATGCAACACGAAATTTCGCTCTTAAATGGCTGTACAAAAGCAAAACCCGCCCCCAAAAAATTCGGGTCATACTTCGTTATACACTCAAAATGATACGTTTTTGAGCGATTTGATACGTTTTTCTACGGAATATTATCAATAACGTGCGGTTTTGCAACGAATAAGACCTTACATGATAACATACTTAAATATCACAGTAGCATTAAAATGTTGTTAAATTTTCAGATGATTATTGACATTTGCCTGCTGATGTTATATAATTAATGTACAAGAATTTCTATCCATATATCTGTACCCAATGCGAACGGAGCACAAAAATGAACGAAGGCGAATTTTGTTTTATAAACACTGTTTATTATAATGATCACTATGCCAACGATCTCTCAGAGCCCCAAAAACAACATTCCAATGGTATCATAACGAAAAGACCGTTTTTGTGTGTTGCAATAGATGCGCATAACCCGAATATAATGTGGGTCGCCCCGTTAACCTCCCAAGTTGGCCACTATGACCACACTCGCAATACTTTCGTTGAATTAGTGCCGTTACAACCCACTCAAACCCGAAGTATAGTTCTTATACAGAATATGATGCCGATAACAGCTCAATATATTGACAGCGCTCCCTGCAAAATCAATAATTTTGATCCAAACAGTATCAGCAACGCTATACAAATGTCAAAAGGTATATTAAGCAGCAAGTGGACAGAGGTAAACATGAATCCTGCTACTACATATACCATTAATGAAGCTTGTGATTTCAGAAAACGATTTGCCGAATCGCTTCAAAACAAAGGAACTGAAGTCGTTCCTTTACCAACCATTGAACCAAAGGCGAAAAAACCAGCTTTGGTAATATCCAAAAAAAGCTCATTCCAAGAACTATGTCAAGAAGAATTCGGCTCGAAGCCTATTGAAGTTAAAAAAGCTGAACCGGCCAAACCGCCTTTAATTGAAAAGCAACACCAAAAAGCCCCTGAAATGCATTGATGATCTGAACATACTACACCCGCCCCCGAAAAAACTCGAGGGCGGTACATTTTTATTCAGTTTCTTCCACCACAAACGCCTTAAACCCATCGACCTTCAACTTCACCATACGCGCCTCGGCTCTCTCGTAGTCCTCAAAAGCGCCGACCTGCACGCGGTAAAACAGACCCGACTTCACGATAAGCGCAGAATATCCGTGCT
>JAZNTS010000069.1:0-12636 GCA_045591905.1 Oscillospiraceae bacterium | reverse complement strand
GGCAGAGATATTGCGTTTGTTGAGATATCCGTGTGCGATGAGAACGGCGTTCCTGTCGGAAACGCGAGAAACCGCGTAAAGGTCGAGGTGAGCGGCGCAGGTCGTCTTGTGGGACTTGACAACGGCGACAGCACCGACTATGACAGCTACAAGGGCGATAACCGCAGACTGTTCAGCGGCAAGCTGCTTGCAATGGTGCAGAGTACCCTTGATGAGGGAGATATTACTGTAACGGTGACCTCGCATGGTCTTGAGGGGGCGGGGCTTAAGCTGAACGCCTACCGCCCGTTTAAGATAACGGGAGTGTCGGTTGCGGCAGATAACTGCTTCCCTGTTGTAAAGACCGAATACACTAACGAAGTTCCAGTCAGAAAGATAATCCCTGTTTGTGAAAACAGAGAGCTTAACGCTGACAGAACGACCGCTGAAATTTCTGTAAAGCTGCTGCCTGAAAACTGCACATATTCCGATATAACATGGAAATGTGTCAGAGATAACGGTGTTGAGGTAAACTTCGCAAATGTTGAGTGGAACGGCGAAAAGGCTGTTGTGACAGCGCTTGGCGACGGTGAGTTTATTGCAAGAGCGTTTGTGAATAATGGTGCTCCCGTGCCGCAGGTGTGCTGTGATGTTCCGTTTAAGGTAACGGGCATGGGTGCTGCAACGCGCGACGCTTACAGCTTTATCTCGGCAAGTCAGGTCGATGGCTCCAATGTGACGGTAAATCTCATTGAGGACGGCGCTATCGGCGGCTTTGACGGCAGAACTTCAATGAGCTATAAAAATGTGGATTTCGGCAAGGTCGGAAGTGAAGTTCTGCTGCTTCACATCGGCACCTGTTTTGACGCGCCTGTCGAGGTTTGGGAAGGTGTTCCCGACAGTGCAGACGGAAAGCTTATCGCGTGTGTTACCTTTAATAATAACGGCCACTGGTGCGGCTTTGCTGAGCAGGAGTTTATGCTGCCATACCGTCTGAGAGGTATTCACACCATAAGTATCGTTGCAGAGCGCGGTATTATCTTCGGCGGCTTTGCGTTCCGTCCGATAGAGCGCGCATTTGATGTGAATTACACTGCAGAGTGCGACAGTATCTACGGTGATGAGTACAAGATATCCGAGCGCAGCGTTGTAGGCATCGGAAACAACGTTATCATCAATTATGACGCACTTGATTTCGGCGATATAGGCGCTTCTGCGGTCACTATCTGCGGTATAACCGCAAATCCCAGCAATCAGGTACAGCTTCGCTATACGCCCGCGGGCGGCGAGCAGACCAGCGTTCTGCTGGAGTTCATGCACTCGGAAAGCGAGTGCGAGCAGCGTTTTGAGATACCTAAGCTTACAGGCGTGAATGACATTAGCTTTGTTTTCCTGCCCGGTACAAAATTCGATTTCACATGGTTCAGATTTGAATAAAAATCGCCGCGGCGCTTCGTTTTTGGGGACGGAGCGCCGATTTTTGCTCGAAAAACGCTTTTGTAACCGAATTGTAAGAAAATTGTAACCAAAATGTACTTGAATTTTTATATCATTGTGTTATATAATATACCATAGGGAAAATATATTTGAAACCGCTCATGCGGTTGGCGTTGACGTGTAAATAAAGAGGTGACGCAATGAAAAACAATATCCTGCTTATTTTGGCGGTTACTATAATCAGCATTGGTATAATAGTAGCAACCGTGCTTATCAGCACAGCGGGCGGCTCTGATGAGGCGGCAAGCTCACAGCAGACGACCGACCGCCGCACTTCCGCTACAGTCGATACGGAAGACGACCTGTCCGAGCCGACAACGTCTGCACCGCAGACTGAGCCGCCTGTCACTTCCACGACTTCGGAGATAGAGGAACTGATAATACCTCCCGAAAGTCAGACGCATGACGAGGAGATGGCGGACAGCATAATTGCCACGGCTCGCTCTCTTATTGGTATTGATTTTATTGACGGAGGCAGCTCTCCCGACGTCGGATTTGATAATTCGGGACTTATCTACTATGTTCTGCGAGAAAATGGGTATCTTACCTGTCCGAGAGGCGTTTTGGCTCAGGCTGATATGGGAACGGCTCTTGGTTATGACGAGCTTCGCCCCGGTGATCTTGCATTCTTTTACGGCGAGGATATGAGCGGAGCGGGCTTTGGCGGTATCTACTGCGGCGATGGAATAATGATAGCCTGCCTTATGCCCGGTACACAGGTGAAAGAGATCGATATCACCACGAATTACTATAAAAACCACTTCTACAGAGGTGTAGGTATTACATGATGTTTAAGCCCCGTATATACGGGGCTTTTTGTATTGATTTTTTGTGCAAAGTGTGATATAATAAAATATTATGGGGCGGTATGTATTCTGCCGCGTACAGAAGTGAGGTGCTTTATATATGAGGCTTATCAACATAGGCTTCGGCAACACAGTAAATGCGGACAGGATCGTTTCGGTAGTAAGTCCCGAGGCTGCCCCTGTTAAAAGGATAGTGCAGCTTGCCAAGGACGGCGGCACGGCGATCGACGCTACCTGCGGACGCAAAACTCGCTCCGTGATAATATGCGACAGCGGTCATGTGGTGCTGTCTGCACTTCAACCCGAAACGATTTCAGGAAAGACTGCCGAGGAGGACGACGATAATGAGTAAGGGACTTTTGTTTGTAGTATCCGCTCCCGCGGGCTGCGGCAAGGACACGATATTGGAGCAGGTGCTTGAAAAGGCAGAAAACGTAGGCTATTCTGTTTCTGCGACTACCAGAGCGCCAAGACCGGGCGAGGTAGACGGCACGCATTACTTTTTCCTCAGCAGAGAAAGATTTGAACAGATGATAGCTGAGGGCTCAGTGCTTGAATACACCGAGTATTGCGGAAATTACTACGGCACGCCGAAAAAGGGCGTTGAGGATATGCTCGCTGAGGGCAAGGACGTTATACTGAAGATAGAGGTCGAGGGCGCTATGAATATAAAGAAGCTGTTCCCTGAATGCTGTCTTGTGTTTATCCTGCCTCCCTCCATGAAAGAGCTTGAGCGCCGTCTGCGCAAGCGCGGCACCGAGGACGAGGAGACCATTATGCGCCGAATTGCACAGGCGAAAAATGAGATAGATACTGCGCTGAACTACGATTATTTTGTTGTAAACGACGACCTTGAGGACGCTGTAAGCGATCTCATGGCGGTAATTCGCGGCGAAAAGTGCCGCAAGCAGCGCAATCTTGATAAGCTTAACGAGATCAAGGGTGAATAAATTCCGATGAACGACAGGCTGATAGCACTTGTGGCGGCAGAGAATACCTCATATAGCTTTGATACGCTGTATAGCTACATAATCCCCGATGAGCTTTGTGGAACGCTCTGTGCGGGAATGAGAGTGGCCGTGCCGTTCGGCAGGGGCAACCGCAGCCGTCTGGGGCTTGTTTTTGAGATAACGCGCGGCGACCCCAAGGGATTAAAAACTCTGCTTTATGCGGCGGACGAGCAGCCTTGCATTTCACAGGAGCTGCTGAAGCTGTGCCGTTGGCTCAGAGATACGACGTTCTGCACATATTTCGACGCATTCAGGGCGATACTTCCGACAGGACTCAGCTTTTCGCTGAAAACACATTACGTTGCAGCAAAGGATTTCTGCGGTGAGCTTTCCGACAAGGAACGTGTTTTTTTAGACAAGCTTTCCGAGGCTTCTGACGGCATTTCTCGCGACGAGGTGATATCCTCCTGCGGTGACGGCGGAAAGCTGCTTAAAGCCCTGCTGCAAAAGGGTGCTGTAGCTGAAAACGAGGAGCTTAAACGCCGCGTAGGCGACGAGACCGCAAAGCTTGTTCGCTTGTGCGAAACAGAGGAGCAGATAAAGCTTACTCCAAAGCAAAAGCAGGTGGTCAGATTTGTCGAGGACGCGGAAACTGCGTGTGTAAAAGAGATATGCTACGCTTGCAGTGTTACTTCCACGGTGATAAAGCGGCTTGTGGAAAAGAATATACTGGAGCTTTACGAGCAGACTGTGTTTCGTACCGAGCCGACAGAGGAGGCAACAGAAAGCCCCTCGGATATAGTTTTTTCGGCAAAGCAGCAAGAGGTCTTTGACGGACTTTTGCAGCTTATGAACAGCCCCGACCCGAAATGCGCACTGCTTCGCGGAGTTACGGGCAGCGGCAAGACCTCGGTGTTTATACGGCTGATAGACGAGGCGCTGAGAGCGGGGAAGTCCGCGATGATGTTAGTGCCTGAGATATCGCTCACACCGCAGATGGTGGGAAAGTTCCGCCGTTTGTTCGGAAAAGAGGTCGCTGTGCTGCACAGCAGCCTTTCTTTAGGCGAGCGCGCAGACGAATACCGCAGGATACGCGAGGGCAAGGCGCGCATAGTTATAGGAACAAGGAGCGCGGTGTTTGCGCCCGTTCAGAATTTAGGTATAATCGTAATTGACGAGGAGGGCGAAAGCACCTACAAATCCGAGAACTCCCCGCGCTATCATGCGAGGGAGGCGGCAAAGCAGCGCTGTTTTCATCACAATGCGTTTTTGCTGTTGGCGAGCGCTACGCCGTCGCTTGAAAGCTACTACAATGCAAAAACGGGGCGCTACAGCCTTTTTGAGCTGGACGAGCGCTATAACAGCGCGGTGCTTCCCGATGTGTATATAGTAGATATGAAAACGGAGCAGCAAAACGGCAATCATTCGTCGTTCAGTATGCCGCTTCTTGACGAAATAGAAACAAATCTTCAGCGCGGCGAGCAGTCGATACTGCTGCTCAATCGGCGCGGTTATCATACAAATGTGCGCTGCGCCTCCTGCGGTGCGGCGGCGGAATGTCCGAACTGCGCGGTGCCGCTGACGTATCACAAGGCTAACGGCAGTCTTATCTGCCATTACTGCGGCTTTCAGCAGCGGCTTGCGCAGGTGTGCCCTAAATGCGGAAGTAAATTCATTTCCATGAAAGGCACAGGCACACAGCGCGTTGAGGACGAGCTGTCCGAGATTTTTCCAAAGGCGCGTATACTGCGTATGGACGCAGATACTACTTCCACAAAGCACGCTTTTGAAAACAAATTCAAGGCGTTTGCAAACGGCGAGTATGATATAATCGTCGGCACGCAGATGATAGCAAAAGGTCTTGATTTCCCGAATGTAACGCTTGTGGGAGTGCTCAAGACTGATAATTCGCTGTATGCGGGCGATTTCAAGGCGTATGAGCGCACTTTTTCTCTGGTGACACAGGTGGTAGGTCGCTCGGGTCGCGGCGGACGAAAGGGCAGAGCCATGCTTCAGACCTTTACGCCCGAGCACTATGTGCTGAACCTTGCGGCGCGTCAGGATTATCCGGCATTCTACGAGGAGGAGATACGCTTACGCGAGGCTATGCTTTACCCTCCGTTCTGCGATATTGCGGCGGTTACATTTTCGGCGCTGTCCGACAGTGAATGTGAAAGAGCGGCGAAAAGGTTTTCTTCTATCCTTACAGAGCACCACACGCTTGTTGATAAGAAGATACCGATAAGAGTGCTTGGCCCTGCACGGTGCGCGGCGGCAAAGATAAACGGAAGATACAGATACAGACTTATTATAAAATGCCGCATGAGCAGCGCATTCCGACAGCTTATGGAAACGGTGCTGAAAGCGGCGGGACAGGAAGAAATGTTCAGAAATGTGAGCTTTTTTGCTGATATGAACGGTGAAACGTTGTAATGAAAGGAAATAATAATGGCATTAAGAGAGATAGTGAAATTCGGTGAGGATATACTGCGCAAAAAATGCAGACCTGTTACAGTGTTTGATGAAAAGCTGTGGACTCTGTTGGACGATATGAAAGAGACCATGCAGCAGGCACAGGGCGCGGGTCTTGCTGCGCCGCAGGTGGGAATACTGCGCCGCGTATGCGTGATAGATGTGCGCGACAAGCACGGCGTTATCGAGCTTGTGAACCCTGAGATAATCGAAACAACAGGCTCACAGACGGGCGGCGAGGGCTGCCTTTCCGCTCCGGGCGAATGGCGCGAGGTGGAGCGTCCCGCGACTGTTACAGTAAAGGCTCAGGACAGAAACGGAAACGAGTTCACTATGACAGGCGAGGGACTGCTTGCAAGGGCGTTTTGCCATGAAACAGACCATCTTGACGGTGTGCTGTTTATCGACAAGGCAATTTTCACCGAGGAGCAGGCTTAAGATGCTCATCATTATTTGAAGCTGAAAGGAATTAAACATGGCAAAGCGTGAAATAGTAAGATTCGGGGAGGAAGTGCTCCGACAGAAGTGTGCTGAGGTTACAGAGTTCAACGAGGAGCTTTGGGAGCTTCTTGACGATATGTACGAAACCATGTGCGCAGCAAACGGCGTTGGTCTTGCCGCGCCACAGGTCGGCGAGCTGCTGCGCGTTGTGGTGATAGATGTAGACGACAAGAACGGCAGGATAGAGCTTATAAATCCTGTTATCGCAGGTATGAGAGGTAAGCAGACCGACAGCGAGGGCTGTCTTTCGCACCCCGGTAAATACGGTTATGTTGAACGCCCCGCAAAGGTAAAGGTAAAAGCGCGCGACCGCTACGGAAAGCCCGTTTCCTACATTGGCACGGGACTGCTTGCTAGAGCGTTCTGCCATGAAGTTGATCATCTCAACGGCATACTTTTTGCAGATAAGGTCATTGAGTGGATAGAGGAGGAGCAGAAATGAAGATAGTTTTCATGGGAACTCCTGTTTTTTCGCTTGCTTGCCTTGAAGCGCTTATCGAAGCGGGTCACGAGGTAAAGGCGGTGTTCACACAGCCCGACAAGCCGAAAAACCGCGGCAAGCAGATCATGATGACACCCGTAAAGGAATGTGCGCTGAAGCACGATATTCCCGTTTGTCAGCCGTTGAGCCTCAGAAAAGGCGAGGACGCGGAAACCTCCATGGCGTTGCTTCGTGAGATAGCTCCCGATTGCATCGTGGTAGTTGCCTACGGACAGATATTGCCAAAGGACGTGCTGGAGTTGCCGAAGTTCGGCTGTATAAACGTCCATGCTTCACTGCTGCCGATGTACCGCGGGGCTGCGCCTATCCAGAGAGTGATACAGAACGGCGAAACAATCAGCGGCGTTACTACGATGTACATGGCAGAGGGTCTTGACACGGGTGATATGATAATGAAAGAAGAAGTCGCTATACCCGATGATATGACGGGCGCACAGCTTCACGATGCGCTTTCCGAATGTGGTGCGGCGCTTATCGTAAAAACGCTCGAAGCACTTGAAAACGGCACGGCGGTAAGAACTCCGCAGGAGGGCGATACCTGCTATGCTTCAATGATATCAAAGGAAGAACTGAAAATAGATTTCACAAAGCCCGCAAAGCAGGTGTATGATTTTATCAGAGCCATGTCGGACTCGCCATGCGCATATACTTTGCTTGAGGGCAAGAGAATGAAAGTGTATATGTCGCGCCTTGTTGAAAATGTATCGGGCGAGGCAGGTACTATCGCAAACGTTGATGATTTCACTGTTGCCTGCGGTGACGGAAACGGAGTAGCCCTCACAGAGATACAGCCCGAGGGCGGAAAACGAATGGAGACCGCCGCTTATCTTCGCGGAAAGAAGCTTGAAAAGGGCGCGGCTCTTGGCTGATTAAGGAGAATACTATGTTGAATACGCTTATGCTCATTTCCCATGCATATCATGGCGGACGAAACGATGAGACCGTCGCTGAGGGTATCGGAAGATTTCTCGGCGAGAATTATATGCTGACATACTTTTTGTGTATTGCCGCGTTTATATTTGCGGCGATATGCTCGGCAAAGGTAAAAACTACCTTTAGTAAATACAGCGAGCTCAACAGCGGCACACATCTTCAGGTGTGGCAGGTTGCAAGGCAGATACTCGATAACAACGGACTTTATGATGTTTCGGTGGTGCATATAAGCGGACATCTTACCGATAAATACGATCCCACGAACAAAGTTCTGTCGCTGTCTGACAGCGTATATGGCAGCAGCTCGCTTGCTGCTATCGGCGTTGCGGCACATGAATGCGGACACGCTATCCAGCACGCGCGCGGCTATATGCCGATAAAGATACGCACTGCCATCGTGCCGCTTGCGAATATCGGCAGCAGAGCATACTTTTATATTTTCCTTATCGGACTTGTTTTCACGCTGGATTTCCTTGTAAACGCGGGAATTATACTTTTTGCTTTCGTGGTGCTGTTCCAGCTTGTAACGCTCCCTGTGGAGTTCAATGCAAGCTCGCGCGCTATGAAAACGCTTGAGAGCGAGCTTATATTACAGCGTGACGAGCTTCCCGCAGCGAGGAAAACACTCAATGCGGCTGCTATGACGTATGTTGCTAGCCTGACTGTGTCGTTTACACAGCTTTTAAGACTGATAGCACTTGCTAACAGACGCAAATAAACAATGAAAGGAGCCTGACGATGGCTGACGCACGACTGACGGCAGTAAAGATGCTGCTTAAAATGGAGGACAGCGATTCCTATTCTAATATCCTGTTGGATTCAGTGCTTACGGAATCTGACCTTAACGACCGTGATAAAGCTTTTGCCGCAGCGCTGTTTTACGGCGTGACAGAGCGCAGGCTCACTCTTGATTATGTTATAGAGCAAAACTCCAATATTCCGTTTCATAAGCTTGACAAGGCGGCAGTTGCGATACTGCGCGTGGGACTTTATCAGCTCCTTTACATGGACAGTGTGCCCGAAAGTGCGGCTGTAAACGAGAGCGTGAAGCTGTGTAAGCGGCTGAAGCTGTTTTCGGCACAGGGCTTTGTAAACGGAATGCTGAGAAGCTTCGTGAGAAACGGCAAGAAGATAAGCTATCGTGGCTTAGAGGCGGCAGACAGGCTGTCGGTTGAGTATTCCTGTCCCAAGTGGCTTGCGGAAAAGTGGCTTCAGGAGTATGACATAAACAACACCGTGAAAGCGCTTAAAGCTTCTATCGGAAAGCCGCCTGTATATGCGCGTGTAAACACGCTAAAGACCAACACCGATGATCTTCTTGAGGAGCTTCGTAAAGAAAAGATATCTGCAAAAAAATACGCGGCGCTTGATGATTGCATAACTCTTGAAAAAACCGGCGACATCGAAAGAACCAAAGCGTTTCGCGCGGGTCTTTTTCATGTGCAGGATATCTCCTCGCAGTTATGTTGCTTAACGCTTCGTCCGGTTGTGAATGAAACGGTGATAGATATGTGCGCGGCACCGGGCGGAAAAAGCTTCACTATGGCACAGCTCATGGGCAACAACGGCAAGCTTTTCAGCCTTGACCTGCACGATATGAGAGTGGCGCTTATAGAGGACGGAGCGGTAAGGCTCGGTATCCGCATAATAGACGCAAGACAGGGCGACGCGACTAAATATAACACAGAGCTTCCGCAGGCTGACAGAGTGCTGTGTGATGTTCCGTGCTCGGGGCTTGGCGTTATCCGCAGAAAGCCTGAGATCAAATACAAAAATCCCGAGGAATTCAAGGAGCTTCCCGCTATACAGCGCCGAATCCTTGAAACCGCAAGCAAATACGTCAAGGTCGGCGGTACGCTGGTTTATTCCACTTGCACGCTCAGCAGAGCGGAGAATGATGATGTAGTGGACGCTTTTGCCGAGGTGCACCCCGAGTTTTCGCCGATAGTTCAGCACGTGCCGTACGCGGGGGCTGAGAACAGCTTTAAGCGTACATATTTCCCCGATGAAAACGGCGGCGACGGATTTTTCACAGCGTCTTTCAGGAGAATCAAGTAATGAGCGAACAGGAAAAGATAGACATACTTTCCCTAACAAGGGACGAGCTTACTGCAGAATTGACGGCAATGGGGGAAAAGGCTTTCAGGGCAAAACAGATTTACGATTGGCTGCACGTCAAGAAAGTCTCTGATTTTTCTCAAATGAGCAATATTTCTGCACAATTGAAAGCAGCTCTTGAAAAAAAGTTTTGTCTAAAATCACTAATTATCAAAAAAAAGCTTGTATCTGACATAGATAATACGGTAAAATACTTATATGGTATGCCCGACGGAGAGTCGGTGGAGACCGTTTTGATGGAGTACAAGCACGGAAACAGCCTTTGCATTTCTACTCAGGTGGGTTGCAGAATGGGCTGCCGTTTTTGTGCGTCCACTATTGCGGGCTTTGTGCGGCATCTGCTGCCGTCAGAAATGCTGCTGCAGATATACGAAACAGAGCGCGACAGTGGTCGGCACGTTGACAGCATCGTGCTTATGGGTATAGGCGAGCCGCTTGATAACTTCGACAATGTTATGAAATTCCTAACGCTGCTCAACGATGAGGGCGAGGGAATGAGCCTAAGGCATATCTCGCTTTCTACCTGCGGTATTGTGGATAAGATATACGAGCTTGCAGAGCTTAAAACGGGGCTTACGCTGTCTATCTCGCTTCATGCGGCAACAGACGAAAAGCGCAGCTCCATCATGCCGATAAATAAAAAATACGATCTAAAGCAGCTTATGACCGCTTGCCGTGATTATTTCAAAAAAACGGGCAGACGCATAAGCTTTGAATACTCCCTTATCGAGGGAGTGAACGACACGGAGCAGTCTGCTGACGAACTGATAAAGCTTATAGGCGGTATGCTGTGTCATGTAAATCTTATCCCGATAAACGAGATAAGAGAGCGCGATTATAAAAAGAGCCGTTATGTTGAAAGATTTCAGAAGCGTCTTACAGACGCGGGGATCAACGCGACGGTCCGCAGAACGCTCGGCGCAGATATCAGCGCTGCGTGCGGACAGCTTCGCAGAGATGACGGCACAGTTCACAGGGCGGTGAAAGAATGAACGTTTACAGTAAAACAGATATAGGGCTTCAGCGTGAGGAAAATCAGGATACTGTTTGGTCTGAGAAGCTCAGCGATACCGCGTGCGCCGCGGTTTTGTGCGATGGCATGGGCGGAGAGAAGTCAGGCGGTCTTGCAAGTCAGATGGCGGTGGATATCATTTCCAAGCGCATAAAGGAAAGCTTTTCCGAGATGATGAACAGAAACTCGGTGCGAAACCTGCTTATTACCGCAGTATCAGCCGCAAACAGCATAGTTTACGAAACTGCACAGAGAGAGCTTGATCATTCTGTTATGGGCACTACCTGCGTTGCCGCGATAGTTTTCGGCGGCTGCGCATACATAGTGAATGTCGGCGACAGCCGAGCATATCATCTCTTTGTTTCGGGGGAGGACGAGTGTATTCGTCAGATAACGCGCGACCACTCTCATGTGAGGGAGCTTGTAGAGCGCGGCGAGATAACCGAGGAGCAGGCAAAGGTTCACCCGAAGCGCAATAAGATAACCCGTGCCATCGGCGCTGACAGCAGTGTTACGCCCGATTATTTCGAGCTTGACGTAAATGACGGGGATATGCTGCTGCTTTGCTCTGACGGACTTACGTCTTACGGTGATGACATGGATATCTTAGATATCTGCTTTGAGGTGAAGCGCGAGGATTGCGCAGAAGCCCTTGTAAGATACGCCAACAACAATGGCGGTCACGATAATGTTTCGGTAGCTGTAGTCGATATCTGACAACGTATAAAGGTTACAAAACGGATACAAAATGCTTACAGTTTGATTACAGTATCGCTGAAGCCGTTGACAAAAATGCGGCTTCGTGATAGTATAACATATAGATAATAATGAAAGCTGTGTTTCCATACGGCACAGCGCATTGAATAATGTATGGAGAAATGGCGGAAAATACATGGATAGTAACATTGGAAAGAAGCTTGACGGAAGATATGAGCTGCTGGAGCTTATCGGCGTCGGCGGAATGGCTGATATCTATCAGGCAAGGGATATTGAGGAGAATCGTATCGTTGCGGTAAAGATCCTCAAGACGGAGTTCGCAGGCAGCGATGAGTTCCTGCGCCGTTTCCGCAACGAGTCCAAGGCGATCGCACTGCTTTCTCACCCCAACATAGTTAAGATATACGATGTCGGATTCACCGAGAAAGTTCAGTTTATCGTTATGGAGTACGTTGACGGTATCACGCTGACCGACTACATTGAGCAGCAGAGCGTACTTAAATGGCGCGATTCCATACACTTCACCGTGCAGATTTTAAAGGCGCTTCAGCACGCCCATGACAGAGGTATCGTGCACCGTGACGTGAAGTCCCAGAATGTTATGCTTCTGCGTGACGGAACGATAAAGGTCATGGACTTCGGCATTGCTCGCTTCAACCGTGAGAACAACAAAACGATGTCCGAAAAGACCATCGGTTCTGTACACTACATCAGTCCTGAGCAGGCTCGCGGTGACATAACTGACGAGCGCAGCGATATCTATTCCGTAGGTGTTGCGCTTTACGAGATGGTTACAGGCAAAAAGCCGTTTGACGGTGACACTCCCGTTTCCATTGCGCTCATGCATATGCAGAGCACCGCTAAGAAGCCCACGGAGCTTAACAGCACTATCCCCGAGGGTCTGGAGCAGATCATTCTGCGTGCAATGCAGAAAGAGCCAAGTCAGCGTTATCAGACCGCAGGCGAGATGATTAAGGATCTTGAGGAACTGAAAAAGAACCCCGGTCTTATTTTCGAGTTCAAATACAATTCCACTGACGGCACTACAAAATATTTTGACCGTCCTATTCCCGCGGGTGACGGTGAGAAGCTCCGCCGCAAGGAGATAACAGTTCAGATCCCCGATGAGGACTATGATGACGAGGAATA
>JAZNTS010000068.1:0-13988 GCA_045591905.1 Oscillospiraceae bacterium | reverse complement strand
TCCATGTATTTCAAGGGTGAAAAGTGCGAAAAGATCGCTTTTGTTGAAGTAAGCCTTTTCGGCCGAGCTTCGTCCTCGGCCTACAGCAAGCTTACAGGTGAGATATGCCGCATTTACGGCGAGGTGCTGGGTGTTCCTGCGGATAAGATCTATGTCAAGTATTCCGCTACAGACGACTGGGGCTGGAACGGCAGGAATTTCTGACGTTCTGCTTTTGTGAATGATAACGCCGCACATTTTCCTGTAAAACATGGAAATTATGTGCGGCGTTTTTGTATATTCGGGGATATGTTTTAATTTCCCGTACTGTGACGATATTTAAAAAACACTTGACAAATCAAGGGTGAAGTAGTATAATAAAACACACGATGTAAAACGATTGTTTTCAAGCGCTGAAAATAAAGAGAAAACAGCGCTTAAACTTAGAGAAAGGAAGATGATTATGGAACAAAAGAAAAAGACCTCCGCGCTGTCAAATGTAATGTATATGCTGAAGATATTGTGGCGCGGAAGCAAGGGATACGTCATATACACGTTCATAAAGGAATTTAACGAGAACGTGTTCTGGACGATATTTTCGGTGTATCTGACAGAGTGGATATATGTGGCGATAGAGAACAAAACGCCGTTTACTGCGCTTGCGTCATTTGTCGGCGCGATGTGTATCGGTCATATCGGAATACATATCACAGCGGCTATACATCAGCTTTGCGAGAAGCAGTTTTTGCCGAAGATGTATCAGGATTTTTACAAGCGCGTTATACGCAAATCCATCTCGATGGAGTACGCAGAGTTTGAGCGCCCCGATTTCTATGATAAATACACCCGTGCACTGAACGAGTGTCAGTGGAGAGGAAACAACATTCTCTACTTTTCCGCATATCTTGTTGCGGGAATTGCCTCGGTTATTGCGGCGACTATTATAGTCGCAGATGTAGACCCGTGGCTGCTGCTGTTTATCGTGCCGATGGTTGCGATATCAATGCTGTTCGGCAAGAAAGAGGGCGACCTTTACTATTCCCTTGATATGTCAAACACCCGTGACGGACGTATCGGCGGATATGCAAAGCGCGTGTTCTATGAGAAGAAATACGCAGGAGAATTGCGTCTTTTCGGTATAGGAAAGCTGCTTTTGTCCCGTCACGAAAAGGCTTATGAAGAAATGGAGGAGCGCACAAGGAAAATCCGCAGAAAGCTGTGCGTTATTGAGCCATTAAAGTGGATATTATACAATATCCTTTCTACGATTCTGCCGTATCTTTATATAGCTTTTGTGCTGAATGAGGGAGAGGTTCAGACCGCAGCTTATGTTGCGATGATTCCTGCGCTTTCAACGCTGTCGTGGCGTACCTCCGACGCTGTGGAGCTTATCGTTTCGCTTGCAAAGGAGAGCGCATTTGTAACAAATCTGCGTGAGTTTCTGTCCTACAAGCCAAAGACGAATGCAGATGAGCTTATAAAGGCGAAAAATCTCTCCGATATCGAAATAAAAGATATGAGCTTCACTTATGAGGGCGCTGACAAGCCTACTCTCCATGATGTAAATATCAGCATAAAAAAAGGCGAGAAGATCGCCATTGTCGGTCACAACGGCGCGGGAAAGACGACCCTTGTAAAGCTGCTCATGGGACTTTACGAGCCGACTGTCGGCGAAATGAAGATAAGCGGCGAGGATATCTCAAGATATGAACCGAAATCTTTGCACCGCCGTTTCGGTACAGTCTTTCAGGACTTGCAGGTGTTTGCGCTTCCGCTGTCCCACAATGTTCTTATGCGCAGGCCTAAGAATGACGAGGAGCGCAGGCTTGTTGAGGACGCTCTCAGAAAAGCGCAGTTTGGCGACAAGCTTGACAGCCTTGAAAATGGTATTGACACAATGGTCACCAAGGAGTTTGATGAAAACGGCATGGGGCTTTCGGGCGGCGAGGCTCAGAAAATCGCCATTGCGAGAGTTTTCGCGCGCAAGCCTGATATAGTTATTCTCGATGAGCCAAGCTCCGCGCTTGACCCTATCGCAGAATACAATATGTACAAAAATATGATAACCGCAACAGACGGTGAAACGGTGATATTCATTTCTCACCGTCTTTCCGCGACCCGCGACGCAGACCGCATCTATATGTTTGAGCATGGAACGGTGATCGAGCAGGGAACACATTCCGAGCTTATGGCGCTGAACGGAAAATACGCGGAGATGTGGAAGCTGCAGGCTCAGAATTATCTTGCAGAGGAGGTGATTGCATGAGCGTAAAAAATGAAAAGAAAAAAGACAAAATAAAGATGAAGCGTCTTATTTCAAACGTTCTCTATGTTGTGAAATATGCGTTCCGTCATGATAAAAAGCTGCCTCTGTCGTATATCGTGAGCCGCTGTGTTTTCATGGGTTTGGGCGCGTTTATCGACACATTTTTACTCATGCAGATCATCGATATTTTCACCACCACCGCCGACATTCTCAGCGTAGTAAAGGTGCTCTCGGTAATGCTTGTGCTGCACGTTGTGCGCATGGTCATCTTCCGCGTTCTTGAAAATTATTTCTGGACGAAGATGATAGGTTTTGAGGGCAAGGTCCAGCGCGAGCTTATGACAAAAGCACAGATGATGGATCTGAAATGCTACGATATCCCCGAGTATTATGATGATTTCGTTATAGCCGCGTCGCAGTCAGAGGAGATGTGCAAGAAAGCCATAATGAGCATAGGCAGCATTGCCGCAAATATCGTGTCAATGCTTGTTGCGGGAACTATGATAGTCACGATAAATCCCGTGGTGATAGTTTTCCCTGTGGTAGGGTTTATCGTCAATATCATTACAAGATTTATGATAACAAAGCTAGAGTATGAATACAATCTTGAAAAGCAGCGTATCGGCAGAAAAGCGGACTATTCAAAGCGCGTGTTCTACCAGCCCGAATACGCCAAGGAAATAAAGCTGACGGGCATTGAAGAGGCGCTTATGGAGCAATACGATGAGGCGATCGCTGAGGAGCGCAAGATGGCGCTTGGCTACTCGCTTAAAATAATCGTGCCTACTCTTATCAACTGGATAACCGTATTTACATTGTGTCAGTTCTATGCCGTGCCCGTGTATCTTGCGTATCTTGCTATTGAGAAAAAGTCGATACAGCTTGGCGAGGTAGCTTCTCTTAAAAACGCGACAAACGGTATAAAGAGCCATCTTGACCAGATGAACTATGCCCTTGTGGATTTTCAGAATGTTGGACAGTATGCCGAAAAATTCCGCCGCTTTATGGATTATGAAATAAACATAGAGGGCAGCGAGGGAGAGGTGCCTGTTCCCGAAAATGACTGCACGCTTGAACTCAGAAATGTAAGCTTTAAGTATAAGGACAACGAAAAATATGTCCTTAAAAATGTAAGCATGACGATACGAAAGGGTGAGAAGCTTGCGCTTGTCGGTGAAAACGGCGCGGGAAAATCCACGCTGATAAAGCTTATCATGAGGCTTTATGACGTGACGGAGGGCGAGATACTTTTCGGCAGCGTGGATATACGAAAGCTTAATACAAAGGCATACCGCGAGAAGATAGGCACGGTATTTCAGGATTTTCAAATATACGGCGCGACTCTTGCGGAAAACGTAAAGACAGATTTTGTTTCGGAAAATGACAGCGGCAAGATAGTCGAGGCTCTTAAAAGAGCGGACTTTGGCGCTAAGCTCAAAACGCTTGAAAACGGTATCGACACTGAGCTTACCAAGGAGTTTTCCGAGAACGGAACCATGCTTTCGGGCGGCGAGGGTCAGAAAGCGGCTATTGCGCGAATGTTCATGCGCGATTTGCCTATTGCAATTCTTGATGAGCCAAGCTCTGCTCTTGACCCGATCGCAGAGTACAGGCTCAACAAGAGTATGCTGAAAAATGCGGAAAATCAGGCGGTTATTTTAATTTCGCATCGTCTTTCCACAACAAAGGACGCTGACCGCATAATCCTCCTTGAAAACGGCAGTATCGCCGAAAGCGGAACGCACAGCGAATTGCTCGAAAATAACGGCACCTATGCTGAAATGTGGAATGTTCAGGCTAAAAAGTATTGCACTGATATCTATGCGTAATTCTGCATATTTCGACAAAGATTGACATTGTTTGATATCTGTATTATAATGAGTGTAGTATGACTTGAGGGAGGGTCAGCTATGCTCGGTAAAAGAAAAGCGAAATTCATTGTGTGCGGCGCAGCTATGGCGGCAATATACGCCGCGGCGGTAGTGAACGCGGTGAATATGTCGGCAGAAATGAATGTTACCGCAGCTTATGAGAATACGGGAGCGCGCGAAAATGCTTCTAAAACAGGAGAGCTGTTCACGCCATCAGACGGCATTTCGATAGAGTTTTCGGCGCCTATATCTTCATGCGTTGACGGTAAGTATATATTTGAGTTTGAAAGTCCTGATGTTACGATAATAGCGCCGCTCAGTGGGAAATATTCCGTCGGTGAGAGGCTTTCGGTCAGCGGCGTTCTTGTTGCAGTGAGCGGTGACGTGTTTACGCTTGAGGATTGTATTGCAGCAGGGGCAGAAAAGGAGATCGCGCAGACTGTAAAAAGCGAAAGCAAGACTGAGCGTTCAGAGCCTACTGCATACTCTTCTGATAAGAACGACGTCGCAGCATCGGAGCCTGAACACTCACAGAATGAAGCTTCGTCTGAAATGTCAAAGCCTCCTGTTCAGACTACAGCTACTACTGCGCTGACGGCTGCGACCAACACTTCAACACAGCCTGTTGTAGAGTACGAGGGCGTTACGGTATATGTAAGCTCCACAGGGAAATATCACAGCAAATCAAATTGCTCGGGAATGAAATCCTACACCGAAATGTCGCTTGACGAAGCGCAGGAGGCAGGGCATATTGCCTGCAAACGCTGCTGGGATTGAGTGAGGTTTCTGCAAAAAACAAGACCCGTTTCTGACGTGATATCAGAAGCGGGTCTTTTATACGGTGCTTATGCACCTGTTATGTCAAATTAGCCGCAAAGGCCCTTGAACCACTCGCACAGCGCGGAGAAGTCACAGAAAAATGTAAAGAAATTGCACATCGTGTTATACCTCCTCGTTGTATTTCCCGATTTGGTGCACCCTCTTGGGATAATCTAATTATAGCATAATATACGCGGTGGTGCAATGCAAAGATATTGGAAATCGAGGGAAGAGGTGGAGTGTATTGCGTTTCGGGGGAGTGGTTGTATCATTATTTCCATTTACCGCAGGATTTGCATTCCGAAGCGGTGTGTATATTGATAAAGCCGCAGGATTTACAGCGCCACTTTGTGGGGTCGGCAGCAAGCTCGGCTTCCTCTTTTTCCGCTTCCATTGCAGCAATCGTGTATTCTGCTCCGCCCTCCATCTTAGAAATAATGGCATTAAGTTTTTTTACGATATAAATGGTGATAATTGCGCTGATGATATTTCCCGAAAGGAAATATAGTATTATATTGATTATGTACAGAACTTGAGATACTTGCACAGCCCATGCCTTTTTCAGCAGTATCATTATGCTCAGAAACAGCGCAGCAAGCTGCTCGATAATTATTATTATGCCAAGCGTGGACATCAGTCCGCACATTGAGAGTGTAGATCTATAAGCAGCCAGATTTTCGGCAGTTTCTACGATCAAGCCTGCATTCATCTGCTCTTGAAGAGTTGTACTCATATTGCTGAATACGGCAGTTAAAATCAGCCATTCAATGATAGAAATAACACAAGAAATTATATTTAAAATGCCAAGAAACTCCAGCATTCTCTTTTCCTTGCTGTCAAGGCAGTTATCCGATGCCATTTTATCAAAGATATCAATAGGCGTGGTTGGTTTGCCGCATTTATCGCAGACAATGCAGTTGTTATTTGCGAGCGGTCGCTTACAGAGTGAGCAGTAGCGTTTCATATCAACACCTTTTCCTTTCCAAACATATGATAAATAAAAAGAGCGTCAACCGTAGTCAACGCTCCGAAAAACGCAAACTCCGATTGCTGCTACACAAACCGAAGATAGAATTAGAGTATCTCTACCATAATCACTTCGTGGAATCTGCGATTTTACCAAATTCAACATGATTATGGCAGAAAAAGGGTATAATTATCCCGGAAGGAAAAAGATACCGCTAATTCAAACTATTCGATTTGTGTAGCAAGGATATTATATCATATTTTTTAGGAAAAGTAAAGGTTTGGGCATAAATTTAGCTACAAGCTGTGTCCGCTGAACCTCATTTGGACAAGACACAGCGGAACACTGTCTGCACTTAACAAAATAGATTTTTGCTGCGTTACAATCGGGCTACAACACGTGAACGTGAGCGTTTGCAACCAAAATAAAAAGGACACTGAAAAGTGTCCTTTTTTATTTTGGTTGGGATGGCGGGATTTGAACCCACGAGATGACGGAGTCAAAGTCCGTTGCCTTACCGCTTGGCTACATCCCAAAATATTTAAAAAGGCACAGGAATGAACCTATGCCTTTTATGTGTGGGGTGGGTAGTGGGAATCGAACCCACGATCTTCGGGACCACAATCCGACGCTTTAACCAACTAAGCCATACCCACCATGTATGGCACGCCATAAAGGATTCGAACCTTTGACCTACCGCTTAGAAGGCGGTTGCTCTATCCAGCTGAGCTAATGGCGCATAGCCCATAAGCGCTAGAGCGCTTGGAGCGGGTGATGGGAATCGAACCCACGCGACCAGCTTGGAAGGCTGGAATTCTACCATTGAACTACACCCGCAAAAAACATACGCGTTGCATAACGCTTAATTATTATAACACTAACGTTTCGTTTTGTCAAGTGTTTTTGAAAAATATTTTCCAAGTGTCGGAGCAATTGCGGCTGTTTGCATGGCTTTTTGAGGTGCGTTCCGTCATTTTGGGACGGAATTTCCCCGAAAACGGTACTTGTGACGTGAAAATACGAAAGATTTCACCAAAACACTTGCAAAATCTATATAAAAGGTGTATTATAATTAAAAAGAATTTTTTCTGCTAAGAGAGGTTTTAAAGCATGAAGGACGATCTGCTGCAGCGCATATCTGAAATGATGCCCGAGTTTTCAAAGGGTCAGAAGCTTATTGCCAAATATATTCTTGAGCACTATGAAAAAGCGGCTTATATGACCGCGCTGAAGCTTGGCAACACCGTCAACGTCAGCGAGTCTACAGTTGTGCGCTTTGCGAATAAGCTGGATTTTGAGGGCTATCCGCAGCTTCAGCGTTCGCTGCAGAGCCATATCAAAAACCGTCTTACATCAATACAGCGTATGGACGTTACCCGCAGCAGAATAGGTACGCTAAACCCTGTCGATGGCGTGCTTAATCAGGATATAGACAAGATACGCCGTACTATGGATTCCGTAAGCCATGAGGCATTTGACAAGGCTGTGGATATAATATGCTCGGCAAAGAATATTTATATACAAGGCGCTATGAGCAGCGGTATACTCGCTAATTTCATGCATTATTACCTCCGACTTATTTTTGATAATGTAAGCCACATCGGCGCTGTCGGCACGAATGAGCTGTATCAGCAGATGGTGCATATCGGCAAAGGTGACGTGCTTATTGCTTTGTCCTTTCCGCGCTACGCCACAAGCACTATTGAGGCTTGCAAATTCGCATACGACAGCGGAGCGCATATCGTTGCGATAACCGACAGTGAAAGCTCGCCGCTCGTGCAGTATGCCGATTGTCCGCTTTATGCGTATTCGGATATGGTTTCATTTGTGGATAGTATAGTTGCTCCGATGAGCCTTATCAACGCGCTTATCGTTGCCGTTTCCGACCGCAACCGCGAAAGCGTGGAGCTTAATTTCAATAAGCTTGAGCGCCTTTGGGAGCGCAACGAGGTCTATAAAAAAGATGTTTGATATTTTGATAATCGGCGGCGGCGCGGCTGGAATGCTGTGCGCTGTTACAGCTGCAAAAAAGGGTATGCGCACTGCGCTGCTTGAAAAAAACGACCGTCTTGGCAAAAAACTTGCGATAACGGGCAAGGGTCGCTGTAATGTCTGCAATAATTGCGATAATGATACGATAATGAAGAATATACCGCGCAACGCGCGTTTTTTGTACAGCGCGCTTTCGCAGTTTTCGGCGGCTGATGTGATGGAGTTTTTCGAGAGTCTTGGAGTGCCGCTAAAGACCGAGCGCGGAAACCGAGTTTTCCCGCAGTCCGACAAGGCGCATGATATCGTGTCTGCACTGAAAAAGGAAATATCGCGCCTTAAAGTTGAAGTGATATGCGAAGCTTGCACGGCGCTTATTATAGAGGACGGGGTTTGCCTTGGCGCAAAGACGAAAAAGCGCGAGATAAAGGCAGGAGCAACTGTTGTTGCAACAGGAGGCTGCTCCTATCCGCTGACAGGCTCAGACGGTTTTGGATACACTTTGGCGAAGCAGGCGGGTCACACGATAGTACCGCCCGAGCCGTCGCTGTCCGCTATGGAAACGGTGCAAAAGCCGCTTGAAGCTGCAGGTCTTAATCTGCGCAATATATCAATGAAGCTGTTTGACGGCGGCAAGTGTATATATGAGGATTTCGGCGAGCTTACGTTTATGAACTATGGCGTATCGGGACCTACGGTGCTGAGCGCTTCGGCGCATATCCCAAAAATGGAGAGCGGTCGCTATTCCATAAAGATAGACCTGAAGCCCGCGCTGAGCGAAAAGCAGCTTGACGCGCGTATACTCAGGGATTTTTCGGAGCGCAGAGGACAGCAGTTCGGCGAAAGTTTGCGCGGACTTCTTCCTGCACAGCTCGTTCCTATGCTAGTTAAGCGCAGCGGAATAGACCCCTTTAAAAAAGTGGACGAGATATCAAAACTTGAGCGTTCAGCGTTGCTTAAACAGCTTAAAGAGCTGTCGCTTGACGTGTCGGGCTTTCGCCCTATCGAGGAGGCTATCGTCACGCGCGGCGGCGTTTCGGTAAAGGAGATAGAGCCGAAAACGATGCAGTCAAAGCTGTGCAAGAATTTGTATTTTGCAGGCGAGATGATCGACTGTGACGGTTACACGGGCGGCTTTAATCTGCAGATAGCGTTTTCAACGGGTCATGCCGCAGCAAGTGCGATTTGTGAAAAAGTGTTGGCACAGTGATGTTACGTTTAACGTATAGCTGCGTAAAAATTATAGAGGATATAACAATAATTTTAAGGGGTGAATATCATGCCGAATTTGATTGCAGGGCATTACTATGATAATAACGCAGTTGATCTTGTTCGCGACCTTGGGCTTCCTGAGGGAATGTACGAACAAGCATATGACCTTGTAAAAACACGAGCTTTTAATCTACCAAGACATTTCTTCGATCCGCACGCAAATATTCACCTCAAGGGCGTTTTCAGTAAGATGATCGGCAGAGATGACGCTACCATTGATAACGTTACCGTTAATGAAGTGAGAGATATCATTAATATGACCTCTTTCAACGGAAATAGGTTTGAAGTAAACGGAGAGGATATCAACGAGAGCAATTACAAGGATATTCTGGGATTGCTTGGCGCAAGTATGTCAAAGAGCTTGTCCGGTGACAGGGAAGGCCCTGTGATGGGTCTCGTTGACAATGAAGGCAATCCGCTCACTGTGACGACTGATGTTTTTAAGGGCGCTGCACCTGTTCGCGGCGACCGTCCCAAGCGACCGAATATCTTCAAACGAATACTCCATAAGATCTTAGGCTCTTATGGCGAGGAGTTTGAGGAATACGTGCGCAACAAGGAGTTTTACGATAAATACGACGAGCGTTTAGCTGCATATAACGAGCGTTGCGCTGCTATTGATGAGCGTTTTGATGATAATTACGGCGCAAGCGTAAATTACAGCGAATGGGTCAAAGCGCAGATGAACGGGTTGAATGTTGAAGAAGAAAAACGTAATGAAATCAACAACGATCTCGATAAGCCGATCAGTGCGGAACGTCTTATGGAGGAAGCGGGTATCAACGTAAATGTGCAAACTAACGAAAAGCCCAACCAAAAAGCGAAGACGGCTGAGAAACAGCTTTCCATGGGCGATGATCATTGAATAAAAAAGACTGCACAGCAAATTGCAGTAAAGGTGGTTATGAATTATGGCAGGAATCGATCTTTCGGAGCGTTATGACAGAGCAGCGATAAACTCTATCCGACGCCTTTTCCCGCAGGATAATAAAGCATACGGAGCTATGCTTGCACAGCGCTATAAAGCAGATGTTTTGCGCGCAGACGCGAGCGCGGATTTGCTTCATGAGGGTATGCTTCATGCCGAGATGCATCTTGGCGGCGTTTTTGCAGTGATGTTGGGAAAAGATCAGCTTAATATCAATAATGTTACTGTCGAAGATGTAAGAGATCTTGCCGAGCGAATAACGATATCGGGCGAGCCTTACGATTACCTTGATCGTGAGATACATGATGGCAACTATAAAAAGGTGCTTTGCCATCTTTCGATATTAACTTCAATGGGCTTGGCGGCAGATGAGAGATCGCCGCTCATAGGGTTGGTAGATATCGAAAACGAGCCTGTTGATATGTTCCCCACGGTTTTTGAGCCTGATCCTCCTGCCGAAGTTCCTGTGCCGAAAAGACCGAATTTATTCAAGCGCATCATGAACAGAATGTTCAATCTATTCAGTGTGGATTTTGAGCAGTATGAGAGCGATAGGACCGCGCGTGCGCAATATGAGAATGATCTTGCGGTACATGAGGCAAAGGTCGAGGCTATTAATGATCGCTACGAAAAGAATGCACTTGAAAGCATAAAGCTTCAGGAAGCTCTGAAAAAAAGGGCTTCTTCCAAGACGGTGAAAACTGCCGGTTCCGAATTAGATGTAGCTATGGATTTCAACACCTTAAATAATAGCAAAAGCGCGGGTGTAAACCGCACCCCAAAGAAAACCGCACCGTCAATGTCTGCTGAAAAACCTATCGAATTGTAATTAAATTGCGAAACCGCCTTTTATAGGCGGTTTTGTTAATATATTATGCATATCATTTTCAGAAAACAGTGTTTTCACACTATAAATTTAAAATAAATCGTGAAAATTCAGTGAAAATGCAAAAAAAGTTCTTGCATTTTTAAAATTATTATGCTATAATAATTTTTGATAGGTTATAAAGGGGGAATTGTACCCTTTAGCGCCTTTGGGAAAATATTACGGCGGCGTGTTTTCGCTGTCATAATAAGGAGTAAGCTTATGGCAAAGCCTCATGTTTCGGTTGCTATCGACGGCCCTGTCGGTGCAGGCAAAAGCAGTATCGCGCGAAATGCCGCAAAAACGCTTGGCTATATCTATGTCGATACAGGGGCATTGTACAGAGCTGTGGGGCTTTTTTGCAAAAGAAGCGGGATAGATACTGCCGACACTTCCGCCGTTGAGGCTGTTTTGCCCGATGTTCGCCCCGAAATACGTCTTATCGATGGTGTTCAGCACATTTATCTTAACGGTGAAGATGTATCTGAGGAGATAAGGCTTCCCGAGATATCCATGGCGGCTTCTGCCGTTTCCGCTATTCCTGCTGTGAGGGCTGCTTTGCTAGACCTGCAAAGGAATATGGCCAAAACGAACAGCGTTATTATGGACGGTCGGGATATAGGAACTGTCGTTCTTCCCAATGCAACGGTGAAGATCTTTCTCACGGCAAAGCCTGAGATACGCGCAAAGCGCCGCTATGACGAGCTGTGCGCAAAAGGTGTTGCTACCACTTTTGATGAGGTTTTATCCGATCTCAACACAAGGGACTACAATGATTCCCACCGCGAAGCTGCTCCGCTGAAGCAGGCTGACGACGCGGTGCTTGCAGACACTTCCGAGCTTGATTTCGAGCAGTCCTGTGAGCTTGTATGCAATATAATAAAGGAGAGAGTGTAAATGTTCTACGCGTTTCTCCGCAAATGCGCGAAGCTGTTCTATGTGATAATGTATAAGATGACTGTCATCGGCAAGGAAAATATGCCTGACATGAAGGGCGGCTACATAATCGCGTCAAACCATGTTTCCAACAACGACCCGCCTGTTATCGGTGTTACCTTTAAGGGCAGATATAACTTCATGGCAAAGGAAGAGCTGTTCCACAAAAATCCTTTCTTTACATGGCTGATAAAGCAGCTCGGCGCGTTTCCTGTAAAGAGGGGCGCAAAGGACGGTGCTCAGGCAATAGAAAAGGCTCTTGAAAGCCTTGAACAGGGTCATATTTTTGTTATATTCCCCGAGGGCACACGTTCAAAGGACGGAACGCTCGGCAGACCTAAGAGCGGTGTTACGCTCATTGCGGCTCAGGCAAAAGCTCCCGTGGTGCCTGTGTTTATAAAGTATGGCAAAAAGCGCAAGTTCCGCCGCCGTATACAAGTATCTGTCGGTGAGATGATGCCTGCGGAAAAATTCGATATTGACATAGAGGATCGCCGCGAGCTGAAAGCACTCAGCAGCGATATAATGGGCGAAATAGCAAAGCTTCAGGAGAATGCCCCCGATGTTGATTGAGATCGCTGATAAGTCAGGCTTCTGCTTTGGCGTTGAGAGGGCGTTAGAGCTTACCGAGCAGGCTGCTGAAAAGCATGGCGAGGTGTATACGCTCGGCCCGCTTATCCATAATGAAACAGTTACCGACTCCCTTGAAAAAAAGGGTATCCATATAGCCGCAGATATTGAACAGGCTGCGGGAAAGCCGTTGGTGATACGCTCCCACGGCGTTACAAGAAAAGTACAGGAACAAGCTGAAGCGGTATGCTCCGACTGCATTGACGCGACCTGTCCATTTGTGAAAAAGATTCACAAGATCGTATCGGAGCAGACCGAGGGTGCGGCGGTGATAATACTCGGCGACGAGAAGCACCCCGAGGTCATCGGAATAAAGGGTCATGCGCGGTGCAGGGTGTTTGTCTGCAAGGACTTCATCGAGATAAAAGCACTGTTCGACGGCGGTACGCTCTCTCCCGAAGAGGACGCGGCGCTTGTCATTCAGACTACCTTCGACCGCGGCAGGTTTCTTGAATATTCTCAGGAAATTCGGAAACACTACAGCCGTGTAAAGATATATGACACAATATGCAGCGCTACCTCTGAGCGTCAGAAGAACGCCGAGGAGCTTGCAAAAAGAGCTGAACTGATGATTGTTGTCGGAGGAAAACACAGCTCAAACACAGGAAAGCTTGCGGAAATATGCGCACGGCACTGCACGACCGTGTTCGTGGAGAATGCCGCCGAACTTTCCAAGCGGCTTGTCAAAGGGCTGCGCTCCGATAGTATTATCGGAATTACGGCGGGAGCTTCGACCCCTGCCTATACTATAAGGGAGGTTCATAGAACTATGGACGAGATTATCAAAACAAATGAAAATGAGGAGTTAGACTTTGCTTCAATGCTCGAACAGTCTTTTAGAAGAGTATATACCAACAACAGAGTAAAAGCTACAGTTGTAGGCATCAACAAAAATGAAGCAGTAGTTGAGCTCGGCACAAAGCAGACCGGTTACATACCGCTGGACGAGCTGACAAACGACCCCAACGCTACAGTTGCTGACGTAGTAAGCATCGGCGATGAGATCGACGCTATCGTAACAAAGGTTGACGATTCCAACGGCGTTATCTTCCTCTCCAAGAAGAAGGTTGATTCTGCTCTCGGCATGGAGAAGATCGCAGCTTCCAAGGAAGCAAACGAAACTCTCGAGGGTGTTGTTTCTGCAGCAGTTAAGGGCGGCGTTATCGTTATCACTAATGGCACACGCGTATTTATCCCTGCATCTCAGACAGGTGTTCCCCGCAGCGGTAAGCTTGAGGATCTTGTAAAGAAGACCGTACAGTTCAAGGTTATCGAGATCAATGAGCAGCGCGGCAGAGTTGTAGGCTCTATCAGACAGGCACACCGTGAGGTTCGCGACGCTGAGAAGGCAAAGTTCTGGGAGTCTATCGAGGTTGGTCAGAAGTTTGAGGGCGAGGTTCGCTCTATCGAAGATTACGGTGTATTTGTTGACATCGGTGCAGTTGATGGTCTGGTACGCACCTCTG
>JAZNTS010000067.1:0-17879 GCA_045591905.1 Oscillospiraceae bacterium | reverse complement strand
GAAAAAGCGGCAAGGCTGCTGCTTGCTGACAGCCCCGAAACCGCTGCGCTTCTTGCCGAGGAGCTTGAAATGCTGAACGAGCAGCGTAGGAAAATAGAAGCTGCGGTGCTTGATGAAGTGAACACAAGACTTGAAGCTGAGCCGAAGCTGCTTTCTCAGCGTGTTTTGATAGTATCGGGCGAGGGTTGGCATCACGGTATTATCGGAATCGTTGGTGCTAGGCTTCTTGAAAGATACGGAAAGCCTGTGATAATCATCGGTGTTGAAAACGGCGAGGGCAGAGGCTCGGCAAGAGGCTTTGAGGGATTTTCGATATACAAGCTTTTAGAGCACTGCGGAGGTCTTATGACCAAATTCGGCGGTCACCCAAAGGCGGGAGGCTTTTCGCTGCCTGCCGACAAGATAGACGAGCTTCGCCGCATGGTGTATGAATACTGTGCGCGCTGCTACCCGAAAATGCCTGTATATACGGCAAGCGCGGATATAGAAACAGACTGCCGTATGCTCACCGAGGAAAATGTGCGGCTGATGTCGCGCTTAGAGCCTTTCGGCGAGGGCAACCGACAGCCTGTGTTTCTGCTGAAGAGCTGTACGGTGCGTTCAAAAAGGTCGCTTAAGGACGGCAGGTTTACAAGCTTTGAGGTGCAGTCGGGAAAGACTGTGCTTAAAGCGCTCAGCTTTAAGATACCGTTTGCTGAGTTTTATCCTGAGGTCGGCAGCAGTGTTGATATAATGGCGACGGCAGAGATAAACGAATACAACGGAGTGACCTCTGTTAATCTGAAAGTGCATGAGATACGTCCGTCAGATTTTAATGAGGACAGATTTTTTGCGGCGCAGCGTGTTTATGAGGAGATTGCAAGAGGCGAGGGCTGCGACAGTCGCCTTGCTCCGAGGATAATTCCTGACAGGGACGCGCTGAAGGGCATATACGACATGGTGAGAAAAGACGGTCAGCGTATGTCGGCAGAGGATATGTGTGTTTACGGCGGCGATGTCAACTACTGTATGCTGAGGATAGCGCTTGACGCGTTTGCCGAGGCTGAGATGGTCACCATCACGCCAAATGCCGAGCGCACCAGTGTTCTTCCTGTGAGGGAAAAGCGCGACCTTTTCAAAGAGGGACTTCTTGCTGAACTTAAAGTGCAGCTTAAATAAGCCGTTTGATGTTTGGAACTCCCAAGCTTACACAGAAAGCATCGGGATATCTTGATATGCGCTATAAAATAAAAAATCGGTTTGCGGCTATCCCGCAAAAGCCGAAAAAGGAGGGCGTTCACAGTGGAGTGTACGACCATAGAAAAGCTTGTCCAGCGTATTAAGGACGTTGATAAGCAATACGATCTTGACAAGATAATGCAGGCTTACACGCTTGCGGATAATGCTCACGAGGGACAGGTGCGTTCCTCGGGCGATCCTTATATCTCGCACCCGTTGGCGGTAGCTTCGATATTGCTGGATTACTGCATGGATACCGATACCATCGTTGCGGCTCTGCTTCATGATGTGGTTGAGGATACTGATATCTCGCTTGAGGAGATAAGAAAGAAATTCGGCGATGACGTGGCACTGCTTGTTGACGGCGTTACAAAGATAGGTCAGGTGCCGCTCAACACCAAGGAAGAGCAGCAGGCTGAAAATATCCGAAAGATACTTATGGCGATGTCTAAGGATATCCGCGTTATCATCATAAAGCTTGCCGACAGGCTCCACAATATGCGCACTCTTGACGCAAGACCTCCGCACAAGCAGCGCAAGACCTCTCTTGAAACGATGAACTTCTATGCGCCTATCGCTCACCGACTCGGTATGAGCGATGTCAAGGAGGAGATGGAGGATATCGCTATCCACTATCTTGACCCCTACGGCTGCAAGGAGATAGAGCGTCAGCTTGAGCTTCAGAAAGAGGAGCGCGACAAATTTATTGATACCATCAAAAACCGTATCAGAGAGCGCATAACCGATATCAAGCCCGAGCCGATAATCGAGGGACGAGTAAAATCGGCATACAGCATTTACAAAAAGGTTTATGTCAAGAACAAGCCCTTTGACGAGATTTATGATATCTATGCGGTGCGCGTGATAGTTCAGTCGGTGATAGAGTGCTACAATGTTCTGGGCGTAATTCACGATATGTTCAGACCCATTCCGTATCGCTTCAAGGACTATATCGCGACACCAAAGCCCAACCGCTATCAGTCGCTTCACACTACTGTTATCGGCAGAGAGGGCAGACCGTTTGAGGTGCAGATACGCACGGTTGAAATGCATAATACCGCGCAGTACGGTATCGCAGCGCACTGGAAATACAAGGCAGGCATAAATAAATCCACCGCGGGAGAGCAGCGCTTTGACTGGATAAGACAGCTTCTTGAGCGTCAGCAGGAGGCTGACGATGTTGAGCAGATAACCGACGCGATAAAGACAGATCTTGCCCCCGATGATGTGTATGTGTTCACGCCAAAGGGCGATGTTATTTCGATGCCGATAGGCTCTACCGTTATAGATTTCGCATACGCTATACATACGCAGGTAGGCAATAAAATGACGGGCGCAAAGGTCGGCGGCAGAATGGTGAGCTTTGACTATGTCGTTAAAACAGGCGATATCGTTGAGATACTCACCACAGGCTCCGCAAATTACGGTCCCAACCGAAATTGGCTGGATATAGCAAAGACATCAGAGGCAAAGGGCAAGATACGCTCTTGGTTCAAAAAAGAGCGCCGCGAGGAGAATATAGAGCGCGGCAAGATGGACCTTGAGCACGAGTTCAGAAGAAACGGCATACTCCCCGAGCCTGAGATGTTAAAGACTATTGCACAGCGTCAGCGCTTCGATACGGTGGACGATCTTTATGCGGCTGTAGGCTACGGCGGCGTTTCGCTTTCAAAGATAATCCAGCGCATAAAGGAGGAGCAGCTTCGCCATCAGAAAGAGCAGGCTTCGCTTAACCCCAAGCCTTTTGAGGATATCGAGGCGAACAACCAGCGCAGCCGCCGCAAGGGTATCATCATTGAGGGCGTTGACAACTGTCTTGTAAAATTCGCGCAGTGTTGCAATCCGCTCCCCGGCGACCCTGTTATCGGTTTTGTAACGAGGGGCTTCGGCGTGTCTATCCATAAGCTTGACTGCATAAACGTGATCAACAACATGGAGAGCGAGGAGAACAAGGAGCGCTGGATAAAGGCAAGCTGGGCAGGTGCGGACGATACCGCAAACTACCGTGCGACTATTGATATAATCGCAGAGGACAGAACATCGCTGCTTGCAGATGTTACTGTAGCGATAGCGGCGCATCGTATCCCCATTCACGAAATGAACGCTCATCAGCTTAAAAACGGCAATGCAAATCTTATCGTTACCGTTGAGATAGCTGGCATGGAGCAGCTTACAAACCTCATGGTAAAGGTGAAGAAGATCCCAGGCGTTATCTCGGTCGAGAGAACAGGAAAGCAGTGATGAAGCTTACAGAGCAGCAGCTTTGGCTTGTTGTGGCGCTTTGTGTGCTGGTGCTGATATGGATATGCGTTCACAACAGCAAGCGTGTTACAGCGGCAAGGCTGCGCAAAAGAATACGCTCGGGGCGGTTTATCCACTACACTGATTTTGAAGAAAATTGGCGCACCGAGGCTGACGACGGCACGAAAACAGGCTATAAATACAACGATTTTTCGGGCTGCTATGTTATAATGATATTCGAGAAAAAGGTGCATTTCGGGCGCTTTAAAAACTACGACAATATCTACATCGGGCAGTCTGTGAACGTCTGTCAGCGCGTGCATAATCATTTCAGCGGCAAGGGTAAGGGCGATGTCTACGCCGATATCAAGTACGGCATGGAGGCTTATGTAAGGATAATACCCTGCAAGGTGAAAAAGCTGAATGATATGGAAAAGAAGCTGATAGACGCTTTTCATGCAACTCAGTCTTATAATAAAACTAGAGGCGGCGCGAAGCTGACGAAGAAGTGACAGATAAACAGGATTAAACGGGGTAAAAGCATGGAGATACTATTGTTGATAGTTGGTATTATAAGCGTTATTGCCGGTGTTTTATCCTTGTTATATTCCGCGCTGAATCGACATGGATACTATAATCTGCTTGACGGCGAAAGAGATATCTATATCAGACTGCGCAGAAGAATGGTTATTTTTTTCGTGGTCGGAATAGTTCTTGCGGTTATTGGAATAGTTTGTATTGTAATCTACTCTGTATCATAAAAAGGAGAGCCTATGAAAATATATGAGTTCCCCCTCGGCGCACTTCAGACCAACTGCTACGTCCTTGAGGGCGAGGACAGCAAGGCTGTTGTGATAGACCCTGCGTCCTCGGCTGAGGTCATCAGATTTCTGAACAGCAAAAATCTCACGCTTGGCGCAATAATCCTAACGCACGGGCATTTTGACCACTTCGCAGGCGTTCCCGAGCTTAAAAGGCGCACCGACTGCGAGGTAATCGGCACAAAGCCCGACGAGGAGATGTTCAAAAGCGCTGCGAAAAGCTGGGCGGATTTTATGCCGTATATGGAGTTCGAGCCTGTGACGCTTGACAGAAGCTTTTCCGACGGCGAGGAGTTCACAGCCTGCGGAATCTCGTTCCGCGTTATGGCGACCCCCGGACACACCGCGGGAAGCTGTCTGCTGTTCTGCGATGATGTTATCTTCGCGGGAGATACTATATTCTGCGGTTCTATCGGCAGAACGGACGGCTACTCTGCAAGCGGCGCAGAAATGCGCAGGTCGCTTGACAAGATAGCGGCGATTGATGGCGATTACCGCATTTACAGCGGTCACGGCGAGCCTACCACTCTTTCATTCGAGAAAGAGAACAATCCTTTTATGTAATATTCGGGGGCGCTTTGCGTCCCTGTTATTGTTGAGGAAGCTATGACGTTAATTTTTGCAGACCACAAATTCCAGTATGAGATAGAGCGCCTTTTCCGTGCGTTTTTTTCGCCGATAAAGATAGCGCTTTCATCGGACAAGGCTGACGCAGAGGGTGAATACTGCCTTACACAGCGCAGCTTTGACGGCGGTGAGATTGCGCTTTCCGTAAGGCTGTGCGCTGACGGAAAGGATATCGGCCGCGAGCGGCGCGTGCCCTCCGATACTCCCGAAAAAGAGCAGGAGCGCGTTATGTCTGTGCTGCTTTATAAGGTGCTGAGCGCGTATACGGGCGTTGAGATCCCGTGGGGAATACTTACGGGTGTTCGTCCCGTAAAGGTGCTGTCTAAGCTGTCGGATAGCGAAGCGGCGGAAAACCTGCTTGTTTCAAGCGAAAAAGTAGCGCTTGCAAAGGCTATCGACAGGGTGCAGCAGCCTATGATAGCGGCTATTCCGAAAAACTCATTCAGCCTTTATGTTTCTATACCGTTTTGTCCTACAAGGTGCAGCTATTGCAGCTTTGTTTCGCACTCGGTCGATAAGGCAGCAGCTCGAATGGAGGAATACATAGACTGTCTTATTGATGAGATGAAGCAGACCGCGGATATTGCAAAGCGGCTTTCGCTGCGGCTGGATACGATATACTTCGGCGGCGGAACTCCCACAACGTTGTCTGCGGAGCAGCTTAAACGCCTGTTTTCCGCGCTTAACTGCTTTGACCGCAGCCATGTAAGAGAATTTACAGTCGAAGCGGGCAGACCCGATACCATCACAAGAGAGAAGCTTGCCGCAATAAAAGAAGCGGGCGCAGATAGGATTTCCGTAAATCCGCAGACCATGCGTGACAGCGTGCTGGAGGCTATAGGCAGACGGCATACTGCGGTGCAGACCGAGGCGGCTTACGCGCTTGCGAGAGAGGTAGGCTTCAAGTGCATAAACATGGATCTTATTGCGGGACTTCCGACTGATGATACAGAGGGATTTAAGTACAGCCTTGACAGCGTAATAGAGCTTCGCCCCGAAAATGTTACGGTACACAGTCTGTCGCTCAAACGTGCCGCAACGCTGTTTCATGAGCAGGACAGAAAGACGTGCGGCGGTGCTGCAGAGATGATAGACTACACGCACAAGTCGCTGCAAAACGCGGGATATTCGCCATATTATCTCTACAGACAGAAAAATACCGCAGACAATCAGGAGAACACAGGCTATGCGCTGCCCGACACTGAAAGTCTTTACAATATGTTTATCATGGAGGAACTTCAGACGATACTCGCGGTAGGCGCAGGTGCTTCGACAAAGCTTGTTGATACGGAAAACGCACGAATTAAACGCCTTTGCAACCATAAATTCCCCTATGAATATTTAGACAGATTTAATGATATAAAAAACCAAAAAACTGAGATTTTTGACTTTTTTGTATAAAAAAAGTGCGAAAACGTTTGCAATAGTTGACAAATGACGATTTTTGTTATATCATATACTGGTAGCGGAAAGTGATTCCGCGAAAAAATTGATTAGGAGTATTAGATAATGGATATTTTGAAGACACTTTTCCCTATTTCTTACAAGAAGTCCGACACTGTAAATAATCTTGTAATAGGTATTCTCATTTATGTGGTTATCGGCATCATTGCAGGCGCTCTCATCGCGCTCCCCGCTATGCTGCTGGGAGGCATTCCTGTTGTGGGAACGATCCTTTGCTGGGTTCTTGGTATCATCGGCAGCCTTGTAGGTCTGTACACACTTGCAGGTGTTGTTATTATTGTTCTTGTTTATCTCAAGATTATGAAATAATACAGAATTTGCAAAGTAAAAAGGCTTCCGCTTATGCGGAGGCCTCATTTTTTCATTAAGATAAAAACCGACGCTTTAAGCATCGGTTTTATAAGTATAAGGGGAAATTACTGCTTTTTCTTTTTCATGTAGTTTACTACTACAATACCTATGCCTACGATCATAAGAATGATCCCTATAACGATCCAAGCTGTTCCGGGAGCAGTGCCGCCCAGAGCTGCATAGATCATTCCCTCTAAGCTGTTGTTTTGTACGATACCAACGATCAAAAGTATCAGACCCAGTAAAGCCGCGATCGCGCCGCCGATAAGCATCATGATAATTACCTCCGATTATTATTTAGCAATTTGTCAGACAAATCTTGCCTGTTAAAATTATATTACATAATATCACAAAAGTCAAGATATTGCGACAAAAAACGACTTAAAAAAATTTTTAAAATATTTTCAAAAAAGTATTGACAAATCCAAAGAGCTGTGATATAATATACTAGTCGTCAGGAAGTGACACACAATAAGCTGGTGTAGCTCAGTTGGTAGAGCAGCTGATTTGTAATCAGCAGGTCGGGGGTTCGAGTCCGTCCACCAGCTCCAATTTTTTTCTAATTTAATATTATGGGAGCGTTCCCGAGTGGCCAAAGGGGGCAGACTGTAAATCTGTTGCGTTTCGCTTCGGTGGTCCGAATCCACCCGCTCCCACCAACAAAAAGCTGTTTGATCTTAGGGTTAAACAGCTTTTTGTTTTATATCGTTTTTTGACAGTAAAGTTACAGACAGCAGAAAAATATGAGGTGTTGAAATGAAAAGAATAATAGCTTTATGCTTAACATCGGCGCTGCTGTTTTGCGGCTGTTCTGCCGATACCGAAAGCTCGCAGAGTGCTTCGTCTGCTGAAAAGTCCGAGCAGATCGTCACTTCTGCCACAGAGCCGACATCAACAGTGACGACAGTTACTTCCTCGCAATCCTCGGCTTCAACCACAGAGAGCGCGACGGCCGATATCGAAACCGAGGAGCCTGTGCCCGAGGGCTCGGGAACTGCCGTGATCGCATTTGCGGGTGATACCACTCAATCAGATGTTTTTGCCGATGCCACAAGCTGGCGCTCGATGGAATATCCGTTTGAGGACGTAGCGCCTATTTTCAGTGCTGCCGATATTGCTTTTGTTAATTTGGAAACCTGTGTCAGCAACCGAGGTCAAAGCGAAAAGAAAGAGGGATACGGCTTCAGGACGCTGCCCGAGTACCTTGAGGTGTACACGCTTGCAGGTATAGATATCGTTTCCTGCGCGAACAATCATGCGCGTGACTATGGCATGGACGCACTTGCCGACACATTCGATAATCTTGAAGCGTACGGCTTGGATTTTGTCGGCGCGGGCAGCGACCTTGCCGAAGCGCAAAAGCTTGTTACATATGAAGTGAACGGTCTGACCATAGGCTTTACTGCCTGCAATATGATAAATCACAATTCCACATGGTATGCTACCGAGGAGCGCGCAGGACTTGCCTGCGTTGACTTAGACAACTGTCAGTGGTATCTTGACCTTATTTCCGAGTATGAAAAGCAGTGCGATGTGCTGCTTGTTTCGGTGCATTGGGGACTTGAATATATGTATAATTTCAGCTCCAAGCAGCAGGAATTTGGTCATATGCTGTGCGACAGCGGAGCTGATGTGATACTCGGACATCACCCTCATGTTCTACAGCCGATAGAGCAGTATAACGGCAGCGTGATATTCTACAGCCTCGGCAATTTTTTGTTCTACAAGATGGACGATTACGCGGGGCAGACTGCGATATTTGAAATGGAGATAGACAGGGACGGTTTTGTAAAGGGCAAGCTTTCGCCTGTGTTTATTTCATATTGCAAATCAAAGCTGCTTGGTGCGGAAGAGCCGATGTATAGCGAGATAATCAAGCTGTGTCAGGAGCTTTCTGCCCCCTACGGAGTATCTATTGACGATAACGGGGTGATAGAACTGCTATGAAAAGAATAATAACAGCCATCGCTTTATGCGTGATTTTGACAGGCTGCGCTAAGCCTGTTACAGAGCCGTCTTTGCTAAGCGTGGACGCTTCCGGGGCTTTAAGCGCTCAATCGTCTGTTTCTTCTGCTGCTACGGAGCAGACCTCCTCCGAGGAGCCGCAGACGACCTCAACATCTGTACAGCAGACCGAGGAGCCTGTCGAAGAGCTTCCTTACATAAACGGCAGTGTAACCATTCTCGGTCCTAACATGGTGTATACGGGCGAGTATTTTGATTTTAAATATGAGTTTATTCCCGAGCCTGACAGCGAGGAAGCGGAGTTCCTTTGGGAATGTATAGGCGACGCGGGCAATATTGCCGAAGACGGGCGCTTTACAGGCGTGCAAAAGGGAACAGTGACACTTAGAGTTTATGACAGCACCGAAAGCGTTATGGGCGCGCTAGACGTTCACGTGGTAGATACTGCGGCAGATGTGGATTTTGTGCCAATGGTTAATGGTATCCCCATCGCAAACAAGACATATCCGCTCCCCAAGGACTACGATCCGGGCGTTTCAAGCGAGGCGTACGACGCGCTTAAAAAGCTGATTGCGGACGCTAAGGCCGAAGAACTTAATATAACGTTTTTGTCTGGATATCGCGGATACAGCTATCAAAAGAAGGTGTATGAGAACTGGTGCGTTAAATATCCCAACGGACAGGCTGACAGGATATCGGCGCGACCGGGACATTCCGAGCATCAGCTTGGGCTTGCTATTGATGTAAATTCTCTTGAGTTTGAGTTTGCGGATACCCCCGAGGGCTTGTGGCTTGCCGAAAACTGCTATAAATACGGATTTATCATACGCTATCCCGAGGGCATGGAGCATATTACAGGCTATATGTATGAGCCTTGGCATATCAGATATCTCGGCAATGAGCTTGCGGAAAAGGTACACATCAGCGGTCTTACGCTTGAAGAATATCTCGGTATCGACTCATATTACAGAGGCGAATATGAATATGCGGCGGATATACCGCTTGACAACCCTGAAAATTCGTGATATACTAATACAAGTTGAATAAAGGCTGTGATAAGAAACAGTAGGCATTGCGGAGATCTCAGAGAGGCGGCGTTTGGTGCGAGCCGCTATCAAAGTTTTGCCGAACCCGTCTTTGAGCCTCGCCCCGAAAGGTGTTTCCGAGTAAGCGGCGGCGGGTTCCCACCGTTATCGGGAGAGAGTGCGGAGATGTTTCTCCGAATTCAGGTGGTACCACGGACTTATAAAAGTTCGCCCTGAGCCTAAAACAAGGCTCAGGGCTTTATTATTTTGAAAGGAAGAACAACTATGAAACTTGACAAGCTTGTAGGCGATCGTTTTAAAGAGCGTCCCTCCGACTGCAACATTGACAGCCATGCGCTGATGGTGAGAGGCGGCTATATGAAGTATGTCGCAAACGGTATCTTCTCCAGCTATATGCCGCTTAAGCGCGTTACACGCAAGATCGAGCAGATAATACGCGAGGAGATGGACGCTATCGACGGACAGGAGGTAATGTTCCCTGTTGTTATGCCTGCGACCATGTGGCAGGAGTCGGGACGCTATGAGAGCATCGGCAGCGAGCTGCTGCGCTTCTCCGACAGAAACAAGGCGCAGATGGTGCTTGGTATGACCCATGAGGAGGCGGCTGTGCATCTTGTGCGCGAGTACGCAAACAGCTATACAAAATATCCCTTTATGATATATCAGATACAAACCAAGTTCCGCGACGAGGCAAGACCTCGCGGCGGTCTTATCCGTGTGCGCGAGTTCACCATGAAGGACGCGTATTCTTTCCATACCTCGCAGGAGGACCTGGAGGAATACTACTATCGTTGTCACAAAGCTTACGAGCGTATTTATGCGAGAGCAGGTATCCCAGAGGTCATCTCCGTTGCTTCCGACAGCGGTATGATGGGCGGCAGCATTTCGCATGAGTTTATGCTGCTTACTCCCATCGGCGAGGACAGTATCGCTATCTGTAAAAAGTGCGGCTACCGCGCTAATATGGAGGCTGCCGAGAGCATTATCGAAAACACCCGTGACGCAGTTTCCGAGGAGCTGAAAGAGGTATATACTCCCAATATCCACACCATCGAGGAGATATGCGATTTTCTTAAAACTCCCACTGATAAGAGCTGCAAGGCTGTGGTATATCAGAGAAACAGCGATGATCATTTCATCGTAATATTCATCAGAGGCGATCTCGACATCAACGAAACAAAGCTGACTAATCACCTCGGCTATGATGTTCACCCCGCTGTTATCACAGAGGACTGCGGACTCAATGCAGGATATATCGGCCCCGTGGGTCTTAACGTAAACGGCGGCTGCACAGTGCTGTATGATAAGTCGCTGATGAATACGAATAACCTCTCCTGTGGTGCAAACAAGGAGGAGTATCACTTTACAGGTCTTGATATCGCGCGTGACATCGGCGAGGTTGAGTATATCGACCTCGCGAAGATAATCGACGGCGGCATCTGCCCCGAGTGCGGCGCACATGAGATAAGCATTTCGCGCGGCATTGAGGTGGGCAATATCTTCCAGCTTGGCACGAAATACTCTAAGTCTATGGGAATGACCTATCTCGACAAGGACGGCAACACACAGACTCCCATCATGGGTTGCTACGGTATCGGTGTGGGACGTCTTGCGGCTTCTGTCTGCGAGGCTCATCACGATGATTACGGACCCATCTGGCCTATGGCTATCGCTCCGTGGCAGGTACACATCTGTGCGGTGAGAGCAGACGACGCCGAGGTCAAGGAAAAGGCTGACAAGCTGTATGCAGAGCTTCAGAGCCGCGGCGTAGAGGTTATCTACGACGACCGCGCTAATGTAAGCGCAGGCGTTATGTTCTCCGACGCTGACCTGTTGGGCTGCCCCATCAGACTTGTTGTAAGCCCCAGAAACCTCAAGGACGGCGTTATTGAGGTTGCAGCAAGAGATAAGAGCTTCAGCGAGAAGCTTGCTCCAGAGGCAGTTGCAGACAGAGTTTGCGATATTATCAAGGAAAAGCTTGCTTTAAAGGATTGATCTTGAATAATGTAACACCCGAAACAAAGCGTTTCGGGTGTTTTGCTTGTCATTTAATTGAGCGCAGATATACCGCCAAAAGCTCCAGTGCAGTTTCTTTCTGATGAATAGTACATTTGTCAAGCTCAGAAAGAAGCTCTGCTTGTTTTACAGAGAGATTAGGGTTATCTTCGGTGAGCACAACATCGGGTGTTATATGAAGAGCTTCACATATTTTCAAGATTGTTTCTATGCGCATATTCACCGTTCCGCGCTCTATATCGGCATAAGTCCTATCGGAAAGATTAGCCGCTTCGGCGACCTCCGCCTGTGTAAGTCCAGACTTTTTGCGTATAGCAAGCAGTTTGTTCCCTATTGCTCTGAAATCAAAAACAAGCATTTTACTTCCTCCTATGTTTCCTATATAAGAATTATACTTCCTGTTTCACTTGACAAATAGGAAGTATAATAGTATAATTATAGGAGGCATAGTTCCTAAATATGCTTATTTTAATTTTGGAGGTAAAACATGAAAGCTAAAAAAATACTCGCATTCCTTTGTACAAGTGCTGTTCTAATGTTATTTTCGGGCTGCAGCGAGAAGAATGACATATCTATCGCAACAAGTACTAATGTGACAACAACGACTTCCATAAACACCACAACCGAGATTACAAACGACACCAAAAACGAAAATACCACCACGGTCACTACCACACCAGCACCAACAGAAAGCAACGTTTCTGCTTCGGAACCCGAAATCCCAGCCTTATCGGCTGATAGTGTCGACAATCTTGCTGATATCGTTGAAAAAGATGTAGGTGATACAATTGCCGTACTCAACTCCGAGTATGAACAGCTGAAAGCAGAGTTAAATACTTTTGATATCTATTTAGCCAATGCTGATAAAATGGAAGCATTTTATGAAAAAATAAATGTAACTAATCGAAATTTATGCATCAGAATGTATGAATACAGCCTAAACTATGCTGAAATAATCATTAACTCGGATATGACTTTCGATGATAAGTATGATGAACTCGACAACTTGCTCGATGATGTTTACGACGATGCGGGTGATGAAATCCTTGACGGTATTTATGACGGAATACTAGAAGATATGCTCGACGATTACTACGACGGCATCATTGAAAATGGACAAGATACCGTTGAATATTCAACATGGTACCATGCTCGTTCCGATGAATACGAATGGTGGTACGATACACGTTCAGATGTTTATGAAGACTGGTATGATTTCCGTGGCGATGTATATGAGTTTTGGTCAGATCTCCGCGGAGAAATGTGGGACGATGACCAAGAAAAGGCACTTGAAAAAATTGAAGATTTCCGCAAAGATATCGAAAAAATGAAAGACTAAAAAACACTCCCTGCCACACTTGTGACAGGGAGTTCGTATATTCAATCAAACCTCAAACTTGCCCTCAGCAAAATCGAATGTTCTGAAATAATCCTCGGGAGTTTCGGCGCGGCGGATAAGCTTAACGCTGCCGTCCTCTCTGAGCAGCAGCTCTGCGCTTCTCAGCTTGCCGTTGTAGTTGTAGCCCATTGAGAAGCCGTGCGCGCCTGTGTCGTGGATAGCAACATAGTCGCCGATGTCGATCTTCGGGAGCATTCTGTCGATAGCGAACTTGTCGCAGTTTTCGCACAGACCGCCTGTTACATCGTACTTGTGGTCGCACTCTGCGTTTTCCTTGCCGAGCACGGTGATGTGGTGATAGCTTCCGTAGATAGCGGGACGCATGAGGTTAGCCGCACAAGCGTCAAGGCCGATATATTCCTTGTGGATATGCTTTTCGCGGATAGCCTTTGCGATAAGATGTCCGTAGGGGGCAAGCATAAATCTGCCAAGCTCTGTGAAGATAGCAACATCGCCCATGCCTGCAGGAACGAGTATCTCCTCATAAGCTTCCTTTACCTTAGCGCCGATAACCGCGATGTCGTTTGCGGGCTGGTCGGGCTTGTAGGGGATTCCCACGCCGCCGCTGAGATTGATGAAGCTGAGCTGTACGCCCGACTTTTCCTTTATCTCAACAGCCGCACGGAACATTATTCTTGCAAGTGTGGGGTAGTAGTCGTTTGTCAGAGTGTTGGAGGCAAGGAAAGCGTGCATACCGAATTTTTTCGCACCCTTTTCCTTGAGTATACGATAGCCCTCAATTATCTGCTCGTGCGTGAAGCCGTACTTTGCGTCACGGGGAGTGTCCATAACATTGGGGCTGCCGTCTGTTTTGAACTCTCCGCCGGGGTTGTAGCGGCAGCAGATGGTTTCGGGAATGCCTGTCAGCTTGTCGAGCACATCAATATGAGTGAAATCGTCAAGGTTGATGATAGCGCCCAGCTTGTGAGCAAGCAGGAAATCCTCATCGGGAGTAGCGTTGGAGCTGAACATGATGTCATGCTGCTTGCCGCCGACCTGATCGCTCATCATAAGCTCTGTGTAGCTGGAGCAGTCAAAGCCGCAGCCCTCCTCCTGAAGCACCTTTAAAATAAAGGGGTTGGGAGTAGCCTTTACCGCAAAATACTCGCGGAAGCCCTTATTCCATGAGAATGCCGCTTTAAGTGCGCGCGCGTTCTCGCGGATAGCCTTTTCGTCGTAGATGTGGAACGGTGTGGGGTAGGTCTTTACTATCTCCTCGACCTGTTCCTTGGTTACAAATGGTGTTTTCATGATGTATGTTCCTTTCTTTGAGTTAGCCTTTTCTAACTAACCTTATAATATCACAATTAAATATGTTTGTCAAGAGGACTTTCATACTCTCCCGATAACAGTAATGATAAATATCGCAGCAAGGAAGATGTAAGCCGCTGCAATACAACCCTTTCTCAGCCTGTGGAAGCCTTTTTCGCTGTAATTTTCAGGCTTGCTTACAAGGTTTGTTCCCTGCGGCCATACTGAGCATAGAGTGAAAATCGTATAAAGAATACCGTTACACACAAGCATAATTATTGCTTCTCCCGAAAGATACCCGACCACTATAAGAACAATATATAGCACAGTAAGAACCGCAAATAGCACAGCGCATATTATTTCGGCAATCTTTTCGCCTTTGGTGAACGGTATTTTGTCGATAAGGTTCAAAGCTATACCTCCTAAAAAATATCCTTTAGTTCATCAAGCTTTAATATTGTGTGATCGGACTTCATGCTGTCATCTGTGACCGTCTGCAAGCCGCCCCATTCTTGTTTTATCCATACAGTCTTAAAGCCGAGAGCTTTAGCAGGTGCGATATCATTCGTCAGCTTGTCGCCTATCATCACGCATTTGTCGGCTGTGGTCTGAGCTTTGTAGAGCGCCTCGCGGAAAAGCCGCGGGTCGGGCTTTGAAAACCCTACCTCGGCAGAAATTATCATGAGGTCAAAAAGCTGTGCAAGCTGCCATTCCGTTTCCATGCGCTTTCGTGTGTCGAGCGGCTGGTTTGCGATAATGCCCAGCTTATAGCGCTGCTTCAGTGCTGTAAGCACCTCTGCCGCGTCGGGGTAGGGAGCAATAAACTGCGAATTCCACTTCTCGCCGAAGCCTATGCCTAACGCGTCCAAAGCGCCGCGGTATTCGTGGAGATTTTGCTGTGCGGCTTTCTCCATTTCAGCGCGGATTACATCGGCGGAAATTCCGTGTTTTTCTGAGGTGCGCTGTATTCTGTCCTCCCAAGAGCGCGACTCGTCCATTATCACGCCGCCGAGGTCAAAAAACAACCATTCGATATCTTTCATTTCATGCACCCATATCGTCGTTGTATCTGCGCTTCTTCAGCCCTGCACGTTCCTCCAAAATAAAGAAAGGCGTGTCCTTTTCGCTGCGCAGCAGTTTGTTTTCGGAGTAGATATATTGATAATTGTGTGTGCGGTATTTTGTTTCGATATATACGTCAAACCCACGCTGGCGTCTTTTGAACAGCGTGAGTTTTTCATAAGTAACGGATATCATATCCTTGTATTCGAACACTGTTTTTTCGCCATCGGGATCGGTGATTACCATTTTGATCTCATCTGCAAAGTAGGTGTATTCCTTGCCGTTTGTAATTATTATAACCGACAATATTACCGCAACAGTCAGAATTACAACAAGCAGCACTGATACTATCACGCCTAACAGATCAATGGTAGGCAAGAAATCATCTATCGTCTTATCGTATTCAAATATCGGCATACTTAGATCGCTTGTAAGCACTATCACCGCATTTACGATCGTGATCAACAGACAAGCAGTATACACAGCCGCAGCTATAGCAAGCATGAGCGGCTCTTTTTTCCTAGGGCAGCGAAATGTGCCTTTTGCGCAAAATCCGTATCTGTCATCTACTTGTGCATAGCCGATATGCTCCGACATGAGTTCACCTCATTTACAGCGTTTTAAGCAGCTCTATAAGCTCACGCCAGTCTTTGATGTGCAGATATTCGCAGGTGTTGTAAAGTCCATCGTTGCGCTTGCTGTGGGGAGATCGGGCTTTGTCATACATTCATGTATTTGTTAAGGAACTCAACGGAAAGTCCTATCCAGCGGCGGCAGTTGTCGAGATAGAACATCTCATGCCAGCCTGTAGCCTTGTCGCAGGTAGAAAGGCCGTGAGGGCCCTCATCGTACATATGAAGCTCGACAGGCACTTTATTGGAGATACACGCCTTTGCCATAACAAGCGAGTTGTGCGCAGGCACGCAGTCGTCATTCGCGGTAGTCCAGATGAACACGGGCGGAGTTTTCGGTGTAACTCTGTTTTCGAGAGAAAGGCGCGAAAGGTCGCTGCGGCTTGCTTCCTCACCGAGAAGCACCTTGAAGCTGCCCTCGTGCGGAGCGGTAACTCCGCTGATAACGGGATAGCACAGGATAGCTGCATTGGGGCGCAGATCCTCTGGCTCGCAGCCGATGGCTTTGGTTATTTGCACATCACCCCACATGGTCGCAAGGCAGCCTGCGAGATGTCCGCCTGCGGAGCAGCCGAGCACAGCGAGCTTGTCCTTGTCAACACCGAATTCCTCTGCTCTCATGCGCACCTTGTAGAATGTATAAGCCGCGTCAACGAGAGAAGCGGGAAATCTTGCGTTGCAGGTATAGTTTACCACAAAAGCGTTGTAGCCCTGTGCAAGATACTGAAGTGCGATAGGCTCGCCCTCGCGGTCGGAGCAGAATTCATATCCGCCGCCGGGGAATATGATGATACCGGGGCGCTTTTCGCAGAACTTCAGTCCCGAGATATTGTCAAGCATATATGCCTTGACGAATGCAGTCTTTTCCTGATTGATATAGAAAGTTTTGATAGTCATTTTTTTATCCTCCGAAAAAGGTCATAGATATACAAATACATTCTAACATTTTTTGATAAATAAATCAAGTAGCGAAAGGTATTTTTAACACAAAAACCGCTGCCAAAATGACAGCGGTATGGATTTATTCTTGTTTATAGTCGTCCGTTGGGATCTCTGACGGAAGTGCGGCACTGCTTTGCTCCTTTTCAGAGCTGCGGCGAAGCAGCTTTTTGCCGAAGCGGCGGCCTGTTTTTCTTATGCTGTGCGGCAGACTGCGGAATTTCTGCACTGCGCCCGTCATTCTGTTCATTGTGAAGAAAAAGTCCTCAGAGATAACGCTTTCCTGTCGGTGAGTCTGACCGGCTCTGCAGTTATCCGCAACTATCATATAGCGTTCATATGCGCGCTTTACAGCAGACTCCCATGACAGATATACCTCGTCCATAGCGTGCTGACCCATCTGGTGTATCTCGTCCATGTGTGAAGCGGCAAACTCAAGCTCTGCGGCAATAGCGTCGGAATTATCCTGTGTGAGTATACCTGTCCTGCCGTGGGTTATGCCCTCGGCGGCGCAGCTTCCCTCTATCAGCAGCGAGGGAACTCCGCAAGCGGCAGCCTCGCGCACAACGATACCGTTGGTATCGTACAGAGAGGGGAACAGGAACAGATCGCCCGCGGTGTAGTAAACACGAAGATCCTCGCGGTCGTATACAGCGCCTGTGAATATTACCTTGTCGTCAATCTCTATCTCCTTGGTGTAGGCTTCTATCTCCTCGCGGTCAAGACCGTCGCCGACGATCATCATTCTGTACTCGATGTTCTTTTCGGAGAGCTTTTTGAGAGCGTCAAGAATGAGCCTTAGACCTTTGTACCATAGCAATCTGCCCACGAAAAGGAACACTGGGAT
>JAZNTS010000066.1:0-2014 GCA_045591905.1 Oscillospiraceae bacterium | reverse complement strand
CGGCAGAATTTCTATGACAGACATCATCTGCTGTGTCAGAAAACCTTGAAATACATCAAGTATTACTGCGGTTTTCTTCCTTGCATCTGATGCCTGTTATAAACGAAATTCTGCTCGTGTTCCGATTTTTAGAGGTCCCTTGCAGAAAAACTGAAATGCCGTGATACGCGGCGAGAGGTAATGAATGTTTTTTAAAACACTGGAAATACAAGGGTTCAAGTCCTTTGCGGACAAGACCGTATTGAATTTCGACACAAAGACCACTGCTGTTGTCGGAAGCAACGGCAACGGTAAAAGTAATATAAGTGACGCGCTGCGCTGGGTAATGGGAGAGCAGGGCGCTAAAACTCTGCGCGGAGAGAAGATGGAGGACGTTATCTTTCACGGCACCGTAGAGCGCAAGCCTATGGGCTTCGCAAAGGTTGCGCTGACCATCGACAACTGCGACAGGGCGCTTGGCGTTGACGCGGACGAGGTAGTTATATCCCGAAAGCTGTACCGCTCGGGCGAAAGCGAGTATCTTATAAACGGGCAGAAATCGCGCCTAAAAGATATTCAGGAGATGCTGATGGGCACGGGTCTTGGCAGAGATGGTTATTCCATCGTGGGACAGGGCAGAGTTGCGGAGATAGTAAACGCGAGAGGCTCTCAGCGCCGCGAGATTTTTGAGGAAGCGGCGGGTGTGTCGTTGTTCCTCCATAAAAAGGCGGAAGCGGAAAGACAGCTTGAACGTGCTGAGGAGAACATAACTCGGCAAAAGGATATAATCCGCGTTGACGAGGAACGTCTGCCGATACTGAAAAAGCAGTCGGAAAAGGCGGCGCTTGCAGCGGAGCTTTACGCAGAGAAAAAGGAGCTTGAGATATCGGTCAGCACGGCAAGGCTTTCACAGCAGCGTGACGGACTTAAAAAGCTTGATGACGACCTGCTTTTAAACCGTGCTGAAAGTGAGCATTACGAGCATGATATAAAGAAGCTTGAGGACGGTATCGAGGAGTCCTCCGAAAAGCGCATGAGGATACAGGCAGAGCTTGAGCGATTCCGCAGAAGCCGTCAGACGGTGAATGACGAGATAGCCGAGCAGCGCGCGAATATTCAGGTTTTAGAAAACGACCTGCGCCATAACGAACAGCGCCGCGAGGAGCTTTCAAGGCAGATAGCCGACGCCGAAAAGAGCAGCAGCGGCTTTGACGAGGAGATAAAGGCAGTTGAGCAGAAGATAGCCGAAAAGGAGCGCGAGCTTTCCGATATCGCGGAAAAGCGCACACAGGCACAGGCTACGCTTTCGGATATCGAGGGCAGAAGCGCCGAGGCTGACAAGGCTTACTCAGAGCTTGACGCAGAGCTTGCGCGCTGCTATCGTGAAAAGAGCGAGGCGGCGATAAAGTCCTCGCAGGCAGAGCGTGCCGCAGAGGAAGCCGAGGAGCAAAAAAGAGTATTCCTTGAGGGACTCAGCGACAGCGAGGCAAAGCTTAAAGAATATAATGATGGTAAAGCTGCGGCAGCGGCTTCGCTGAAAGCTATTGCAGAAAAGCGCGATACCACAAAAAATAAGCTGATGGGCTACGAAAGGCTCAGCGGCGGCAAAAAGCGCCGCATGGAGGAAGCAAAAGCAGCCCTAGACGAGGTAAGCTCACAGCTTGGCTCAAAACAGCAGAGATATAATGTTCTTCGTGATGTTGAGAACAGCATGGAGGGCTACTACCGCAGCGTTAAGGAGCTTATAAAAGCCTCCAAATCGGGCAGAATAAGCGGTATTCACGGCATCGTTGCGGACATAATCAGCGTTGAGGAAAAATACGTTACCGCGGTGGAAACGGTGCTTCAGTCGGTTATGCAGCACATAATCGTTGACAATGAGGACACTGCAAAGCGCTGTATCAGATTTTTAAAGGAGACCAATGCAGGTCGTGCCACGATGCTACCTATTTCGAGCATGAAAGGCCGCTCGATAAACGAACCGCGCCTGTCCTCGGAGGAGGGCTTTGAGGGTATTGCAAGCGAGCTTGTGCAG
>JAZNTS010000065.1:0-8135 GCA_045591905.1 Oscillospiraceae bacterium | reverse complement strand
TTCGGTCACAATTTCCGTATTATATTATTTTACATGAAACCCATCAATACTTAAAGAGAAATCGGACAGGATGACCCGGTTTTTTTCAACAAAAACAGTTGACGATGCCCACCGCCCCTGCTATAATCTTTGTGTGGCAATCCGCCATCTGCTTGTGTGTACAATCGAGATGTGGCTCAGTTTGGTAGAGCGCTGCGTTCGGGACGCAGAGGTCGCAGGTTCAAATCCTGTCATCTCGACCATGATAACCTGCGACCTCGCACTTATGTGCGGGGTCGTTTTGCATAATTGCAATTATTTGACCCCGCCATAGTATGACGGGGTCGAATTATATAGGGAGAAAATGATTATTCGCCAAGCTTTTCGTTAGCGCCGTCAAGCTCTGACTGAACTGCAGAACGTATCTGCTCACGGGTCTGCGTCCAGGAAATACCGTTGTTGTAGCCTTCCTTCATGGGGTTGTTGATATAACCTGCAACTGCGTCGTTTACAGCATTGTACAGCTCAATAACAGGTGCCTCTGCTGTCATATCGCGAACTTTCTGGTACATATCGTACTGTTCCTGCGTCCAGCCGTGCTCCTCAAATGCCTGCTTCTTGCCGATCTCCTTAGCTATCTCGCTGTCGCGGCTTGCCATGCAGCAGTTGAGGTATGCGCCTACACCCTCGGGATTCTTTGCGCCCTTGCAAAGCGCGAAGCCATCAACGATAGAGGGCAGGTAATACTTATCGGTGTAAGGACATTTGGGCATGGGAACGAACATTACGTCCTCCATATCGCCAAATTCCTGAATGATATTGTTGTAGGGATACAGCGCGTATGTGCCTATAGGATAGAACAGCGTTTTGCCTGCTCCGATATTAGACGGAACGATAGTCCATGCGTTTTCAGCCTTGGGGAACGGGAGATCGTTTTTGTTCATGTTGTACATGAAATCCTGTGCCTTTTCAAGCATTCCGTCATCGAGATTATGCACGATCTTTCCGTCGGTCATGCCGATATACGGTACGCCTGTAGTGAGAGAGAATGCGCCCTCAAACCACCAACCGTCAACCGCAAATTTGCTCTGCTCTCTGTCACAGAATTGCATCATCATGTCATTGAATGTATCCCATGTCCAGTTGCCATCTTCGAGAAGCTGCACGGGGTCGGGCAGACCGTTAGCGGCGATAGTGTTCTTGTTGTAGAACATTACGCACTGTGAATCTGTATCGTATGCACCGACATAATGCTTGCCCTTGAAAGCAAACTGATCGTTTACTGCTTTCATTGGTGCCCACAGCTCGGAATCAAAATCAACATAATCGTCCAGCGGATCAAACATACCATTGATAGCGCCCTTGGGGAATATATCCATATCTCCTGCGCTGAACATATCGGGAGAATCATCTGCCTGAACAAGAATAGCAAGCTTTGAATAACGCTCTTCCCATGCAGTGTGGATCAGCTCGATATTACCGCCGTACTGGGTCTGGAACATCTCCAGCGACACCGGAACAGGGTTGCCCTCTGTGGGATTGATATCCCATGAGGAAAGAAACTTTACAGTACCGTTTTCAAGCTTCTTGGCACCAATGTCTATTTCTGCGACCTTGGAAGCGTCCTCTTCGTTCATGGTAGCCTTAGTTGTTGAGGCGGTAGTAACAGGTGCGCTTGATGTTCCGCTTGGAGCAGTGCTTACAGCAGGGGTGTCCTCGCACGCGGTAATAGTCAGAACACTGGCAATCGCGAGTACCGCAGATGTGATCTTCTTAAATGTTTTCATATCGTAAACCGTCCTTTCAGTTGTTGTTTGCTGTAATCACATAATACACCAAACAACGCCTCAAGAATAACACAATCATACACTTTATATCAGATTTTTAACCTAATTGCGGGGCTCCGCATTTTAGATAAAAAACTTGACAAAAACATCATTTTTATGATATAAGCAAGACGTTTTTTCTGTTATCATGTAATCACAGAAAGGATACGGCGTTATCCAAAAAAACTAACGAAAGGATCTTACATTATGAAACTCAGAAAGCTTATAACAGGCATCGCAGCTTCCGTATGTGCTGCGGCAGTTCTCGCGGTTGGCGCTTCCGCTTATGATCTGAATACCGATCTCAACATCTTCTGGAGCGCGAACACGACAGTACCGGGAACTGAACTTATTGGCGTTCAGGACGGCGCGTATATCACGATCACTTACACTGTGGATCAGTCTCTTGCAGACATGGAAGGTCATAACTACTGGTGCATAAAGCCTATGATAAATGACGCGGGTTGGCCTCTGGTTGATGGTATCACAGAGCTTACTACATCTGAGGCGGGCGACTCCTATGTTATCGATCCCGATACTACCTCCATCACATTTACTATCCCCGAGGCTCATGCTGAGCACGTTGAGATAGCAGGTCTTGCATTCATGGGTCATGGCATTACATTGGAAACTCTGACTGTTTCCGATGAAGCTCCCGCTGATAATGCAGGTGACACATCTGCTCCTACAGAAGACAATAAGGGAAATCCCGATACAGGCGTTGAGGGTGTTGCCGCTGCCGCTGCTGCCGCAACTGTTGCCGCAGGTGCTTTGATAATTAGTAGAAAAAGAAAGTAATCAATAAGCTTCATGGAAACTCCTAATAAATAACCTAAGAGATACCCCCGAACAGTAAGCTCGGGGGTGTTTCTGTATAAAAGTCAACAAAATACATCGGGTTTTCGGGTTCGGAAAAAACGCTCCCTGAAGTTTTTTGGCGTGTAGCCCGTGTGCTTTCTGAACACTTGAATAAAATGGCTCTCGGAGCTAAAGCAGAGGTAATCCGATATTTCAAGGCAAGAATATTCAGAGAACTTCAGCATATTTTCGGCGGCCTCTATACGTTTTTTGGTGATGTAAGCCGAAACGGTCATTCCAACCTCTTTATGGAACAGCTTTGAAAGATAAGCAGGGCTTAATGCCGTTATATCAGCAAGCTTTTCAAGGGTTATTCTGGTGTGCAGATTGTCATAGATGTAGTCAAGGCAGACGGTAACAGATCGCGGATAGCGGTTCTGTTTGCGTATTAGCTGCATACGCTGCGCATAGTCGTCCACCACTTCGCGGTGCAGAAGATTTATCTCGTCCTCTGTGCGGCATTTGTCAATGCTGCGTATGTATATGTCGCTGAGATTATATGCCGCTTCCATCTCCATGCCGCCCTCTATGCAGTATCGCGTTATAAATGCCACAGTTATCGTAAGGTGATATTTAAGGTTTCGCAGGCTGTCATCACTGAGCTTGCCCATATCCTTGCTGTTAAAAGGCTTGAAAAGACGCTTGGCTTCCTCGGGGTCGCCGTCCTTAATGCTTTGAAAAAACGCCATCTCCCGCTCGTATGATAAATGCGAAACATTGTATTCTCTGTTAAGAAATTCCACATGAGAAAGCTTTTTCTGTATGTCCATATCATCACCTCAAAATTATTTTACTATATTTTCGTCGGAAAAGCAACTTAAATATGGTAAAGCTTGAAATTTTGCACTAAAGTCTGCGACTTAAAAAGCCGCAGACTGTTCTGCATTTTATTCAAACGGGGTAAATCTTACCCACTCGTATTCGGCTGTAAGCGGCATACTTGTATCGTCAAAAGCGTTCAGCCAACCGTCCACGCCCTTGCCGCACCATGCGTTCATCATGATCTTGCTTTCGGTCACAGGAATACTTTCTGTTGCGGTGTAGACTTCTTCGCCGTCAACATACCACACTATTTTATCTTCATGCCATTCGAATGCATAGGTGTGGAAATCCTCTGCTGCGTCAAATCCGAGTTCGTGGATATACTCGTGATTTCCACGGCTGTTGGTAAAGTAATTAAACTGTACTATCGTAGTATCCTTGCCGAGGAATTCAATATCGATCTCGTCCCAAGGATTGTTATCGGAGGGGCCTGTGTAGGTGAAGAACGAGGATACAACGCCGTCATTTTTTATCGGCTTCATGCTGACTTCGTATCTTCCGTAGCCATAGAACTCTCGGCTTCTGAACTCGCCTCCTGCATACGGTATGCCGACAGTCGGCGTGATGTCGTTGTTGATCGTAAGCTGCATCTTGCCATCGTTAAAGGTAACGTTGCGCTTGCGCCATGTGACGTTGAACATACTGCCGTTAGTCCAGCCGTCGGCACATTCCCAGTTCTCGGGCATACCGTCAGTGAACTCTGCATAAGCGTGTCCCTCGGGGATAGCTTGAACGGGAGCGTCCTCAGCCGCAGAATCGTTGACGGCATCTGTAGCGCTTGTGTCAGCGGTTGAAGCTGAAGTCTGCTGCTCGGAAACAGTCGTGGTCGCATCGTTTGCGCAGCCTGTCAGAAGAACAGCCGCCATTAATAATGATAAGGTCTTATTGTAGTATTTCATAGTTTTCTCCTCCGCTTTGTGTTGCTTTATTGATATGATTTTATCATTTATATCACTTTTGTGATGTTAAAATTATGCTGTTTATATCACAATATTGTTGTGAAATATCTGCGCAATACCGCAAAAATGTGATATAAAGTGCGCACTTTTGATATGCGGTTTTCAAAATATGTGTTATGATATCATCATCACCAAATAAAACAGAAAGGTTGAATGAATATGTTAAGGAACAAAGGTTTTTATAAAGGCATTGATCTCGGCGGCTGGTTTTCCCAGTGTGATTACAGCAAGGACAGGCTGGACAATTTTATCACGGAGCACGATCTTGCAACGATAGCATCATGGGGACTTGACCATGTGCGCATACCTGTTGACTACAATGTATTTGAAAATGAGGACGGCACATATAAAGAAGATGGTTTTCAGCGTATAGATAAGGTAATTGAGCAATGCAAAAAGCACGACCTGCGCATAGTGCTTGATCTTCACAAGACCGCAGGCTTTTCTTTTGATAGCTACGGCGAGAACGAGAGCGGCTTTTTTGAAAGCGAGGAGCTTCAGGAGCGCTTCTATCGACTGTGGGAGCAGTTCGCTGAGCGCTACGGAAATTTCAGTGACACAGTAGCATTTGAGCTGCTTAACGAGGTCACCGACAAGAGCTTCATTGACGCTTGGAACAGGATATCAAACGAGTGCATACGCCGCATCAGGCAGTATGCTCCCGACACTGTTATCTTGGTCGGGAGCTACTGGAACAACAGCGTAACCGCAGTCGCAGACCTTGTGAAGCCTTATGATGATAAGGTAGTGTATAATTTCCATTGCTATGATCCGCTGAAATTCACACATCAAGGTGCTTACTGGACTGAGGCAATAAACAAAGACGAACGCTTTACTTTTGAAGAAAGCAATATCACCGCAGAATATTTTGAGGAGCTGTTCAAGCCTGCTTTGGAAGCGGCAAGGCTCAATAACACTTCGCTTTACTGCGGAGAGTACGGCGTTATCAGTTGTGTTTCCCCCGAGGACACTTTGAAATGGTATAAATGTATCAACAGCGTATTTGAAAAGCACGGTATCGCACGAAGCGCATGGAACTATAAGCAGATGGATTTCGGTATCTCGGACAGCCGACTTGACGAAATCCGCGATGAACTTTTAAAATATCTTTAATAAGGCGTAAAGGCTCTGTATTTGGACAGAGCCTTTTGCGTTTTGGCAAAGCAATTGACAATATGCCGTCAACGTCGGCAAGGACTGTGAAGCAAATATGAGAAAAATCATTGAATTGTATTAAAAACGCAATTTCTTGCGCAGTTGCCTGTAATCTGTATTGAAATAATACGAAAAATATGCTATAATAAAAATGGATTGATTTGATTTCTGATGAAAGAGGTGATTTTTTGCTGACAGTAGAGCTTGAGGAAGAACTTAAAAAGCGCGGCGCTTTCGATGAGAGCACGGTATTGAATGAGGCTCCGCCTGAGCTTGCCGATGTGCTTAACCGACTTATCGACGACAGAAAAATTAAAAAATCCGACCTTATCAGAATGATAAATGTTGACCGCAACTACGGTTATCAGGTGCTGAACGGAAAGCGCACTCCCACAAGGAACTTCATTATCCAGACAAGCCTGATACTGAAGCTTGATATAGACGAAATGAACTATTTGCTGCAGCTTGCAGGGAAATCAACGCTCTATGTCAGAAATCTTGTGGACGCAAGAGTGTTCTATGCGATAAATCACCGCATGGATTATTATGACGCTGTGGATTTCATTTGGTACAACAGCGATAATGTTTAAACACAAAAGCTCCTCCCCCAAAAAGGGGAGGAGTTCTTTGTTTTAAGTCAGCGTAATGTGCAGACAATCATCGGCATACTCGCCCGTGAAATCGGTGATGGTAATTCCGTATTGCTCGGAAAGGTCGGAGATGTATTGCTCCTCCATTATTGCCCACAACGAATCCACCAAAGGCGACAATATATAGATATCGACTTTATTGCTGTTCTGGTCAATCTGTTTTTTTGTTTCTTCAAGAAGTGCGGCATAATTGGTTTCGGGTAAATTACAATGATACATCACACCGAGATGTTCCTTAAAATAATACATAGTATCGTATTCTGTTTCGTATACCTTGCCGGCAAGGTCCCAGAGATGGAGCTGTCGTTCGTCTATTAGTGAAGTATCCATATACGGCGCATCCATAATTAAAAAATCATAATGACACAGTTCGTCCTCTGCAAAAGGCACCGCCGTTATGCAATTCTGTACAAAATATGCCGCAGCATAAGTCTCTATCTTATACCAAGTATCATCAATCTTCACACGGCACCACGCAATCTTGTCGCCATCAGCTTCGTACCCCTCGTGTACATAACTTTCAAACCCCAAGCGCTGTGCTATATCGCATACTGCCCTTGCTATGCCAAGCTTGTCTGCGTATCGGTCGACCATCGCACCATAAGCGGTGGAGGCGGAAGGTCTTGTATTATATCCTGATAATACAGTCGTGTTAAGTGCGATATCGTCATACAAGTATTTAAGCGCCTCTACCTCACCATAATTATTATCATCTACATTTGTTACATAGAAATGATGTAGATTATCCCTTAAATACTCATATATGTAATTGTTGTATTCCACTCTGTCGATGCCCGAATATATCGGAGTGATAGAGTTTACATACTCGTCGGGGTCGGGCTGTTTGTTGTTGTTAAGGTCGTTATAGTTTACGTTGTATCCTCTTGTATGGACAAGTTTGGGCTGTTCGTTAAGAACGCAGCTATAAACATAATCTATATCGTCTATCGTGTATACAAGCGTGTCAAGAACGATTTCCTTTTCGTCCTTGATAAGCCCGTAGTAGATATCGCTGTAAAGCTGACGTTCACCTTCATCAAGCCCTGTATACAGCGGACCCGAGTAGTTTATATCCTCAAGAGAAGGCTTGCTACCTATCGCCGCAACAGAGCCGCTGGTTGTCGGCTGTGACGAAGTGTCGGACGTGCCCGACTGGGGATTGCCTGCCACCACAGGAGTATATGCCTTTATCGCAAGCGGAACTACAAGCGCCACAACAAGCAGACCGCAGACCACCTCAATAAACGTGCGGCGGTGCTTCTTCCAGAAGCTCTGCTTTGGCTTCGGCTTCTTTATGGAAACTGTCAGCTCAGAACGGCTATCCTGCTCGGGCGCGGCTTCCTCGTTCTCCTGCTCCGCATCTTCGGGAATAACAAGCGGCTCAGTGTCAGTCGGGATAAGGTCAAGCGCCTTTTTCAGCTCATAAGCGTCCTGATATCTGTCCTCAACTTTAAGCTTGGTCGCCTTTGCGATGACCTCCCACAGAGCAGGGTCGATGTCAAACTTGTTTTCGTTAAATGTGTCGTCGTTGTCAAAGCGTGCCGACGGGTCCTCGGGAATATCTCCTGTTATCATGTAGTAAAGCGTTGTTCCTACAGAATAAACATCTGTCCACGCGCTCTGATTTCCCTTTTTGCTGTATTGCTCGGGCGGTGCGAAGCCAGGCTTTAATATAACAGAAAAGCTCTGGGAATGCTCAGCCACGACCTGTCTAGCCGCGCCGAAATCAATAAGCTTTATGTTTCCGTCGTTACCGATGATAATGTTATCGGGCGAAATATCGCGGTGCAGTATCGAGGCGCTGTGCGCAACAACAAGCGCTCCAACAACACTTTTCGCAACATACAGCGCTTGCGGAACACTGAGAACTCCGTGCTCGCGGATAT
>JAZNTS010000064.1:0-7490 GCA_045591905.1 Oscillospiraceae bacterium | reverse complement strand
AAATATCAGTAAGTGATACAATTACTATGTCTAAAAGTCTATTCTTTTATGCTGGGCAGAGAGCGTAAAAGAATTTCGGAAGGGTGGAAACACCACCGACTTTGCAGGCAACCACGGAAGAAAACGAAAGCTTCCGTAGGTTTGTTATACGCTCCCTGTCATTAAGCGCCTTTGTCCTGAGGACAGTCAGAATAAGCGACATTGAAGTAAGCGGAGTTTTAAGTTGATGGGATATATCCGCAAGAACGTCTTTCAGGTACTCTCGCTCTGCTTTAAGTGCACAGTTCTGCTCACGAATCCTTTTCGTCATCTTATGTATCTCGCTCTTGAGTATGCTTATCTCGCCTTCCTCGCAGCTTGAAAACGAAACGCTGTCATCACCGTTCAGCACCTTGTCTATATCATCGCAAAGTGCCGCAAGCTTGCTGTAACGCCTTTTATGAAAAGCAATATGGACAACGATAACAGCCGCACCCATAACAAGCGCCGCAACTCCTGCCATAATGTTTAGGTAAAAGCATAACGCGGAAAACAACGCGACAATGACAGCTTCAATGATAAGCTCATTCTTTATTTCGGGATTTCTGAACAACATATCACGCCTCCGCCTTGTAACCCAGACCACGCACTGTCTTTATCAGCAACGGGTTCTGAGGGTCGTCCTCTATCTTTTCACGCAGACGCTTTATATATACGGTAAGCGTGTTATCATTGACAAACTCTCCGCCCACTGTCCACAGCTCATCAATAAGCTTATCCCTAGAAAAAAGGCTGCCCTTATTTGACGCAAATAATAGTAATAACCTGTATTCAAGCGCCGAAAGGAATATCTCCTCGCCCGCCTTGAATACAGCACCTTTTACCATGTCTATATGCACATTCCCAAGAGAAAGGTCTTGTCTGTCTGTCCGATTTCTTCTTGTCACGCTTTTTATACGCGCCGCAAGCTCACGCGGACGGAACGGCTTCGTGATATAATCGTCTGCGCCAAGCTCAAGCCCCGCGACAGTGGACGCTTCGTCGGCTGAAGCGGTCAGGAAAATAATCGGCACATCTGACATTCCTCTTATATGTGCACATATAGAAAATCCGTTGCCGTCACCCAGAGAAATATCAAGCAGTATGCAGTCAAAATTCATCTCAGAAATATAGGAATAAGCTTCCCGCTGACCATTCGCGCCACAGACATTATAACCCTCGGCTTTTAGAAATTCCGTCAAGCTGCTGCGAAGCTCGTTATCGTCTTCAACCAAAAGAATATTTATCATTTTTTCGCCCCCAATATAAATATAACATAATAAGAATGAACTTTCAACAAATGTGACAAAATTGTAATATTAAATTCACGTCAAAGTAATAAAACTGTGTTATACTTATAGCAAATAAAACACGAAAGGACATTCCGATATGGATATACTCAGAATAGAAGACCTCACAAAGGTCTACGGAAAAGGCGAAAACGAGGTAAGGGCGCTTGACGGACTATCCCTTACCGTACCCGAGGGGCAGATGACCGCAATTATCGGCCCAAGCGGCTCGGGAAAATCGACCCTCCTGCACCTTATCGGCGGCGTTGACCGTCCGACAGCGGGCAAGGTTTTTGTAAACGGCGAGGACGTTTACAAGCAGAGCGACAAGCATCTTGCCGTGTTCAGAAGACGGCACGTGGGACTGATATATCAGTTTTACAATCTGATACCGATACTCTCAGTAAAGGACAATATCACTCTCCCAACGCTCATGGACGGACGTAAGCCCGACGAGAAAAAACTGATGATGCTTTCGGAAAAGCTTGGCATAGCTGGTCGCCTTAATGCCCTCCCGTCGCAGCTTTCGGGCGGACAACAGCAGCGAGTTTCCATCTGCCGAGCTTTGTTTTCAAATCCGTCTATTCTGCTTGCCGACGAGCCTACAGGAAACCTCGACAGCAAAAACAGCCGCGAGATAATCGAGCTTTTAAGAACGTCCAACAAGGAATTCAGACAAACTATGCTTATCATTACCCACGATGAGGATATAGCGCTTCAATGCGACCGTATTATAGCGATAGAAGACGGACGAATTATCCGTGACGAGGTGGTAAAATGAGCTTTTCACAAAAACTTGCAGGAAAATATATACTCTCTCAAAAGCGGCATTCGGTATTTACAATACTCAGCATAACAGCAGCCGTGCTGTTTATTACGGTTGTTTTCACGCTGTTTGCGTCATACTGGGACACGATGAAAAACGCAAACCTTGAGCGATGGCCATGGCACGCAACTGTCTTCGATATTACTGATGAAGAAATAGAGCTGTTCAGGAATAACGAATTTGTTGAAAAGGTAGAGGTCAAGACCTTTGAGGGCAGCGATGGAAATATATACTCAGATACATATCTGCTGTTTACCCGTGACGTTCACGACCCGATAACTCTTATCCGTGATCTTCTCGACGAATTTAACGTACCGTGCGAGATAAACAGCGAACTGCTCTTCTACGAGCTTATAGGCGTCCATTCCAAAGCAAGATTTGTTATGGTTTTTGCGTTTCTCTATGTATTCATCTTTATTTTTATAATCTGCGCAAGATTTATTATTGACACCGCATTTGAGATCTCCTCAAAAGAAAGAGAAATGCAGTTCGGTATACTCGCCTCCCTCGGCGCTTCAAGAAAACAGATTGTAAGGATAATACTATGGGAGGGTATTACACTGTCGCTGATTGCAATACCGATAGGAATACTCCTCGGAATTGGCGCAAGCTATATTATTTTTGACTCGGTTATTTCTACCGATATACTGCTTGCTCTTCTTGGCGTTAAGGGTAGTGCCGCCGTATTCTCTGTGCCGCTTATCTATATGGCGGCAGCGGCAATAACATCGCTTATTTGGGTAATGCTTTCGGCATACGGAACAGGTATGCGCTTTGCGAAAAAGCCGCCCGTCGAGGTAATACGCCGCAGCGGAGAGAAGATAAAAAAGGTAAAAAAGAGCCGTATTCTCGGAAAGCTCGGCGGAATCGTCGGAACTCTTGCTTCACGAAACGTAAGAAGAAACAAAAAGCGCTTTGCAATCACTGTTGTATCCATAACCCTATCGTTTGCTATGACAGTGATAATGACATCAATCATCACCTATACCGATGAAGTGATAGCATATTACCGAAACAGCGACGCTTTAGTTAACCCGTATTGTCACTATCTCATGGATCAGGCAGCACGCAATAATGTAGGCGAAACTTATTATGACAGAGAATACTCACCCGAATACATAAAAGAGGGTTATGAACTGATAAAAGGCACAGGCTGTTTAGCACAGATCGACGCAAGGGAATTTTGCAGTATAGCACCCGACGAGCTTGCTTTACACGAAAACTTTTTTGATTACACAGGGTATGATGATGATGTTTTTCTTGATATAAGATATTTCAACGAAGAATATTACAACTATGCTTTTAACGGCAACCCGCCTGTCCCCTACAGTGAGCTAAGGGGCGGAAATTATGTGGTTACAAATTGTTCAGAGTATTCAGATATTTTGGCGGGAGAATGTCCCGTAAATTATGCAACAGACGGCAGCTTCAGCGGTTTTACCAGCCGCATCGTCTTTGAGAACAATCTCAGAGAGGGCGACAACGCAACGCTGATGGAGTATTCTCCTTACAATGATGACAGAAAGGCTTATGAAATCACTACTGAAATAAAGGGTAATATAATCGGCAGCGGAACACCGATTGTTGGATTTGCAAGCGACAGCAGAATTACTTTGATAGGCTGCGAGGAGGATTATTTTGATAAGTTAGCGACAGACTCACGCGCTATGTTCGGCGGCACATATTATTTGGTGCTTAGCGATAAGCAGAGGCAGGATCTTCAGAAAACGGATATCTCTATCAGAGATTATATCGAAAACACTGATTATTTCACTCTGATCTACAGCGATATTGATGGATTGATAAACACAGAGCGCTTCAACAGCGCAATGAGAGTGATAAGCGCGGCAATAATAATTTTGATAACCGTGATAGCGCTTATAAACGAAGTGAACATAATCTCGACAGGAATACTTAACCGCCGCCGTGAGATAGCGTCGCTTCGTGCGCTGGGTATGACAAAGGGTCAGCTTACGGGAATGACGCTGATAGAATGCGGTTTGTATTCGGTTGTTTCAGCTATAGCGACACTGCTTATCTGCGAGCCGCTTGCGTTTTTTATCAATACCAGATTTGTGACGGGACAAGAAGCAGGAGCGCCGGAGTTCTCCTATACGACCCCTGTGATCGCGGTGCTGCTGATCCTTATACCCGTATTTCTCGCAGGTATCATCACCGCTTTCTCTTCCCTTTCGGGCTTCAACAAAAATTCAATTAGCGAGGAAATGAGGGCAATAGAATAAAAAACTCAAACAGTAAAAAACGGTATCGTGCTTTGTGTACGATACCGTTTTGTTATATTACGCGGTTTTGTCCAAACAACATTTCTGTAGTAAATCTTCTCTTTAATCGGCTTGGTTACCACAAAGATAAACCGAATAACATATCCAATAAAAAATTTTAATATATTCCGCTTTAACAAGACTTTAACATTTCTCCTGAAAAGCACATGACAGCTCAAAATGAGCTGCCTGTTTTTTACTTCTTTACTGCTTCTATTAGCACCTAATAATATAATTTTGCTCTTGAGGCAGTTAGATAAAGCAAATTGTGCTCTGATTATTAATCTAAGCTTTATAAATTTAAATCAGAATATTCATCGTAAAATATCCATCACTATAAGCACAGCTCATATTTCCGCCCATCTGCGATACTGTACGCCGAATACTCTGTAAGCCTATTCCGTGGACAGCTTTGTTCTGCTTTGACGTTGTGAGATCTTCTGTATCCACAGGCAGCGAGGTATTTTCAATGCAGATAAGCAGGCGGTCATTCTGATTACTTAGCATCAGACACACGCAGCGCTCTGTACTTTCTGACCTTACACAAGCCTCTATCGCATTATCAAGGGCGTTTCCGAGTATTCTGCACAAGCCCACTGTGTCGCAGGTGATCTCTGTGAGCTTTAGCTTTATCATATAGGATATCCCCTGTGAACGCGCCAGATCGCCTTTCAGGTTGATTATCGAATCAACTGCCGGATTTCCCGTGCAGCACATTGATGTAGTTCGCTCAACCGTCTCGTACAGTTGTGAAATATGCTCCTTTGCCTGTGCGTATTTCTCCTGATTGATAAGATCGTGCAAAAGAGATGTCTGATTTTTAAGGTCGTGCTTAATATTTCTGATCTCCTCATAAGATTCGGTAAGCGTACGATAGTTCTCGTCTTCGTGCTCCATGATCTGTTCCAGTGCCGCAAGTCGAATTTGTGACTCAAAACTCTCAAAATAATTGAACACCGAAAAATTGAAATAAAGAAGCCCGAGCATAGCGAATACCGATACCAAAACCTCTCCGCTTGATGAGTTGTCAGAGGGAAAGACCAGATAAAGCAATAATCCGCTGATGATCGGCATGAGGATTATAAGAAGCCAATGTTTTATCGGCAGACTGCGCACCTTGCCTTTGAAGATCTTGCAGGAATACACTATTATCCAGAAATCAAACAACTTCGTTCCAAGCATACCAAGCGCCCTTTCAGAACCCGCTGACAGCATGGAGGTAGGACTTCCCATGCCTATCAAAGTAAGCAGTCCTACAAATATCGCCTCGGACAGAAAGATCACCATGATACAGTAAAGTGTGGCAAATATCTTGGATACTGCAGAACCTTTGTAAAGTAAGTAACACAATGAAATCAGCAAAACGAAAGTCACAGCGATCCTTACATAAGGCTGTGGAGCAAGCAAAGATACTAAAGATTGGATTATTATCGCAATTGTGTAGCCGATCAGATAAGGCAGCTTTTCAGAGTATTTCCGCTGAAATATCCTTGGCAGAAATACAGCAAAAATCAGTATCTCTATGACAGAATTAACTATCTCAAAAGCATGGAATATGTCTATTTTCAAATCAGCACCTCTCTGTCAGGAATGCAAGGAAACGATCCGTCACATACTGTCGCATATTTCGGCTTAGAGGTATCACTGAGCCGTATTTCATTACTATTTCGGTCGGCTTTACGCTTTCAACAAAGCTTAGGTTCACATAATAGCTTTTGTGCGGCTTTACAAACCCGATAAGGCGGTTATCCTTTTCAATATCCGACAGCCTGCCGTAGTACTCATACTGCTGTTTTTCTGTATGCAGAACGATGGTACGCTTAAACACCTCAAAATAAAGGATATCACTGACCGAGATATTGTGCAGCTCATTTCTGCACTGTATCGGGTATGATATGTGCGTCTGATGATACTCGCCTATGATCGACAAAAGCTGTCTGCGGAACATCTGCTCAGGCTGCCCTTTGAGGATATAGCGAAATGCATTGACCTCGTAGCCGTGTATCGCAAATTCCTGATGACTTGTGAGGAACGCAATGATAACACCGCTGTCACGGAGGCGTATCTGCTGTGCAGCGTCAATTCCGCTTATACCGCCCATTTCTATGTCCAGTATGATCGCGTCGTATTTGTTCGGGGAAAAATCCTCAAGCAGCTCCTCACCGCTGCTGAATTCTTCAATAATAAGTTTATCCGCCCCATCACAGCAGGAGTTCAACAGCCCCTTTAGCTGACCAAGAAAATGCTGCTCATCATCGCATATTGCAATTGTCATAATATCACCGCCTCAGCTAAATTCTAGCACATTCCGTGGATTTTTTCAACCGTCTCATATAAGCTGAAATGCCGTTTGTTCCAAAATGGCGTGTTTTCGTTCCAAGCGGTAATTGACAGCGCCGAATATCAGAACTATAATTAAAATAAGTTACAATGTGGTTACAAATGGTTACAGCTTTGTCATATTTATTGATTTTGCTGTGACTTAGTGCTAAAATAATTATAGTTATTAATTAAGGAGAACGCCATGAAAAAAATACTTCCGCTTTTAATATCAATCATACTTCTTAGCTCCTGTGCCTCGAGGCAGGCTGACGTTTCCGAACAAGCAAAGGAGTCTACACAAGAAGCAACACAAGCCGCCGCAGAAAACACTTATGACACGGAGTTTCATTTTTGGTTTTCCGACAGTAACAAATATGCGCATACTGCCGAAAACTCGCTTGTGGAGGAAATGTATAACACTGCAGTTGAGATATACTCCGATGTGCTTGCAGATGGTGTTGTGAACGCAAAGGTTAAGCTGTTATTTGACGAAAACGGCAGATGCAGCGTGATATCAGACGGAGGTTTTCCCAAGCAGACAGAGGTATTTCTCGCTCGTCACACTCTTACTTGCAGTTATGTTGAGATATGCCTTGACAGCCGTTTCAATGACGGCGTAGGAGTTTCGATGACCTACGCCTCAAACGAGCATGATATTCCCGAGAAAATGCCGAACTCCTTTAATTTCGCAGACGGAGCATTTGACGGCGACCTGTCTGAAATCCGTACTTATCCTGAGCTTACAGAGGGAGC
>JAZNTS010000063.1:0-2241 GCA_045591905.1 Oscillospiraceae bacterium | reverse complement strand
ATGGCTTCGTTCTCAAGCGATGCAAGCCGGTTGCTCAGGGCGTCAACCTCCTTGAGAACGGTTTCCTGCTGCGCAGTGAGTCCGAGTTCCCTCATTGCTTCGATGGAGTTTTCACGGCGTTTAGTGGTGTTAAGCTCTTTCATATAATTATCGTAATGAGAGCTGTCGCCTGTGACGGCGTAGAAACGAATCTCGTCGGTCAGATAAGCGGATGCGTCTTCAAACGTAGAAAGATGGTCGGTATAGCCCATCTGTGCGAGATACGCATCGTTGAGGTGACCGCATGCCAATATGTTGAGAATGGACAGGACAAGGGTGAGCGCAAGGAAAATGACATTGATGGTTGTGAATAGCCGTACTTTGGCTGCTTTCATCATTTTATTCATGTTATGACCTCGTCTTTCTTTTGCAGGTGATTGAATTTGTGCAGGCGATTGCAAAAATAACGGGAATTCTCGGGTGCACACTGTACATTCATACCAATTATACGACTAAATAACACAAAAAACAACAACAATATGTTACAAAACAAGCTGCAGCCAGATTATTTTCGCAATTCAAAGATGGCGTACAGATGGAGGCGTTTGAAGCGGTTAACCTGATAAAAGAGGATAAGACGAACTAAAAGCCTGACTTATACTAAAGTCAGGCTTTTAGTTTTCGACAAATTACATTTTTCGCTTCTGATAGTATTGATAATATGTACTATCGGGGAGTGATGACCTTGAAAAACGGGAGCTTATTAGCTTTTGCGGCGAATGTGCTGGAGATATATCTGCGAAAGCGGGTGTCCAGAGCGTCAGCAGCGCTGGCATATTTTTTAATGCTGAGTGTATTTCCGATGCTTATATGTCTCTATGAAATGCTTGGGAGCTTGTTTCCTGCTCCCGAGGAGATCGCGGCGCTAATCGAAGGGATACTGCCCGAGGGAATGCTGGAGACGATATTTGACTACATCGGTTATGTTTCGCTCAACAAAAGCAAGGCTATGCTCTGGGGTGCGATAATTGCGATGGCAACATCGTCGGCCGCGGCATTCAGAACGCTGCACGGGCAGATAAGCGAGATAATGGGCGTGGCGCGGTTTACGGGGGTGTTTACGCTCGTTTTCTCGTTCGTGTTTTCGCTGCTGTTTTTGGCGGCGGTGTATTTCGCCGTTATAGTGATGGTGACGGGTACTTGGTTTATCCGCGCGGCTGACAGATACATCACATTTCTGAACATTTCACAAAGTTGGCGCTGGGCGAGATTTTTGCTGCTGTTTTGCCTGCTGCTTGTCATCATATACGCCCTTTACAGGCTGACAGAGCCGAAGAACAGCACTGTCAGTGTTGTTCCGGGTGCGGTTTTTGCATCCGTGACAATGGTTGCTGTGAGCATGTTCTTTTCGTACTTTATAGGAATGAGCGCAAGATATCCGCTTGTTTATGGCTCGCTTGCATCGGTTATAATTTTGCTGCTGTGGCTTTATGTATGCGGAAATGTAATTTTTATCGGCTCTGTCATCAACGCGATTTTGCCGGAGTATTTCTAGTCCTGATCTTCGATTATTGTTATAACCGAGACTTCGTAAGCGGTTTTGCTGACGGTTTGGCCGTCAACAGTCTTTGTGTATTCTCTGCTCTGTATCCTTCCTGTGAGGGTAACACCCGTTCCGACGGGCCATGTAGATGCTTCACGGGCACGCGCGCCCCATGAGATGCAGGGGAGATAGTCGCTGCGCCCATATCGGCGGTTCACGGCGACCATGAGGTCGCATATCTCGCGTCCCATAGGAGTTGTGCGAAGAGTAGGCTCCTTACAGATGGTTCCGCGAAGCTCGATTATGTTTTCGTCTTCCTCGTCGTCAAACCAGAGCTTTTTGGCATAAACAGTGATGAGGAGCTTTGCGCCGACGCCGCTTTTGTTGTTGAACGAGCGCAGCTCGCCCTCGACACACAGCTTGCCGCAGCCGTTGGGCTCAAGAGCGTCGAGAACATCATCGCGGGCGATTATGTTTATAACGTCCGTTGCGCCTGAAAGGCGGCACACCTCGATAGGGAAACGGTAGAATTTTTCGCCGCGTGCTTCATGGGAAAACTGCGGAGTGTGCTGAGGAACTCCGCGGAGAAATGCATAGTTGTTGTTTTTGGTTTCTTCCATTTTCACACCTCGTATATTGGGAAACCACGGTATCATGCGCCGAGGTTTCGGTTAGTGATAGTTGATATTATTCTTACGAGGCAAATATTATGTTTTAGG
>JAZNTS010000062.1:0-5558 GCA_045591905.1 Oscillospiraceae bacterium | reverse complement strand
CCAGCGCTTTCCTGCCTTGCTTGTCAAGGTCTTTACCTCGGTCTTTATCTCCTTGATATCGCCGTCCATATCGGACTGCCGCTGTGCTACCAAAGCGATAGTGTTAAGCAGCTTTTCGCTTTCTTCAAGCTTTTTTTCGGCGCTATCAAGCCTGTGCGTGTTGGATTTGCTACGCTCGTCTATTCGCGCTATCTTTTCGCGCAGCTCAATTTCGTCCACTAGTCCTCACCCCCTCTCATCATGGCGAACACGCCCGCAAGCGTGAGTATAACGCCAACTACCATAGACCACGTTTCGGCGTCCATTACGCATCACGCTCCTTTTCATCAGAAGATTAACACACAAGTCTGTGCATTTTACTGAAATGCTTACATAAAAAAGCGCCCTTTTCAGAGCGCTTAAAAAATTAATTTCAAAATGCGGAAAAATTTTGCAACCTTTTCCGCTTTAATGCGGTGTTACATACGAAAAAGGCAATTACGCCGCCACATGAAAGGACTGACATATATGAAAAGATTTTGGATATTTGCAATTGCTTCCGTGCTGCTGTTAAGCGGCTGTGCGTCTAATGACGTGAAAACAGAGAGCGGTGCTGCTGCGGGCGGTTTCGGCGCGAATGATACGGATATCGAATCCAACGCTGCCATCACCGAAATAGCACTTGAGGGTGTAGCTCCCGCCGAACCGCAGATACAAAAGGAGCCTCCCCAGCTTCAGCTTGAAGTGAATTTTGGAGAGACTGTTTCCTGCATGATACTGACCAAGGGCAGCTACACATGGAGCTATGACAACGGCGACGGCACTTCTGCCGATGTTAAGGCTTGCTGTGACGTACCCGGTAATTTCAAGAATATCAGTGCAAGCTTTACGGCAGACGGGCTTGCCAAAGCTCCCAAGGCGCTGCTAAAAAACGGCAGCACTATCGTAAGAGTTGAGTGCTGGAACGGTGACGAGAGCATGGACGTTGAGTTCACCAAGGACGGCGAGATAATTCTTCCCGATGAGCCTATCGGCGATATCTACAGCATAACGGTGAAATATGAAAACGGCACTTGCGATTACATTTTCAAGACCGAGAGCAGCTCCGAGCCAAAGGATGTTAGCGGCGAAACAGCAAGCGTTACGCCTGCCGAGCCGCATTCCTCTGCGGAATATAACCCCGACAACAAACCCGTCGAGCATATCGGAAACACCTCTTCATATCCGCCGCAGACCACTCCCGAGCCGCCACAGCTCACACTCGGCTACTACACCGAAAATGACGACAACATGACGGAGCTTCCGCTTGTGCAATGCGGCTTTATGTGGACATACAAGGACGATAACGGCAATCTTACCACCTTATGTGCTGATTGCCCGGCGCCATATCAGCTTAAGCTTGAGCCTACGTTTAATATCAATGAAGCTGTGTCCGCCTCCATCTCCCTACCCAAAGACGCCAAGATAACTTCTGTGTTAGTGTGGAACAAGGACGGAGATTGCGTGGAAGTAGAGTTCGACCCCATCGGCACTATTGCATTCCCCGAAAACGCTTTAGGCGATATCTACAGTGTTAATGTAAGCTTCCCCGATGGTGAATGTGTATATGTTTTTTCAGCGTACGCTGACGAATATTTCGAGCTTGCGCCGCTCCCCTCAACTCCCGCTTACAACGCTGATGAGCTTTACAAGCCCAAAGCTGAGATAAATCGTTTTGACGGCTTTTATGACGGCAGCATATATCCTTTGCAGGTGATACGCTCTCTTGACGAGCTTAAGCTGTACTACATGGCGCATATGCCAGGGATTGATTTCGATATCGGATACAACGAGGAGTTTTTCAAGGACAGCATACTCGTTCTGACTGCCTTTGAAGAGGGCAGCGGCTCTATCAGACACGAGTTCATGGGTATAACCGAGGACGGACAGATAATCGTAAAACGAATCACACCCGAGGTCGGCACCGATGATATGGCGGCTTATGAGCTTAGCATCGAAATCCCGCGAAGCAAGGCGCTTGACAGCTATACGATAGTTTTCGATAACATATATCAATAACAAAAACGGACCTGCGGCTATCGCAGGTCCATTTGTTGTATATGGGATCATTCTTTTTTATCAGCTCGATTTCGCGGCGCTGCTTTTTCTAAAAGCACGACCGTCTCCACGTGCTCCGTAAACGGGAACATATCCACAGGCTGTATCTTTGTTGCCTTGTAGCCCTTTCGCGTGAGAAATCCAAGGTCGCGCGCAAGCGTTTCGGGATTGCAGGAAACATACACAACGCGCTTCGGTGCGAGCTTTATAAGGCTTTTCAGAAAATCAAGGCTGCAGCCCGCGCGCGGCGGATCGGTTATTACAACATCGGCGTTTTCGCCAATTTCCGCCATCTCTACCATAAATTTGCCTGCGTCACCGCAGAAGAACTGAATATTTTTCACGCCGTTCGCCTCGGCATTGAATTTCGCGTCCTTTACCGCGTCCTTGTTAAGCTCCACGCCGATGACCTCGCCTGCGTTTTTGGACATGATAAGTCCTATTGTGCCCGTACCGCAGTATGCGTCGATAACCCTCTCGCTTCCCGTAAGCCCCGCAAACTCCGCCGCCGTATTATACAGCACCTCGGTCTGAATAGGATTTATCTGATAGAACGACTTGGGGCTGATACGGAAGGTAAGTCCGCAAAGCTGCTCCTCGATATAGCCGCTGCCAAACAGCACCTCACTTTTGTCGCCGAGAACAAGGCTCGTGTGCTTATCGTTTATATTGCGAACGATAGTGCTGATCTCGGGGTGTCGCTGCAACAGCGCATTGACAAACGAGCGCTGAGAGGGAAATCCACCCGAAGCGGTGACAAGCACCACCATGACCTGACCGCTTAAAAAGCCGCGCTTTACCAGCACATGGCGCAGAAAGCCTTTCATAGTCACATCGTTGAACGCTTTCAGCTTGAAGCTTACAGCGAGCTTTCTTATAGTTACGATTATCTTATCAGCTATCTCGTCCTCGATAAGGCAATCATCAACGGGCACTATATTATGAGTTGAGGACTGGTATACGCCCGATATCATCTTTCCGTTTTTTGTTCCGAATGCAGCCTGCACCTTATTACGGTAGTGGAACGGCTCTTTCATGCCGATTATCTCATCTACATGGCAAAATCTTCCCAACAGACGTATCACCTTGACCTGCTTGAAGCTTAGCTGCTTTTCATAGGTCATGTTCTGAAGCTGACAGCCGCCGCATTTTTTATAGTGTGGACAAAGACTCATTTTTCTCTCCTAAACCTAAGATATAACGCATGGCAAGATGTCCCCCGCCGCTTAAGCGGTGGAGGACATTCGCTATTAAGTGGGAGTTAAAATCTCCCACTTAACAGCAGGCGGATTTGCCGCCCTTGCTGCGTTGAACGCCGCGGCAAGCCGCTCTGTTTAATATGATTATAACCTATTTCACGGCTTTTTGCAACCGCTTATACAAAAATAAAAGCCGCTGCGCAGAAAATGCACAGCAGCTTTACTGAACGTTTGTCAGCAGTTATTCTTTGCCACGAAATCATAATACTCGTTTTCGGGGACAGGCTTTGAGAAATAATAGCCCTGAATATAGGATATACCCATCTCGATTATCTTTTCGCACTGTTCCTTGGTTTCGATACCCTCGGAAACTATCTTCAATCCCATGCCGTGTATCATCTGCATGGCTGCTTCCATAACATAGCGCGCCTTTTCATCGACAAAGAAAGCATTAGTCATATCCCTATCGAATTTAACAACGTCAACAGGCATTTCAACGATATAGTTCAGATTTGAATGACCTGTGCCGAAGTCATCAAGAGAAAAGCTCAAGCCATACGCTTTCAGCTTTTCAAGGTTATCGGCAAATATATCGCGGCGCTTAAGCTGAGCCGACTCAGTTATTTCAAGATTTATCTGCTCGGAACCTACGCCGTACTTCTCCATAATCCCTATGTAGGTGTCGGCAAGATGCTCGTCCGAGCACTGCACAGCCGAAAGGTTTACTTCAATATAGTCAACGCCAAGCTCACACGGACGTCTTTCGCTTATAAAACGGCAGACATTTTCAAACACCGCATTTCCAAGCCCAAGTATCTTTCCCGTTTTTTCAGCGATGGGAATAAACATACCCGGCGGCACTATCTTTCCGTTTTCATCGCGCAGTCTTACAAGTGCCTCGGCAGCGGTAAATTTCTTCTCGGCAGTGGAATAGATAGGCTGATAGAACACCTCGACAGTATTTTCAGAAATCGCCTTGTCCATGAGCTTTTCCATTCCCATCTCGGTGCGCATATCGTTCAGGGTTTTCTCATCACCGATAACATTGCTTATTCCATACTCGTTTTCGGTCTTTCTGTATGCCGTGAAATGCCTTGCGAAATAAAACAGCTCATCTTGGTCTGTGAACGACTTAGAATCATTGACGCTTGCCCACAGCGCATTTTTAAGGCACACAGCATTTGTGCCGCGGCTTCTGCTAAGCTCTGAGAAAAACTCGTTTTGCCACTGTACCGCGTCGTCTTTTTCGAGGAATATCAAAACTCCCTCATACTCGGTCTTTCTAAACAGCAGCGCGTTCTTTGCGTGCAGTGTTTCAACGGCATTGACCCAGTTGAATTTGCTGCCGCGCATTCTGTCGGCTTCGCTGTCAAGCTGAAACATTATCGCAGAAAAGCTTGTTTCACTTGCGTATTTTTGAATTATAAATTCAATAAGCGCGCTCTGATTGAACATACCGCTCTGCTTATCAATACTTAGTCCGGGATTTTCAAGCTTGATATAAAGTATCATCATACCGATGCTTCCCGTGAAGCTTGCAAGCAGCAGGCTCGGGAAAATAAGCTGTATAAGTGCCTCCAGCATCCACATTCCCATCCATATAAGAACAGCGATGCGTCTGTCGGGATTTATCTTCTTTCGGTATATCACCATTCTGAAGATTATCACGATAACAAACAGAAATACCGACGCATATGTGAGATACACACTGGGACCTGAGGTGTAGATCCCGCTTTGGTCATAATGATGCTCAAACGGAAGCACAAGAACACCTATTATAGCAATTGCTATAGCTACCGCATACGGTACTGTCTTTCGCATAAGCAGCCTGTGGCTTTTGAATATATCCTGACTTACATAGAAAAATGTAGACGAAATAACAAGCTGCAGCGAAACAAGATACGCTTTACACGCCGCATTAAGTATTATAGGTGATATAGTTTCGCTGTTTTTGATGGCGATAAGTGAAAAAATATCAAGAACATGAACGAGAAGCATTATCAGCAGCATCAGGAAAAAGCTTATCTCTGTGCGCAAGGACAGCTTTTTTTGAAGCAGGTGAAATATTATTATCGTGATAAGCACGATAATTCCGCACACCTGCGGCATTACATTCATTTTATCATCTCCTTGTAGCTGTCATGTCCGTAAATCAATTTGTTCATACAGTTATTCTATTTAATTATACCATGAAAGCAAACGCGCAAGCGTTTATGTGCCGACAGGCACTGACGGCGGCAGCCGTCCTTTCAGCCGTTCAATAAATTTGGCGCAAAAGCCGCA
>JAZNTS010000061.1:0-3289 GCA_045591905.1 Oscillospiraceae bacterium | reverse complement strand
AAAAATACTTAATTTTTTTTAATTATTATATCATAACATCACAAAAAAATCAATAGGTTTTTATATAATTCGCATAAAATTACGTCTATTTTTTGTTGAAAAAACCATGTGAAGTAAAAATTATGTGATATTATTTAAATTCTATTGCTTTTTTTGAGTAAATTTGATATAATATAAAATGTACGTTTATACGCAGATCATATATGAAAAGAGGAATTATCTTGCCTTGTTTTGCAGATAAAAAGCGAATAGTTATAAAAGTCGGAAGCTCAACGCTTGCCTATCACACAGGTCATCTTAATATAAGAAAGTGCTATGAGCTTATTGAAGTGATGTCCGACCTCAAAAATTCGGGCAAAGAGGTCGTATTTGTAACTTCGGGCGCACAGGGAGTTGGCGCTGCGAGAGCAGGACTTCCCAAAAAGCCGACAGATATGCCGTCAAAACAGGCTTGTGCCGCTATCGGTCAGTCTGAGCTTATGACTTTTTACAGCGAAAATTTCGGTAAATTCAATCATAAGGTTGCGCAGATCTTGCTCACCCGTGATGTAATATCCAATTCAGAGCGCAAGTTCAACGTTGTCAATACGTTTACAAAGCTTTTCGAGATGGGAGTTATCCCGATAATAAACGCTAACGACGCTGTTTCCATAAAGCAGCTTGATTTTGATGAGAATGATACGCTGTCAGCTATTGTTGCGTCGCTGTGTGAAGCTGATCTGCTCATCATGCTCACTGACGTTGACGGACTTTATGACGGTGACCCAAAGCTTCCTGAGTCAAAGCTGATAAGTGAAGTTGATGCGATCACTCCCGAGATAATCTCTGTAGCTCAAGGCGCAGGAAGCAATCTTGGCACAGGCGGTATGCTGACGAAGATAGAGGCTGCAAAGATAGCTACCGAGGCGGGCATTGATACTATAATAATAAACGGCGATGATCCCAAGAAGCTCTATGAGCTTTTCGAGGGTGAAGCCAAGTGTACATATTTTAAAGCTAACAGAATGTGAGGTCTGGGTATGGAATATATTGAAGAACTCGGCTTAAAGGCTAAGACAGCCGAGCCTGTTATCACATCTTTAAAGGTTTCCGAGAAAAATGCAGTTCTTGCTGAGATAGCTAAGCGACTTCGCCGTGACAGCGCGGTTCTTATCGAGGCTAACGCTCTTGATATCGCCGCGGCAGAAAAGAACGGCATGAGTAAGGCTATGATCGACCGTCTGACCCTTACCGAGGCGAGGATTGAGGGCATGGCAGAGGGTGTTGACACCGTTATTGCTTTACCTGACCCTATCGGCTCCGTTATCGGCGGCAGCGAGCTTGCAAATGGGCTTCGCGTGGTTAAAAAGCGTGTTCCTATCGGCACTATCGGCATTATTTTCGAGAGCCGTCCCAATGTAACGGTTGATGCGGCAGCTTTGTGCTTCAAGGCGGGTAATACAGTTATCCTCAGAGGCGGGAGCGACGCTATCAATTCTAACAAGGCGCTTGTAAAGCTCATGCGCGGCGCCGTTAAGGACTGCGGCTTTGATGAAAATGCTATCCAGCTTGTTGAGGATACCTCGCGTTCCGTTGCGAATGCAATGATGAAGCTCAACAAGTATATCGATCTGCTCATTCCTCGCGGCGGCGGCGGACTTATCCGTACCGTTATCGAGAACGCAACTATCCCTGTTATTCAGACAGGCGAGGGCAACTGCCACGTTTATGTTGATGCGACCGCCGATATCGAAATGGCTGTGAATATCGTAAACAACGCTAAAACTCAGCGTCCCTCCGTATGCAACGCTATCGAAAACGTGATCGTTCACAAGGACGCTGCTCCTGCTTTCTTCGAGAAGATCAGTGCTCTTTGGCAGGATAAGGTTAGCGTTATCGGCGATGAGGGTGTATCAAAGCTTATTAATGTTGAAAAGATCGCTGATGACAACGATTTTGCAACTGAGTTCCTTGATTACAAAATTTCCGCAAAGATCGTCGACAGCGTTGACGAAGCTATCGCGCACATCAATCGTTTCGGCACAAAGCATAGTGAATGTATCATAACATCTGATCTGAATAACGCTGATAAGTTCCAGAAGATGGTTGACGCGGCTGCTGTTTATGTAAACGCAAGCACCAGATTTACAGATGGATTTGAGTTTGGTCTCGGCGCTGAAATAGGCATTTCAACGCAGAAGCTTCATGCAAGAGGCCCGATGGGACTTGAAGCGCTTACAACATATAAATATCTGATCAACGGAAACGGGCAGATCAGAGGATAACCGAAAGGATAAACAATGGCAAGAAAGAAAAGGAAAGGCTCATCGCAGCCTTTGGACCGAAACGGCGATAAAGTAATAAATCAGCTTTTAGGTTCGCTTGATGATGATAACGATATTGAGGGTGATATCGCGGAGCTTGGCGGAGAAAACCCCGACGAGGCTGTTCCCGAGATACCTCAGACCGAGAAGAAAAGACGTTTTTTCTTCGGCTTTGCTGTATTTGTGATCGTCATGGCAATTATCGGCTGTATTTCTACTGTTGGCTTTGTTGCTGATTTCACTGCAAAGCTTTTGGATAACACTTCGCTGAAAAATGAATTTGAGCAGTTCATTTTCCCGGTCGTAGTAAACGATATTGCTCCGTTTGAGAGCACAGAGGATATACCCAATACGTCTAAAGTGACCTGCGCTATTTGGAATATACTTATTTTAAAGGATACTTCTCACTATGACAACGGCACAGGCGAGCTTGTTATCCCTGAGTATGACGTGACCGCGTCCTGCAAGGAGATCTTCGGAAGCGCAATAACACTTGAGCATCAGTCTGTGGGTACGGGCGAAGTTCGATTCACCTACGATGAAGCAAACCACGTTTACAGCGCGAGCAAGAATATAAGATATCTGACCTACGCTCCTCAGGTAGTTGAGATGACCGAGGACAATGGCACATACCGTCTTGTTGTAGGTTATCTTCCTCCTGCGCTTGCTACCGTTACAGGTATAAACGGCATGGAGGTATCTCCCGAAAAGTATATGGAATATACCATCGGTCGTTGGAACGATAAGAACACGCTGCTTTCTATAAGCTTTTCGGATTATTCGCCCGAAACTAAGGAAGCTTCTTAAAACTTGCAAAACGTGTTAATTTATGCTATAATAATGTTTTGGTAAAGTAAAAGGTATATTATGCCGACAGGCTAAAAATATTTCCGTCAAGGAAGGATTGGACAAAAATAATGAAAGAACAGTTACAAAGCATTAAAGATTCCGCGCTTGGTGCGGTAAACGGCTGCTCGGATCTTAAG
>JAZNTS010000060.1:0-30193 GCA_045591905.1 Oscillospiraceae bacterium | reverse complement strand
TGAAAATGTTGATATTTCGTATTTTAATACCAAATATTTATTATGTTGAAATCTTGAAAACAATGTTGAAAACAGGTTGATTTGCTCTCAAAACCAAAAATTATTAACAAATAAAGGTTGATTGTTGAAATAATAAAAATTAATAAATATAAAACCGCTTGATTTTTAGACGTATTTCTATTATAATGTATATAACATACATATTTATATATAGGGAGGCGAGAAACATGAAAAAGTATGCTGTATTATTTATGATTATATTAACAGCAGCTCTTACGGGCTGTAATAATACCGAGCTCAAAGAGGAAAGCAGCAAACAGACAGAGGAAGCCGTAACCACACAGACAACTGCTACTACTCAAGTGACGACACAGACTACCGCTTCAAGCACTACCGCCTTACAGACCACAACTCAGACTGTCATTGAAACAGTATTAGAGCCTGAAGATGTTATCCCTCCCGCCGAACAGACAGATAAGCTTGACGGTGATAGATTATCGTTTGAAATAACGGATATCTATTCGGAAAATGAATATTACGATCTTATTATTTCAGGCAAAAAGCTTGACTCCAAAGCAAAGGTTGATATTGACACAACTTATATCAAAGACGAGCTTTACGGAGATTTTCGTTTGGAGCTTGTAAAAGACGGCGAGATAATAGATTCACTGAAAATAAACGTGCCTCGCGACGATCGTTTTCTGATACTTGAAAGCGTGACAGACGGACTTTCCTACGGCTGCGAGATATTATCAAATAAAGAGCAGTACGGCGCGGACGAATATCCCGACCTTATACAGATAGATTTTCATATCATAACCGAGGTTGAAGCTCCGCAGTATGCAAGATATTTCGCAATATATGACGATAAGCTGACAGAGATACCTATTTATGCAAACGGTAAAGAAGTTGCTCCCTTTGGTACGCACGTTATTATGGAGGAAGCAGGAATAATGAAGCAGATAGTAGTCGTTGCAAAAGATGATGGAAGCGGAAGCCACAAGAGATTGAAATATGAATACACATTTGACGTGAAGCATAAAAGGCTTTTGAGGGTTGAGGAATGACAGACAAGGAAAGATTTATACATATATATAATGAGAATATAAAGCGCGAGGGCGCTGATAAGCTGCTTGATTTTCTTGAAAACAAAAGCGACTTTTTCACAGCACCCGCAAGCACAAGATATCACAACGCATTTGAGGGCGGACTTCTCCGTCACTCGCTCAACGTTTACGACTGCCTTTGCGATTATATGGAGCGCCCGCGGATAAAAGAGCAGTATAAGCTCACCGCTAGCGCCGAAACAATCGCAGTTGTTGCATTGCTTCACGATGTTTGCAAGGTAAACTTCTATCGTGTAAGCTACCGCAACGCAAAAAACGAAAAGACGGGACAGTGGGAAAAGGTTCCGTATTATGAGATAAACGACACTCTCCCCTACGGTCACGGTGAAAAATCCGTGTATATGGTAAGCGGCTTTATGCGGCTTTCCCGTGAGGAGGCTATGGCGATACGCTGGCACATGGGCTTTTCGGGAATAGAGGATAAAAACTCTGTTGGAAAGGCTCTTGAGATGTTCCCGCTTGCGTTTGCGCTGTCGGTGGCGGATATGGAGGCGTCATATTTCCTTGAGGGCTCCGAAAAATAGCCGCCTTTTAAATTAGCACTAAGGAGGACGAAATGCGCCTTATTCAGCCCATTCTCACAGATAAATTTGAATGCCTTGCAAGCAAATGCCCCGCAAATTGCTGTCAGGGGTGGAATGTCGTGTGGCGTGAAAAGGAGATAAACCGTCTCAGGTCATGCGGAAATAAGGAGCTTTGCGAGAAAATTCCCGAAAGCTTCAGCGGCGAGGAAGATTATCAGCATATAGTTATGGACGAAAACGGCAAATGTCCGTTTCTCACACAAAAAGGTCTTTGCGAGATACATAAAACTGTCGGAGAGAGCTACCTTTCCTACACCTGCCGCGAATATCCTAAAATTGCACGTGTATGCGGAGATATAATCCTCAGAAGCTGCAAGACCTCCTGTTTTGCCGTGATGGAAATGCTCTGCCGCAGCAAAAGCTGCATGAAAACAGAGGAATGTCTTGCGCATGAGCTTCACGCGGTGGTCTCCCCCGAGCAGGACGGCGCAAGAAGAGCAAGGCTTTTCCTTATTATAAAGGATATGTTTTCGTCGGCTGATATGATAGCCGCATTTGAACAGGTGGTCGTTGCTCTGGAGGGAACGATAAAACACGGCACAGCCGAAAGATTTAATACTATATTCAGTATTGAGCTTATACGCGGCAGAAGAGGCGGTTTTACCAAGAAATTCGGACAATACGCGCTGAATAACATAATAAAAGCCGCGTTCTGGGAGTGGATGATAACAGGCTGGGACAGCGACCTCACCATATCGGAGAATCTAAGCTGTTTTTTGTTCTTTGCAAAGGCAATAAGGATCGCTGCAGACGGCGCGGCGGCTAACGCAAAGCACGAGGACGAAATATTCTGCACCATGAGCGACATAATTTCTGTTATGCTGTCGGAAAAAAACACCACAGCGCGCGTGTGGAGAAATCTGTCGCTGTGACTTTAACAAAAGCAAACGCAAAAAACCCCTGTAGTTGCAGCTACAGGGGATTTAACATTTTTTCATAAACCGCTGTTTGGTGGTATTTTCTTTTATATGTAGAGGGTATAAAAGCACAATACATAAAAAATTCAAAAAAATTTTAAAATTTTTCAAAAAAACGCTAAAGTTTTTGGAAAATCGGCCGATATAATATACGTGATAGCTGAAAAGCAAAAAGCTTTTAAGCTAAGGTCTTTGAGGAACGCACAGGCTCCTAAGTGTACATAAGGAAAATGAGCAGACCGAAAGGACAACGAAATTTTATTACTTTAAACTCACCCCGACAGGAAAGGAATTCCGATACTGGGGTGCGAAATCAAGGAGGAAATTATTATGGCAGGAATGGTAGTACAGCATAACATGAACGCGCTCAACGCGTACAACAGGCTGAACGTAAACGTAAACGGTCTCAAGAAGTCTTCTGAGAAGCTTTCTTCCGGTTACAGAATCAATCGCGCAGGCGATGACGCTGCAGGTCTCGCAATCTCCGAGAAGATGAGATCTCAGATCCGTGGCCTCAACCAGGCTAAGAGAAACTCTCAGGATGGTATCTCCATGATCCAGACATTTGAGGGTGCTGCTCAGGAAACACACGCTATTCTTCAGAGAATGAAGGAGCTCGCTACTGAGTCCGCTAACGGTACATACGACAACGCTACTGACCGTGCAGCTATCCAGCTCGAGTTCGATCAGCTTAACGACGAGCTCAACCAGATCGCTGACACAGACTTCAACGGCACAATCGTTCTTAACGGCGGTGAGATGTCTGATGGTCTCAGACAGGTTGACGGTGAGTTCGACTATGCAAACAAGGAAGCAAGCATTCAGGAAAAGCTTACTGAACTGAATGATGAACTCGAAGCTCTCAGAAAGTCTGCTCCTATCGATATTGCAAAGGCTGAGAATGGTCTTTGGAATACTGTAGACGAGAACGCTTATGGCCTTGATGAGGCTAAGGCTCTTTGGACTGCTCTTGACCTCAGCGCAGATACAGATGCTTCTGTAGATGTTACTTTTGAAGCAAAAGTTGATGATGCTGGTAATGTAACTTACGAAGCAGTAAGTGGTACTATTAACAAGGCTGATGGTACAACAGCAACTCTTACTGACCTTACACAGTTTGCAGCTACACCTGTGAATGGTGATGCTGATACTACAGGTAAGGGCGGTTTCAAACTTGAAAACGTTAATGATGTTAACGCAATCTTTGACGCTACAAAGGTAAAGACTGGTGACCAGGTTACACTTAATTTCGCTGGCCCCGGTATGTCTGCAAAGGCTCCTGCAAATGCTGGTATGGTTGATGATTCGTTAACATACAGCGTTGACGCAGCAAAGGGCACAGGAATTCCTGTAGTTACATCCAAGCTGACTGACGCAAAGATGACTGCTGACGCAAAGAAAGTACTTGACAAGTTGAATGGTGCAGAAATTACATTTACTGCAACAGCTAGTACAACAACACCTGATGCTTTAGGTAAAATGGCTTTGTCAATTGGCGGTGCTGCTGTAACAATAGCTGCCAACGGTGATGCGACAATTGATGGCGTAGCTGTGAACGTTTCTTATGCTACTGGTAAATATACAATTGCGCTTGGTACTGCAGCTGCTACAGGAGATGCTATTGTTGAAATAGATGCAACCGATATATTTGCTGATGATGTTGCTGCTGGCGCTACAGCTTCGGCTAAACTGGCATTTGATAGCTATCAGTATCCTGCTGCTGCAGGCGTTGACGTTAAGTCCAAGCTTACTGCTGGTATCGGCGATCCTGAGATCGAAAGCAAGATGGCAGCTGTTCAGGACAAGATTGATACTCTTGAGAAGAGCCTCGGCGTTTCCAAGTCCGACTCTTTCGATAACTCCACAGCTATCATGACTTACGCTGAGAACATCACTCTCCAGACTGGTTCCAGAACAAAGGACAGCGTAAACTTCACATTCAACTACAACAACGATAAGACTGCTGATATGGGCGACCTTAAGGCTAACCTCAACCTCTCCGCTCGTGCTGACGGTCTGAACACTGAGAACCTGTCCCTTGCTACTCAGGAAGATGCTAACTACGCTATCGACCAGATCGACAAGGCTATCAACAAGACCTCTATGGTTCGTGCTTCCTTAGGTTCTATCCAGAACCGTCTCGAGCACAAGATCGAGCACCTCACAAGAACAGCTGAGAACCTGACAGAAGCTGAGTCCACAATCCGTGATACAGACATGGCTTCCGAGATGATGAGCTACACCAAGTTCAACATTCTGCAGCAGGCAGCTCAGTCTATGCTCGCTCAGGCAAATCAGCAGCCCCAGGGCATTCTCCAGCTCCTCGGTTAATCCTTACGGATTATCTAACGCAGCTTGAGTTTGCACAGGCAGCTTGATAGCTGACTAGCAAATAACTGATTTCAGCCCCTCGGGAATACTCGGGGGGCTGTTTCAATTGCTCCCGAATATCTTCGGGGGTCATTTTTTTGTCCTTTTCTATTGCAATTTACATAAAAATGTGGTATGATTAAATATATATGTAAAAAAAACAAACAGAAAGGTGATATATCATGAGCAAAGTAGTTAAATTCGGCGGCAGCTCCCTTGCTGACGCTAATCAGTTCAGAAAGGTCGCTGACATAATCCACGCAGATCCCGAGCGCTGCTATGTCGTTCCCTCCGCACCCGGTAAGAGATATTCTGACGATATCAAGGTTACGGATATGCTCTACACCTGCTATGACGCAGTGCAGAACGGCGAGGATTTCGACAAATCCTTTGCAGGCATTAAGGAGCGTTTCAACGGCATTATCTCCGACCTCGGCCTTACACTCGATCTTTCCGAGGAGTTTGAGAAGATCGGCGTTAATTTCAAGGCTGCTGCAGGCAGAGAGTACGCTGCAAGCCGCGGTGAGTACCTCAACGGTATCATTCTCGCGAACTTCCTCGGCTTTGACTTCATCGACGCTGCAAAGGCTATCTTCTTCACAAACAAGGGTAATTTTGACGATGATATAACAAACGCTTGCCTTGGCGCAATGCTTGACAAGACAGAAAAGGCAGTTATTCCGGGCTTCTACGGCGCTATGCCCGACGGAACTATCAAAACTTTCTCCCGCGGCGGCTCTGACTTCACAGGCTCTGTTGTTGCAAAGGCTGCACAGGCTGATATGTATGAGAACTGGACAGACGTAAGCGGTATGCTGGTAGCAGACCCCAGAATAGTTGAAAATCCCGCAGGTATCAGCATTATCACCTACAGCGAGCTGCGTGAGCTTTCCTACATGGGCGCGAGCGTTCTGCACGAGGACGCTGTTTTCCCCGTAAGAAGTGCGGGTATCCCCATCAATATCAAGAACACAAACGCTCCCGAGGACGCAGGAACACTTATCGTTCCCTCCGAGAAGAATCCCGCGGCAGAGCACGTTATCACAGGTATTGCGGGCAAGAAGGATTTCTCCGTAATCTCCATCGAAAAGGACAGAATGAACAGCCACAAGGGCTTCCTGCGCAGACTGCTCCAGGTGCTTGAAAACCACGGTATCTTCCCCGAGCATATGCCCACAGGTATTGATACTGTCAGCGTTATCGTAAATTCACATGAGCTTGAGGGTCAGCGCGAGAAGCTTGCACAGCGCCTTATCGACGTTGTTAAGCCCGACCATTTCGAGATAATCGACGGTCTTGCGCTTATCGCGGTAGTTGGCCGCGGAATGCGCTCTGTAAAGGGTACAGCTACAAGAGTATTTGCTGCGCTTTCTCACGCAAACATAAATATAAGAATGATCGACCAAGGCTCCAGTGAGCTTAATATCATTGTAGGTATTGAGAGCGAGGACTTTGAAAAGGCTATCAAGGTCATCTATAATATGTTCATGCTCAGCGAATAATACTGCTGAAACGCCTTACTTAAAAAAGGGGGAATTATCATGGATTATTCAACATATCTGCATGATGCAAAGATAACTAGCTCAAAATTAGGAGCATATAAAAACTATTTAGTAAAGAATATTGAGATCATCGGTCAGAGAAAGCTCGTTGTTATCGGTGTTGATCAGGATATCGAGCTGCTGAACGAAACCATCAGCGCGCTGCGCAAAAAGAACGTTAAAGTTCCCGAGATAGCTTTCAGAGCGACCATTGAGCAGGATAAGGCGACAGCCGACGGCTCGGTTAGATTTATTGAAGAGCTTAGCGGAAAGGCTTCCTCGTTCTATGTGCTTATCCTTGCTCCGCATTACAGCGCGGAGATACAGCTTGCGGCTATGGATAAGGTCATGGGAACATCTGCGGGTATCGCATTGGCGCTCAAAACTCAGTGCGGTTACACCGAGCGCGATTTCTGCGAGATGAACGAGCCTGCGGGTCTTGGTTTCAACATGGCTAATAAGAAGATATCGGGTGCTATCGCAGCAGACGCAAAGCGCTGCGGCGGACTTGAGGCGGCAACTGCGCAGCAGCTTTCCTCCTACAAGGATAAGATGAACGGACAGCGCTGCTTTATCCTTGGTAATAACAGCAAGCTTGACGAGCTGAACACGCTTATGAACGAGCGCACCTTTGCGGCGGACGGCTTCTGTGATTTCTTTTCCAGAACTCCTCAGCGCCCTGCGTACTATCTGCTTACAGACCCCGCTGCTTACCTTGGAAACGGCAAGTATATCGAGGGTATGGAGTGCTTTGTAAACGCTGATGTCAAGGTGTTTGAGGACAAATTCAAGAAAAAGCCTACCTATCTCAATCCGCTTGGAAACGGCTTGGTTGAGGCTTTGCCTACACTTCAGACTGCATACGGTATGTATGAAACATCAGTTATAATGCCGTTGTACGAAATGCTGCAGCTTGCGGTATATATGGGCTTCAGCGAGATATACATCTATGGCTTTGACGGAGTTTTCTCTCTTGATATTGACGGCGAGGGTGTAGGAAGAACAGTTCCCGAGGGCAGTGTTGCGGGCTTCCCCGACAAGGCGAAGCAGATACTTGAGCGTGTACGCTCCTATGCGGACGGACATGATATCAAGGTATACAGCCTTTGCGAAACAACAGGATTTTCGATGTTTGAAAAGAAGAATTATGAGGACATCGACTTCTCTGCGGCGTCCATATTCACAAGAATTTAATATTTACAAGGGGCGGGAGCAATTCCGCCCTTTATAGGTAATTGCAACGATTAAAGGAGGATTTTTATGAGCCTTGCAGACGAGCTTTTTATACAGAATTGCCGCGATATTATTGAAAACGGGATCTCCGATGAGGGCGAGGAGGTGCGTCCCCACTGGGAGGACGGAACTCCTGCGCACACTATCAAAAAGTTCTGCATCGTAAATCGCTATGATCTTCAAAAGGAGTTTCCGCTGATGACCCTGCGTAGGGTATACTATCGCTCTGCGATAGAGGAGGTGCTGTGGATATATCAGCAGAAATCCAATCGTGTTGCAGACCTTTCCACTCATATTTGGGACGCATGGGCTGACGAAAACGGCACTATCGGCAAGGCTTACGGCTATCAGCTTGGCGTGAAGCACCACTATAAAGAGGGCGACTTCGATCAGGTCGACAAAGCGCTGTATGACTTAAAGCACACACCCGCAAGCCGACGTATAATCTGCAATTTATACAATCATGCAGATCTTAACGAGATGCAGCTTGCTCCTTGTGCCTATTCCATGACATTCAATGTTTCAGGAAATAAGCTGAACGCAATACTTAATCAACGCAGTCAGGATATGCTGACTGCAAACAACTGGAATGTATGTATGTACGCTGCGCTTCTGATAATGTTTGCAAAGTCCACAGGCTTTGAAGCGGGCGAGCTTGTACACGTTATTGCAGACGCTCACATATATGACCGTCATGTGGATATAGTAAAAAGGCTTATTGAAAAAGAGCCGTTCCCTGCCCCGAAAATGACAGTAGAAAACATAACGGATTTTTATCAGTTCACTAAGAACAGCTTCACGGCTATCGACTATAAATTCCACGATTTCAATGAAAAGATACCTGTTGCGATTTAAGACAATACCGCACAAAGACCACTTTTGGTTTTGCACGCATCTTGCTTGCATCTTTTCCGTTATCTTTCACAAATTCTCCTTGACAGGCGTCAGCCTGCCTGCGTCAAATTTGCATAATCTAACGAAAAATCTGACGGCGCAATTTGCGTACAATCTTTGTGCGGTATTGCCCTAAGCGAAAGGAAAAAGCTATGTCACAAGAAAAAAAGATCGCGGTGCTTATCGACAGCGATAACGTTTCCGCAAAATACGCGCAGTTTATAATGCAGGAGGTCGAAAAATACGGCGTTCCTACCTATAAAAGAGTTTACGGCGATTGGGAAAAGGGCGGCAACGGTTGGCACAACGCTGCGATAAACTATTCAATAATGCCTGTTCAGCAGTGCAGCTATATCGCGGGCAAAAACGCGACCGATTTTTCTATGATAATCGACGCGATGGATATTCTTTATACAAGTGACGTTGACGGCTTTTGTCTTGTGACCAGCGACAGCGATTTCACACGTCTTGCAATAAGACTGCGTGAGGCGGGAAAGCTCGTTGTGGGTATCGGTGAGCTGAAAACTCCGCGCGCGTTTACCGTTAGCTGTCAGCATTTCTGCTATCTCAATCAGCTTTGCGAGCCTGAGGGAATGCAGGATAAAAAACTATCCGCAAGGCTGTGCTAGACTATGTGACAGAGCATGACGGCGAGCGCATCGACCTTGCAAGGGTCAGCGCTGTGCTTACCTCGCGCTTTGGAAATATAAACTTTGACGAGCTTGGCTACAAGCGTTTTTCCTCGTTTATCGACAGCTTTAAGGAGCTTCGCCGCAGCAATACTTTTGTTTCGGTTAAGAAGAAAAAAGCGGCTATTCCCGCGCCTGTTGTAAACTCTGAGGATATCACAGAGGAGCAGCTCGTGTCGGCGATTAAGGACTATTTCAGCGAGTTTGCGCCGCAGAATGACAACATGATGAAGATAGAAAGCTATCTTGCACAAAGGTTTGGCAAAGTAGATTTCTCGCGCTTCGGCTCAAAGAGATTTGCGAAATTCATAGACAAGCATAGCTGCTTCAAGCGCACAGGCACGCTTGTAGAGCCTGTTGAGGTGAGCACACCTGAGCTTACTGCCGACACACTGAAGCAAGAGGCTGTGGACTATGCGGCGGCAAGCTCTCCCAAGGGCGGCAACGCAGGGCAGCTAAACAATTATCTCATTGGAAAATACGGCAAGAATTATTACCGTGCGCTTGGCTTCGGTGACTTCCACAAGGCACTGGAATCTATTGAGGAAATAGCGGTTGACAACAACCTCATCTTCCTCAAAGCGGAGCGACCTGTTGTTTCCTATGAGAAAATAGATGCCGATAAGGCGGCTGAAGCAGTCAAGGCTTACGCGGCAGAGAATATGCCGCAGGGCGGAAATATCGGACAGCTCAACAACGAGCTAATTGCGAGATTCGGAAAGAGCTACTGTACAGACCTCGGATTTGCAGACTACAAGTCAATGCTTGCGGCTATCGGCGGAGTAACTGTAAAGCGTAATCGCATCTATCTTGCTATAGTAAGCGAGCAGCAGCACACGGAGGAGATAGAGGTCGCACCTCGCGAGGAGCAGGTCGAAGAAGAAACGGTGCAGATATCCGAGCAGGAGCTTCAGCAGATAATTGTACAGCCTCTCCCCGAAAAGCCTGACATGAACGCAATTCGCCGCGATGTGCTGAACTTCACTGCGACAGCGGAAAACGGCGGCGGTCTGTCGGCGCTAGGTAAAATGCTTGACGAAAAATACGGCAAGGGCGCGCTTAAAGAAATGGGCTTCACCTCCATGCGAAAGCTTGCCGCAGAGGTAAAGGGTGTTGTGATAAAGGCAAACAAGTTGTATATCGACGAAGCTTTTGCAAAGCAGACCGAGGAGATAGAGCAATTTGTAATCGACTTTGCAAACGGCGACGGAAAGCGCAGTGTAAGGGCGCTTGGAATGCAGCTTAAGAAGAATTTCGAGGATTTCGATTTCCGTAACTACGGCTTCGACAGATTTACGGATTTTATAAACGCAATTGACGGAGTGAAAGCTGACAGATATCATGTAAGAGCCTATAAGGAGAGCTGATATGGACAGCAGATTTTCACGCACCGAGCGCATTTTCGGTGCAGAGGGTATGCAAAGACTTGAAAACGCTTGCGTTGCGGTGTTCGGCGTTGGCGGCGTGGGCAGCTATATTGCGGAGGGACTTGCACGAAGCGGCGTTGGACATCTCCATCTTATCGACAGCGATGATGTGGATATAACCAATCTCAACCGTCAGATAGAGGCTCTTTCCGATACAGTTGGAAAGCCGAAAGCCGAGGCTATGAAGCAGCGTATACTGCAAATTAATCCTCAGTGCGAGGTGACGGTTCACAACTGCTTTTTCCTGCCCGAAAACTCGGACGAGTTTGATTTCACACAGTATGATTATATCGCGGACGCTGTGGATACGGTGACCGCGAAGATAGAGCTTGTTATGAAAGCAGACCGCGAGGGCACACCGATAATCAGCAGCATGGGCACGGGAAATAAGCTCTCCCCTGCTATGCTGGAAGTAGCTGATATCTACAAGACCTCGGTGTGTCCGCTTGCAAGAGTTATGCGTCAGGAGCTTAAAAAGCGCGGCATAAAAAAGCTTAAAGTGGTGTATTCAAAGGAAGAGCCGATAAAGGCTAAGCCCTCGGAGGAGGAAAACGAGCACCGCCGCAGTATTCCTGCAAGCGCTGTGTTTGTACCTGCGGCAGCAGGACTTATCATTGCCTCTGAAATTGTAAAAGAGCTGGTAAATCTTTAAATGATTGTGTTACTTTCTTTTAATTGTTGCGTATAAATGTATGAATAGGGTATTATTTACAGTACTCTGACATCGCAATAACACAAAAAAAGAAAGGAAAATTATTATGAAGAAGATTTTAAGCGCATTGATCGCAGCTGCGGCATTAGGAGCAATGACAGTTGCAGCATCGGCAGAGACCGAGTACTTTGAATTGGCAGGCATGAAAGGCACAATGTATGATGTTGTGACTGCTGATGGTTATGATTCCTTTGTTTATGTATGGGAAACAGAAGACGGCTGCTCTTCAATTGCTACCTACTATTTTGAAGAGGGCGGGTACTACTCGCACTACACAATGGAGCTGATCATTCCTGAGGACTGCACTTTAGAGCAATTTAACAAGAGCTTGAATGTTTTCTATACAGAGGATCAGATCACAGCCGTTGAAGGAGAGAGATACACCGTTAACGAGGACTCGCTGCCTGACGTTGTCGGCTATGATGAGCTGACCGCTGAGGGCGCGCGTGAGTACAACAAAGAGATCGTTATATTCTTCAAGTATTTAGAGGATACACAGGGCGGCGAAGATGGCACAACCGATGACGGCGTTGCAGACGACGGTTTAACAGATGACGGCGCAGCAGACGATGAAATCGTTGATGAAGGCACATCTGATGATGTCATAGAAGATGAAGGCGCTGCTGATGATGCTACAACAGACGACGGTGCAGCAGATGACGAAAACGCAGACGCAAGCGGCGAAACAGACGCTCCCGCTGACGAGTCTGAAAAGGCTTCCGCTGACACAGGCGTACACGGTACAGTTGCATTAGGCGTTGCTATCGCAGCAGCAGGCGCACTGGTTCTTTCCAAGAAGCGTGCATGATAGCATAAGCAATATATAAAAATTCTGCCGTACAAGTGGTTGTACGGCAGTTTTTTATTATGGTGCGGAAATGCTAATATACTCGCCACAAGGGCAATCTAATCTGCAAGTGCAAGGACTTTTTCGCATAGTCTGCCATTTGGCGGACTATGTGAAAAACTGTACGTATAGATTTTTGCCTTTGGCAAAAAGCTATACGTACATCAAAGCCCCACGATTTCTCGCAGGGCTTTGATGCTGGTTTGGTTGGTAATTATATGAAAAGGGATCGGTATCGAAAATTTATGTTGAACTTCTCTCATTCAACAACTTTATTATAACCATGCTGTATGAATTTTAAAAGTGCGTTTTGTGAAAAGTATGTGAGAGTTATTTGACATATGTCGCATTTTGCTGAATGGGCTTGAAATCGACCTTTTCGTGGAAAATGCGGCCAATTATAAAGGCTCCTGCGATGGAAACGGCAAGCGTTCCGACAAATATCAGCGCACCCGCCCAAAGCGGCAGACCGAAGCCAAACTCCCATACGTCGCTGGGAAGCACAAAGAACACACCCCACAAGGGGAATACCATATATATCGCAAGTATCATGCCGTAGTTGATGTTCATAGCTATTGTCCCCATTATGATAAGGCACAGCATGAGCGGCGACGATACTATCAGCATATCCGAAAGATGGCTCATGTCGAGTCCCGATACGATGCAGAATATTGCGTAGGCTGCATTTACCAGCACCGTTCCTCCCCCGCCGAGAATAACGCAGTAGACAGGTATAGAGAAGCGTTTAAGCTGTTTGGAAAACGGCGCACTGCGCATAAGTCGGTTGCCTGTGACATCTGCGCACAGGAACATGAGATTAAGCATCACAGACAGCATCACGCCGAGAAGTGCACAGATCTTACACATGATGTAGTCCTCTGCGCCGACAGGCTCATGAGCAAGCACAACAGCGACTATCATGCCAAGCATAAAAACAATTGAAATGATATTCAGCACAATGTGGCAAAATCCGCGTTTGAACAGAAATTTTAAACCTTTCATTCGCTTCTCCTCCATTTTTTCGCACTGCTTGTAAGCGTGTAGATAAGACCGATGATATACACTGCGGCAGAAACGCCAAGTGCTATCCACAAAACTATATCAGGAATACGCTCTCCGTCCTCGGCAAGCGCCGCTGAATAGCCGAACAGGAATCCCGCCAAGATAAATACAGGCATAAGCAGCACCAGTCTGAGCCATTGGCGTTTGGTGTTTCCGAGCAGATTGATCAAACCTATTGCAATCAGAGATATTACAGCGGAATAAATCGGTGACGCACCAATCTGAAATAACGAGAACAGCAGTATCTGAAGTCCCATAGCAAACAGCATTATTAAAAACGCTACGAGATTTCCCGCAAGTATCGCTTGCACATAGCTTTTTTTACTGTTTGGTATCGAATGCAGATATTTATATCCCGGTGTTATTTGCATATTGTAGGAATAAATCGCATTAAGCATAAGTCCGCCCGACAGTGGTATGAACATACCGAACGCGGGCACAAAGCTTGCCAAAAAGCCTGCCGCAAAGCTATCCTCGGGAACTTCTATCATATTCACCAGCGACATCGCACCGAATACCGCGCAAAAGACCAATATCAGCTGCAGCACGTTTTTTATCGTGTAGTTTCCCGTAAAGATACGGAACGAACGGAACATCTCTTTCATCGTATTTCCTCCGCGTATTTGAGCAGACCGATGCTGAGCTGCTGCAGTGTGGGAGCTTCACTGTCAACGCCGAGCTTTGCAAGCTCCTCAGCGTTTTCCGCAAGTATCAGACCCTCAAAAACGGTGCGGTTTTTGTTGTGCGACATAAGCAGATGCTTTGCGTTGTCATAGTCCTCTGCAGCGCCGTGAGCTATCATGTATTTTTCTTTAAGCTCCTCAACAAAGCCCTGTTCGATTATCCTGCCCTTATCCATGAAGATAGCATAGTCTGCGGCGTTCTCCATATCGGCGATGTTGTGTGTGGAGAAGATTATCGACTTTTCTCCGTCGCCGTCGTCGAGATATCCGCGCAGACGGTCACAAAGACGGTCGCGCATAAGCGGGTCTAGCGAAGAACCCGGCTCATCAAGGATAAGCAGGTCTGTTTCTCTTGCAAAAACAGCGGCAAGGCTCACTCTCATGCGGTTTCCGTCCGACTGCTTATACATAGGCTTCGGCTTTTTTGTGATGTCGCTGTCAACATCAAGCTGCTCGCAAAGGCTGCGGAACTTTTCACGATTGAAGCTTTCAAATGCAAGCTCCATCGACATTGCGATGTCCTTTGCTGACCAGCCCTGCGGAAAAAACGCGTTGCTTGCGCAGTAGCCTATTCTCTCGCGCACTTCGGGGAGATCGATGTCGTTGTGTTTTCCGAAATATGTGACCTCGCCCTCGGTCTTGCGTATAACGCCGCAAAGTGTGTCGATAAGCGTTGTCTTGCCTGCACCGTTTGCGCCGATAAGAGCGGTAGCAAAGCCCTTGGGTATTTCCAAGTCAATCTCGCCGAGGGTGAATTTGTTGTATTTCTTTATCAAACCTTTAGTTGTCAAAATACTATCCATAATATTTTCTCCATATATTACCGAATGTTATTGAATTTGATAAGTGTTTGCGCCGTTTGCAAATGCCTCGTATATCCTTTCAAGCTCTGCCTTGGCGCTCTCCTCATCGGGATATTTGCCAAGCGTGGGAGTGAGGAGATTTGAAATCGCGTACACACAGCCTATCAGCAGAAATTTTTCGTCCTTTTTGCCGCCGAGGTTTCTTTCAATGCTTATTCTTGCGCAATCAACGATGCTTTTTTTGTCCTGCGTAAAGATTATCATAATGTCCCTCTCAATCTATGTCGTAAAGCACATTTATCATGTCTGTAAGCTCCTCGCGGCTCATTCCCGCGAGCTTTGCCGATTCGATAGCGTTCTGCAGGTGCTGCTCCAAAAGTCTTAAATGCTGCTCTTTGACCATCTGTCTGTCCTGTGGATTTACGATGTAGCCCTTTCCCTGCACAGGTGCGATAAGCCCCTCCTCTGCGAGCTGTTCATACGCTTTCATGGTAGTGATAACGCTTATCTTCAGGTCGCGTGCAAGTCCTCTGATTGATGGGAGATATTCACCCTCGGCTATTCTGCCGTTCATGATATCCTCTTTATATTGGCTTGCTATCTGCTTGTATATCGGGATATCTGAGTTTTGCAGTATCTTCAAATTATGCCCCCCTTTCCGCTTGGTGTTTATGTGTTGTATATACAGTATATACTGTTTTTGTTAATTTGTCAAGAGGTTTTTGAAAAATATTGCGGATCGTATGATATTTATATAAAAAAACAGGGCGACGTGCCTCACGCCGCTGCTGCGATGATCTAAATCAAAACAAAGACCGCCCCGACTATTGTCGAGGCGGCATATGCTTTTATAAAGTTATGATGACAGCTTATTGAGGATTATCTCAGCTATCTTGTACAGCGGTGCCTGAACAGTGACTGCGCCGATCTTGAATGCCTCCATCGGCATACCATATACGATGCAGGTCTCTTTATCCTGTCCTACGGTGAAAGCGCCTGCCTGTCGCATTTTGAGCAGACCCTCTGCGCCGTCCTTGCCCATTCCTGTGAGGATTGCGCCGATGGCGTTGCGTCTTGCGACCTCTGCTACGCTTGTGAACATAACATCGACTGACGGACAGTGACCAGAAACCTTTTCTCCCGGCTTAGACGAGATGTAGTATCCGCGCGAGTCCTTGCATAACCTCAGGTGATGCTCACCTGCGCCGATTATAACAAGACCGTTGCGAAGCCTGTCGCCGTCCTCCGCTTCCTTTACGCTGACCTTACAGCCGCGGTCAAGGCGCTCCGCATAAAGCTTTGTAAAGCCTGCGGGCATATGCTGCACCACGATAACGGGCGGCATATCTGCGGGAAAGCCTTTTATAACCTGTTCAAGTGCTTCGGTGCCGCCTGTTGAGGCTCCCAAAGCCACAACGATATCGCTTTTGCGTTTTCCGCCGACCTCGGCAGAAACCGATTGAGAAATATTCTCAATACGTTTTGCCATACTATTGGTATCTACACGCATTTGTGGGATATCTGTCTGCATCTGCGGGATATCAGCGGCTTGATGCTTGTTTGCTTTAAGCTTTCCCTTGGTGTATGCGCGTTTTATCGACTCGCACACCAATTCCGCGAATTTAAGCATATCTGCATTGGTACGGGTGAGCGGCTTTGCGATGAATTCCGCAGCGCCCGCATTCAGTGCCTCAGCGTTTTTGTCCGCGCGCGAGGATATTACGATAGTGGGAATATAGTATTGCGGAAGAAGTTTTTTTAGGAAAGCGATACCGTCCATTCGCGGCATCTCGATATCGAGCGACATTACGTCAGGCTCATATTTTTCTATCATATCCCTTGCGGAATATGCGTCACCTGCTGTTCCAACTACCTCTATCTGTTCGTCCTGACGTATGTGACGTGCAAGCACCTCACGGAACAGGATAGAGTCATCAACGACCAGCAGCTTGATTTTTTTCATAACGAAGCTCCTACTTTATAGGCTTACGGTATATCGCAGGCTTAATATATTCAAATTGTGTTTCATTACGTGCTACGCTCTCGGCGTGACCGATATAGAAGTAACCGCCGGGCTTTACCACGTCGTAAAATCTGTTGACCAGTGCATTTTTTGTCGGCTGATCGAAGTAGATCATTACGTTGCGGCAGAATATCAGATCAAACGGACGCATTTTGTAGCTGTTGGGCATAGGGTCCATAAGATTGAAAGGCTTGAATATGATCTCTTTTTTGATCATATCGCATATTTCATACTTGTCGTCATCGACCTGCTTGAAATATTTGCTTTTCCATTCGGGGCTGAGACCTTTCATTCCGTCTGCCTGATAGATACCGCGCTTTGCCTTATCCATAACGTTGTTGGAAATGTCAGTGGCGAGTATCCTTGTATCCCAGCGAGATTTATCCTTGCCGAAATATTCGTGAAGCAGCATAGCAGTTGTATAGCACTCCTCGCCCGAGGAACAGCCCGCGCTCCATATGCGTATCTCGTTTGTTTTTGCATTTGACACCACATAAGGGAGTATAACGTCCTTAAGGTAGGTGTAGTGCTCAGGCTCACGCATGAAAAACGTATGATTTGTAGTGAGCTTGTTGAGGATAGTAGTTACCTCGGCGCCGGATTTATCGGCGATAACAGCGTCAAGATATTCGTCGTAGCTTGTGAAGCCGCGCTCTCTGAGCATATTTCCGAGGCGTCCCTGAATAAGTACGCGCTTTGCGGCAAGATTTATGCCGTAGTTATCGTGCATATATGACACAAGGCGCTGAAACTCGCGATCAGTGATATCCATGGATTAAATCTCATCTCCTAACAGTTTTTCAACGTCGAGGATAAGCTTTACGATATCGCCCGAGCGTATCATATACTGGATAAACGCGTTTACGTTTACGGAATTGTTTTCGGGTGTTGCAGAGATATCGCCGGAGTGGATATCCTCAACATCTGCAACCCTGTCAACGATGATTCCGACAGTTACGTCATCAAGTGTAAGTATGATGATGCAGGTTCTGCTTGTATATGGGATCTCTTCCTTGTCAAAGCGTGTGCGAATGTCGATTATCGGAACGACTTTGCTTCGAACGTTAATCATGCCCTTTATGTAAGGAGGCACATGAGGAACCTTTGTGATATGGGTCATTTCAATGATCTCGACAACGTTCTGAATTTCGATACCGTAGATCTGCTCACCGATATAGAAGGTCATTACCTTGCCAAGAATGTGGTTCTCGGTGGAGAGCTTTTTATCTCCCGACTGCTGCTTTGCAACAGCCTCTTTGATCACATCATATGTCATGTTATTGTCCTCCCTTTAACCGATAAGAGTATTTGTATCAACGATAAGCGAAATGCTGCCGTCGCCCATGATAGTACAGCCCGAAAGACCTGCGCTCTTGATATTGTATCTGGAGAGATATTTCGGGAACGGCTTTACAACTACCTGCTGTTCGCCGATAAGCTTGTCGGCAAAGATGCACACGCTCTTGTTGTCGGTCTCTACCAGCAGCAGGATACCGTCCTCAAGGTCGGTGACCTTTGTTTCTATGCCGAATTTATCGTGCATTCTCAGGATAGGATAGCATACACCTCTTATCATGATCATTTCGTTGTTGTTTGTGTCGCGGACGATCTGACTTGCTTCTACCTTGAAGCTTTCGCGGATCGTGGATATCGGCACTGTGAATACCATGCCGCCGCAGGTAACCTCCATGCCGTCGATGATAGCAAGAGTGAGCGGGATCTTGATAATGAAAGATGTTCCGTGACCCTTCTTGCTGTCGATAGTGATAGAGCCGCCGCACTTTTCAACGTTAGCCTTAACAACGTCCATGCCAACGCCTCTGCCGCTGAACTCGGTAGCCTGCTCGTTTGTGGAGAAGCCGGGCAGGAGTATCATATTCTGGATCTCCTTCTCGGTATACTCGCTCTCGGGCTTTGTAAGCAGACCCTGACGCTTTGCCTTTGATATTACCTTTTCGGGGTCGATACCCTTACCATCATCTGAAACAGTGATGATGACCTCGCCCGAAGCGTTCTGTGCGATAAGCTTCAGCGTACCCTTTTCGGGCTTGCCTGCTTTTATTCTGTCCTGAACATCTTCCTCGATGCCATGGTCCATACAGTTTCTTACAAGGTGCATCAGCGGATCCTGCAGGCTGTCCACGATGGACTTGTCCACCTCGGTATCCTCACCCTCGATAACGAAATCAACTTCCTTGCCAAGCTTCTTGCGCATATCGCGAACGATACGGTTCATCTTCTGGAACACGCCTGCGAGCGGCACCATTCTGATCGACATAACTGTATCCTGAAGCTCGCTTGTCAGCTTTCTGAGCTGTCTTGCAGCCTTGTTGAAGCTTTCAAGCTCCAGACCCTCAAGGTCGGGGTTGGAGATAACCATAGACTCGGTAGTGATGATCTCGCCAACGATATCATGCAGTGCGTCCAGCTTTGCGAGGTTTACGCTGATAAGGTTCTGCTTTTGCATACCGCTTGCAGCCTGAGCCTTTTCAACGGCAGCCTGAGCTTTTTCGACAGCGCTTTGCTCTTTTGCGGCGGGCGCTTCAGCAGCAGCGGGAGCAGCAACGGGAACAGACGCTTCAGCTTTAGGCTCGGGAGGAAGCTCCGCAGCGGGTGCTTCTTCTGCGGGAGCGGCAGCGGAAACGATCTCGTAAGATTGAACGTTCAGTGCGCTTTCTATCTGTTTTAAAACAAAATCTACATTGTCTATAGGTGTGAATGTGATAATAAAGCCGTTTTCAACGATAAGCTTCGAAGAATCGGGATTTGTTTCAACATCAGCGGGAGTAAACTCAAGGAAAGAGCATTCGTCTCTTATAGTATTTATAAGGAGGAATGCACGCAGATTCTCCATCTGGCAGCCGTCCTCGAAGAACACCTTTACAGTGGTCTTGTTGGGGTCAGCGGAAGGAGCAGCTTCTGCTGCACTTTCTGCCGCGGGAGCAGCCGCACCACTGTCATCAGCGGGAGCCTCTGCAACGCCCATGAGAACATCTCTTGCTTTAAGAAGCTTGTCGATAAGCTCTGTAAAGTCTGTGCTCTCATATTCGCCGTCTTCGTTATTCTGGATAGCCTCTATCTGAGCCTTATAAGAGTCGGATACCTGAAAAACGAGATCGTAAACAAAGCTTACGTCTGTGATAACATCGGGGTTCTCGCGTATAACGAAGAACATATCCTCCGCCTTATGAGCAAGCACCGACAGATTATCAAAGCCCATCATCGCGGACGAGCCCTTAATAGTGTGCATTATACGGAAGATCTCCTTAATGTCCTCACTGTCGAAGCAATTTGCCTGTTCTGTTCTCAGCAGGATTTCATCAAGCTGCTCAAGGAGTGTGTTGGTCTCATAGAAGTACATGTCGAGCATAGCTTCCATGCCTGGTTCGATTCTTGCCATAATAACAGTCCTTTCCGATGTGCGAAAGCACAAAATCCATTATTTTGTTTTGCAATGCAAAAATTTTTAAAAAAACACTTTATTATTCTGCGAATTTATGCTACAATAATAGCAGATATTATTGAGAGGGAGTGAAGCCCATGGCACAAATACCGCAGATCAACAACCCGATCACTGCCAAAAACTACAACTACAGCTCTCGCCCGATGGACGAAAATACAGAGCCGTTTGACATTGTCAAGCTGACAGGTGTCGGAGGAGCGGGCGGCGGTTCCGATGCGGGATCACGCAGTCGCCTTGAAATGGGAAACCGTGAGCTTATTCCGCTGTCGGTACAGGTTGCGAAGGACCCAACTCTTGCAGTTGAAACTCTTAAAGACCTGCTTAATGTCGAGGTGCTCAATCAAGCCCTGATAACTGGTCACACCGAGCTTTACGGCAAGCTTGAGGATCTTGCGAAGAACCTTTACGTTACTCCCGAGCAGTTGGTGCAGGAGATACAGAACCAAGAGCAGCAGAACACGATGTTCAGCGGTCATGAGTTCTATGACGTTCTGCGTGAGGTCGCTAAGACCACCACAGACCCTTCCACCAAGGAGATAATAGGAAATCTTCTGAAGTCGCTGAACTTCGCTCAGAACAAGAACGAGATACTCGGTGCGCTTCGTGCCAACATGAAGTTTTTGTCGGAATATTTTTCTCCCAACGAAAAGCTCTCCGCAAGGCTGATGAATCTTTCTCAGCAGTGGGGCGCGGACGATTCACAGAAGTATTTCGATATGCTGAAGGGCGAAACGCTCGCTGTCCTTAAAGACGTAAGCGGAAGCCTGCTCAACGACGACAAGACTCAGATGCTTATACCGCTTATCGTACATAATCTTTCGAAGTACAACAACAGCCCGTATATGTGCAAAGAGTATTTCAATCTGCTTATGTCGCAGATATCCTCGGGTACTTTGAGAGAGTCGCTGAAAAACTCTTTCCAGCGTCTTTACTCAGCGCTTTTTACAAAGCAAGATGTAAGTAAGCCGAGTGCAGATGCGTCTTTAGATAATTATACTACAAATCTTTCACAAAATCAACCACTAACGGGCAATTTGACAGGGAAAAATTCAAATTTTGTTGGTTCTGGCGAAGATATTCAGCAGATTGCTGAATCCTCGGCGTCAGATTTTGGCGAAAATGCCCAAGCCGACGGCGAAGAGGCTTTGACGGGCTATCACAAGTTCCTGTTTGAGAGCATGAGCGAAAAGAGCTTCATGCCGCTTTTAAAGCACAGCGGTTATAATATAGAGTCTATGCTTGCCGCGTACAGCAGAGGAAAAGTGAGCGGTATGCAGACGCTTCAAAAGATGGTAGAGGGCCTTTTCGTTCATGATGAAACAGGCGAGCAGGCGAAGCTGTTTGCGGCTGACTTTTCAAAGCTGAACACAGTTCAGGAGGTCATTGACAAGCTTAACGAGATGCTTCGTTCTATGCCTGATATTCCCGTCAGAGAAAGGCTTTACGGCGCATTTGTTGATGTTATCGAGCAGATGGCGATACGAAATGAGCTGCCGCAGCACGGCGTGCGTCCGCCTGTAAGCTCCACGCTGGACTGTCTCACGGAGTTTATTCAGGAGAACATAAATCACCCTGCGCTGAAATCGCTTGACAGCTTCAACGCGACAAATCTGCTGCAAAGTCTGCTGAATGCGCCGGGAGTATTCACGCCGCTTGCGCATTATGTGCTGCCGCTTGATGTAAACGGCACCAAGGCATTCGGAGAGCTTTGGGTAGATAACGATGAGAACAATCCCAACAATACACCGGGAACACAGAGAAACTATCACCTGTTTTTAACGTTTGATGTTGAAAGTATCGGCAGATTTGAGCTGGATATGTATGCTCTCGGTGACGAGGTAAATCTTGCGCTGCTATATCCGCCGCGGTTTGAAAAAGAGATAGACCCCATGAAAGAGCGCATAAACAAGGTTATAAGAGGTATTGGCTACAGCGCGCGCACCTTTGAAACGGCGCCGCTTAAAACTCCGCACAATCTTACCGAGATATTCCCGAAGATAATGGATAAGCGCACGACGCTTAACACAAGAGTTTAAAGGAGGGCCACGATGCAGAGCAAACACCCCAAGCCGCCCGCAAACAACAAAAGAATGTACGGGCAGAATGCCGCGGTCGCACTTAAATACAATCCCGATATGAACTATGCGCCTGTTGTGGTTGCGTCGGGTCTTGGCGAGCTTGCGCAGCGTATAGTCAATATCGCAGACGAGTCGGGCGTTCCCATTTACCGTGACGACAGCATTGCGGCGCTGCTTGTAATGCTTAACGCGGGTGAAACTATCCCGAAAGAGCTGTATCAGATAGTTGCGGCGATATATGCCGAGGTGGTATATACAGCCAATGATATGCGAAAAAAATAACGCGTATCTTGCATTGACTTCGGTGAAGAATAAGAAAGGACGCAGGAGTTGTTCCGTGCGTCCTTTTTTTGAGAAAGGATAACTTATGGATAAGCACCCTTCCAATGAAAAAATGCAGCGTATAAGCAAAAAGCTCCAAGGCTTCATGGCGGCATCGTCGGTTGAGACCGACCCGCAGGGTATGTACACGGGAGTTCCCGCAGACCCTTATGAAAAGCCTGTTCAGGACGCTGACGACCTATAAAGCACGAAAGCCTGAGAGATTATCCTCTCAGGCTGAATTGTTTAAAACACTTGATTTCATGGCAATGAATATGCTATAATTAGCTTAGCGAAAAAATCATTTTTCAAAGGAGGAATTGCCATGAAGCTTGCAGAAGCTTTGCAGGAGCGTGCCGATCTTAAAAAGAATATCGAGCAGCTTAAATACAGACTTGTGACAAATATGCTGGTACAGGAGGGCGAAAAGCCTGCCGAAGACCCTCAGGAGCTGATGAAGCAATTCGACAGCTGCGTTTCTCGTATGGAAGAACTGGTTACTTTGATAAACCATAAAAACAGCAGTACACTTGTGGACGGCGAAAGCCTTACCTCTATGATATCACGCAGGGATACGCTTATCCGCCGCATCGACGCTTATCGCGACATGGTCAATTCTGCGAGCAGGGGGGCGATGCGTGCCACGCACTCGGAGATAAAGATATTCAGCACGATAGATGTAAGGGCACTTCAAAAGCAGATCGATGATCTGTCTAAGCAGCTTCGAGAGCTGGATAATAAGATCCAGATGACTAACTGGACGACCGACATCTGAGGTAATACCGCACGATCTTTGTCGGTATTACCTTGATTTTCGGACAGCGGTAGCGATATGGGCGAATGTTATCTCGGCAACTGAGAATGAGTTGCAAAAATCATTTTAGATGATTAAATGTATAGGCTTTGGGGCAGGTCGCCATAAATGGACATCGTTATGCCCGAATAAATAACACTATACAGCCAACAGTTGATCTTTACTACCTTACATTGACATAGAGCGAGGGCGGGAACGGGGTTTTCCGAAAATATCAAGAGGCACACCTTTTGCGGGTGTGCCTCATTTTTTAAGTCGAATTTTTGTGCCGAAAGCGCGTCAATCAGCCTTGTGAGCCTTGCAGGAAAACTCGTCAACGGTAAGCTTTAGAATGGCTACATTATTCAGCATCTGCTCGCTGTACTTGTGCTCTCTGCCGCTCTTGTCGTACTTATCCATTATGGAGTTAAGACCTGTGAGCTTTTCGATGCCGTTGATGATATCGACTGTGCCCCTGCCTGTTATGCATTCGTAAGAGGCGCTGAAATTGCACGCTATATCGCCGGGGATTATCTCGCCCATCTTGTCTATCTCAAAGGCTGCGGCGTTGTTCGCTTTCAGCAGGTCTATCTTCTTGCCCTGAACCGCGCTGTGGAAGTACAGCTCAAGATTGCCGCCCTCCAGCGTATAGCCGAAGAACATAGGTATGATGTACGGCGAATCCCTGTCTACCAGAGCGATGCGGCATACCATGGCTTCGTTCAGGATACGCTCTATCTCGGCGATGTCTTTTATTTCTTTTTCTGCTCTTCTCATGATATTTCTCCTTTCGTCGGCGCGTTTTTTATATATTGCGTCGAATTTTGTCTACACATAAAATAAGCACCCGCCTGCGACAATGCGAGCGGGTGAACGTTCCATAATAGGAAATTAAGCAGATGCGTTAGCCTTCTTTGCAAGCTGGCTCTTGAGGCGGGCAACCTTATTCTTGTGGATAAGACCCTTACCTGCAGCCTTGTCTACGCTTACAACAGCGGTCTTAACAGCAGCAGCGTCAGCGCCCTCTGCGTGTGCCTTCTTCAGAACTGTTCTCAGTCTGGACTTAGCAGCCTTGTTAGCCTCTGTTCTCTGCTTAGCAACGAGAACTCTCTTCTTAGCGGATTTAATATTCGGCATTATGATTCACCTCCGTATCGTAATTACGAGCAAATTATTCTGTATTTTTACGCTGATCATGGGAAATCTATCTATATTCACCAAAAAGATCGCCGTAAAGGTTAAAATTTTGTAAGCTCGGTTTATTTTTTCTCATAATACACTTAATTATAGCACATCTTAAAATAAATTGCAATAGTTTTTGAATAATTTTTTTAAAAAAGTAAGGGGGAATACGATGTACAGAACAGGACTTGCATTTGAGGCGGCGGAGCTTGCTGAGAATGGCGGAGGAACGGTCATAAAGCGCAGACGATTTGGGAATGTGAAGATATGCGATGTGAGAGTCAGCGCGGCAGATGCCGAGCGAATAGGAAAAGCGGCGGGGCGATATATTACTATAGAGGGCAGTCCCACAGAACACGCGGCGGCGTGGTTACTTCAGAAAGCGCTTGAGCAGCTCGTTCCCCGTACAGGACTTATTCTTGCGGCGGGTCTTGGAAACCCTGATATTGCTCATGACAGCCTTGGCGCGAGAAGCGTTCAGCTTTTGTCGTGCGGCGCAGGACGCAGAAGTCTAGCGGCGATGGAAACAGACGTTGCTGCAAATACGGGAATAGACACGGCGCTGATGGTGAAAGCGGTCGCGCGTGAAATGAGAGCCTCCTGTGTGCTGGCGATAGACGCTCTCGCTTGTAAAGATCCGCTTCATATCGGAACGACTATTCAGATAACCGATACGGGAATACAGCCGGGTTCGGGTGTTTCGTCAAGGGCGGCGGCGCTGACGAGAGGATATGTCGGTATCCCTGTCGTGGCGGTAGGTGTGCCGATGGTAAGTCAGCTCAGTGGTCTGACGAGCGATGCGCGGCACAAGGAATATTTGATATCCCATGCAAATGGGGAGCGGCTGACGGCACAGTGGTCGGAGCTCATCGCGGCGGCGGTAAACGGGCTTATTGTTTGAGTATATATTATAATAGTATATAGGGGTCGTTTTTACAGAAGAAAAATATACAAAATGGAATATTTAAGCGCGATATTCCGCATTGTACTGCGGTTTTTGGACTTTTTGTGCAAATTGCATAAAACGAAGCTTAAAAATGTTGTAAATTTCTCTTTGGGCTGCGAAATTAGTTCTTGCAATTGTTCGCGGGATATGATACAATTATTTTTGCGGGTGTGTAGCTACAGCTATGCTCCATAATACAAACGGCATAGGCGTTGAGGTCGGAGGTTGCGCGGTTTTTGCGGTAATTTCGACGGAGCAGGTCCGATTTAAAATCGGGCGCAGAAGATTTACAGAAAACGTGATTTTCGGTGCTCCCTCTTGCTGTTAAAGTGTCCGAAAGGTTTCGGATAACTAACAGGTGGGCGGTGCAAATATGAAACACACGGTACAGTGGATTTTTCAAAATAAGCTTTTGCCAGTACAAAACTACAGAAGGAGTTGAAAAATCATGGCAGCAAACGAGAAGGTAAGAATCAAGATCAAGGGCTACGAGCACAGCGTTGTTGACGCAGCGGCTAAGAAGATCGTTGAAACAGCAACCCGTACAGGTGCTAGAGTAGCAGGTCCCGTTCCGCTCCCCACAAACAAGGAAGTTATCACGATCCTGAGAGCGGTACACAAGTACAAGGACTCCCGTGAGCAGTTCGAGCTGAGAACTCACAAGCGTCTTATCGACGTTATCCGTCCTTCCGCAAAGACTGTTGAGGCTCTCCAGACATTAGAGCTTCCCGCAGGCGTAGAAATTTCAATGGATATCTAATATAGATCATTGGAGTTATGTTGGCGCAAGCCAACCACTAACCATGCACCAAAAGGTGCTTGGTCATGTTGGAGCGAAAGCTTCAACCAATAACCAAAAGGAGGAAAAGCCGAAATGACAAAGGCAATCATCGGCAAGAAGATCGGTATGACACAGATCTTCGACGAGGCAGGTAAGGTTGTTCCCGTAACCGTTATCGAAGCGGGTCCCTGCGTAGTAGTACAGAAGAAAACAACCGAGAACGACGGCTATGAGGCAGTTCAGCTTGGCTTCGGAGATGTATCTCCCAAGCACGTGAACAAGCCCGAGGCTGGTCACTTCAAGAAGAATGACGTAGCGTTCAAGAGAACCCTTAAGGAGTTCCGCTTTGACGACATCTCCAACATGAACGTAGGCGATGTTCTGAAGGCTGACGTTTTTGCTGAGGGCGACGTTATCGACGTTGCAGGTATCAGCAAGGGTAAGGGCTTCACAGGCGCTATCAAGCGTCACAACCAGCACAGACTTGACGAGTCCCACGGTTCCGGTCCTGTAGTTAGACAGGCAGGCTCTATGGGCGCTTGCTCCAGCCCCTCGAGAATCTTCAAGGGCAAGGGCATGGCAGGTCATATGGGTGCTGAGAAGGTTACAGTTCAGAACCTGGTAGTTGTTAAGGTTGACGCTGAAAACAACCTTATCGCTGTTAAGGGTGCTGTTCCCGGACCTAAGGGCGGCGTTGTTACAATTTGCGACGCTGTTAAAGCTTAAGAGGGGAGGACACTATCATGTCAAAGATTAACGTAGTAGATATGGCGGGTAAGGTCGTTTCCGAAATCGAGCTTAACGACGCAGTTTTCGGCATTGAGCCTAACAAGACCGCAATGCACTCCGCTGTTGTGAATTATCTCGCAAATCAGCGTCAGGGCACACAGTCCACACTTACCAGAACAGAGGTAAGCGGCGGCGGAAGAAAGCCCTGGAGACAGAAGGGTACAGGTCACGCAAGACAGGGTTCCACAAGAGCTCCCCAGTGGAGACACGGTGGTATCGCACTCGGACCGAAGCCCCGTTCCTACAGATTTACACTGAACAAGAAGGTTAAGAAGCTTGCTATGCTTTCCGCTCTTTCCTGCAAGGTTGCAGACAATGAGATGATCGTTGTAGACGCTATCAAGACCGACGAGTTCAAGACAAAGACCATGGTTGCAATGCTCAAGGCTCTGGGCGCTGAGAAGAAGACTCTCATCGTTCTGGACAGCGTTGACAACAAGGTCATCAAGTCCGCAGCAAACATCGAGGGCGCTAAGACCACTCAGGTAAACACTCTCAATGTTTACGATATCCTTAACTGCGACAAGTTCGTTATCGTTAAGGGCGCTGTGGAGAAGCTTGAGGAGGTGTACGCATAATGGTAAAGACAGCTCAGGATATCATTATCAAGCCCATCATCACAGAGCACAGCATGGAGTGTCTGGCCGCTGGTAAGTACACATTCAAGGTTGCTAAGGGCGCTAACAAGATCGAGATCGCTAAGGCAGTTGAAACACTGTTCAAGGGTGTTAAGGTCGCTAAGGTCAACACCATCAGCGTTCGCGGCAAGAAGAAGAGAATGGGCAGACACGAAGGCTATACTTCCTCTTGGAAGAAGGCAATCGTGACTCTGGCAGAAGGCTCTAAGACAATCGAGTTCTTCGATGGAATGATTTAAGTAAGGAGTGAAATACAATGGCTATTAAGGCATACAAGCCTGTCAATAACAGCCGTCGTGGCATGACTGTTACTGACTACAGCGGTTTATCAAAAGTAGCTCCCGAAAAGAGCCTTTTAGAGCCCGTTAAGAAGACTGCAGGCCGTAACAGCTACGGTCGTATCACCGTTAGACATCACGGCGGCGGTAACAGAAGAAAGTACCGCGTTATCGACTTCAAGAGAAACAAGCTCGGCATGAACGCTACTGTTATGACTCTTGAGTACGATCCCAACAGATCCGCATTCATCGCACTCGTTCAGTACGAGGACGGCGAGAAGAGATACATCATCGCTCCCGACGGCCTTAAGGTTGGCGACACAGTTCGCGCAGGCAGCGACGCTGATATCAAGCCCGGTAATGCTCTTGCTCTTGCAGACATTCCCGTTGGTACAGTTATCCACAACATTGAGCTTCACCCCGGTAAGGGCGCACAGCTTGTTCGTTCAGCTGGTAACATGGCTCAGCTCATGGGTAAGGAAGGCAAGCTCGCAATGGTACGTCTTCCCTCCGGCGAGATGAGATACGTTCCCGCAGAGTGCATGGCAACAGTAGGTGTTGTTTCCAACCTCGATCACGAGAACGTTCACCTCGGTAAGGCAGGTAGAACACGCCATCTGGGTATCAGACCCACAGTTCGCGGTTCTGTAATGAACCCCAATGACCACCCGCACGGTGGTGGTGAGGGTAAGTCCCCCATCGGTCGTCCCGGCCCTGTTACACCTTGGGGCAAGCCCGCTCTTGGTTACAAGACACGTTCTACCAAGAAGGCTTCCAACAAGTTCATTGTTAAGAGAAGAACTAAGTAATTTAACCGAAAAGTTGTTGTTAATAAGAACAGCGTTGCACATCATGATTAAAGTTGTGCGTAAAACGGCTAGCCGACTCCGCTGCTCATTAACTTGCAACGTAACTTGAAAGGAAATAATTTAAGATGGGAAGAAGCATCAAAAAGGGACCATATGTCCAGGAAGCTCTCATGAAGAGAGTTCTCGCGATGAACGAAGCAGGCGAGAAGAAGGTTCTCAAGACTTGGAGCCGTTCTTCTACAATATTCCCTGACTTCGTTGGTCATACATTCGCAGTTCACGATGGCAGAAAGCACGTTCCTGTATATGTTACAGAGGACATGGTAGGCCATAAGCTTGGCGAGTTTGCTCCTACAAGAACCTACAAGGGTCACGCAGGCAGCAAGACAACAGGCAAGAAGTAAGGAGGTAGAAATATGGAAGCTAGAGCAGAACTCAGACAGGTTCGTATTTCTCCCCGTAAGGTTAGCATCGTACTCGACCTTATAAGAAACAAGCCTGTTGAAATGGCAATGGCAATACTCAATAACACACCCAAGTCCGCTTGCGAGCCTCTCGCAAAGCTGCTCAAGTCCGCAGTAGCTAACGCTGAGAACAATCACAACATGGACGTAAGCCGCCTCTACGTTGCAGAGTGCCACGTTGGCGCAGGTGTTACACTTAAGCGTATCAGAGCCAAGGATCACGGCCGTGCTCACAGAATCCTGAAGAGAACGTCCAACATCGTACTGGTTGTCAAAGAAGCAGAGTAAGGAGGAGAATAACAATGGGACAGAAGGTTAATCCACATGGTCTCAGAGTGGGTGTAATCAAGGATTGGGATTCTCGCTGGTTTGCGGGCAAGGCAACCTTTGGTGATACACTTGTTGAGGACTATAAAATTCGTGAGCTTCTGAAGAAGAAGCTTTACAAGGCCGGCGTTCCCTCGATCCAGATCGAGAGAAGCGGCGATAAGGTAACTGTAGCAATCGAGTGCGCAAAGCCCGGTATGGTTATCGGCGCTAAGGGTGCTGAGGTTGACAAGCTCAAGGCTGAGCTGGAGAAGTTCACAGGCAAGAAGGTTGACGTTAAGATCATCGAGGTTAGAAACCCCGACATGAACGCTCAGCTCGTTGCAGAGAACATCGCACAGCAGCTTGAGGGCCGTGTATCCTTCAGACGTGCTATGAAGTCTGTTATCGGCAGAACAATGAAGAGCGGCGC
>JAZNTS010000059.1:0-5441 GCA_045591905.1 Oscillospiraceae bacterium | reverse complement strand
TGTTATGATGAAGATGTGATTTTTAAGGGTAAGCCATGCTTGCCCTTTTGCTTTTGTGACAAAACATATATTTTATCGCGCAAAAGGCTTATAATTCCGCAGAAACCGCGTAAACTAATGCGGGTGATATGATGAAAAATTTTCTTAAAGGCTTGCTATGCGGCGGACTTAACGGCTTTTTCGGCTCGGGCGGCGGAGTTATTGCTGTACCTGTGCTGGAGCGCGACGGCTGTTCTGCTAAACAGGCTCACGCAGGCTCGGTCGCGCTGATATTTGCACTTAGCCTAGTCACAACTGCGGCGTATTGGATAGGCGGCGGACTTGACTTCGGCGCGGCTTTTCAATATGTCCCGTGGGGACTTGGCGGTGCGGTCGCAGGCTCGTTGTTTTTGAGGAAGATAAGCTCCGTATGGCTGCACAGGGTATTCGGGCTGCTGATAATCGCCGCCGCGCTGAGGTCGCTGTTTTTATGATAGAGGCGATAGTTGGCTTTGTAACAGGCGTTATAGCCTCAATGGGACTTGGCGGCGGCTTTGTTTTGATGATATGGTTGACTGTTTTCGCAGGAATAGAACAGCGTGCCGCACAAGGAATAAATCTGCTGTTTTTTCTGCCGATAGCACTGCTGTCGCTGATAATTCACATCAAGGGCGGACTCATCGACAAAACGCTTATAAAAAAGTATCTCCTCGGCGGTATCGTTGGCGCGGTGCTTGGAACGCTTGCCTCGCACATAGTCCCGAACGCGCTTCTGTCAAAGCTTTTCTCACTGTTTCTGCTTGCGTTCGGCTTAAGGGAGCTCTTTGTGTCGGGTAAGAAAAATAATGAAAAAGACCGCGAACCAAAGCCTTAGGAGAGTGTCGGCGCATCTGTAATACAAAAGTTTCTTTCTTAGTTGAAAATTAGTCCCGTTTATGCTAAAATAGTAATATATTGTGAACGGGGAGGGAAGCACTTGAAAAAAACAGTGAAAAACATACTTCTTACGGCAGCGGTGTTGACCACGGCGTTTTTGATATGTCTTGCGCTTCATTTGGCATTTGACAGTCTTGCGCTCATACCTGCGATATTTGTGCTTGCGGTGCTGTTGGTGTCGTTTTTTACCGAGGGCTACGTTTATGGTATAGTTTCCTCGCTTATAAGCGTACTTGCGCTGAATTTCGCTTTTACATTCCCGTTTTTCAAGTTCAATTTCACTATCCCCGAAAACCTCGTTTCAGCAATAATAATGATAATCGTTACGCTGATAACAGGCGCACTCACCACAAAGCTTAAGCATCAGGAGGCTATAAAAGCCCGCTCTGAAAAGGAACGTATGCGTTCAAGTCTGCTTCGGGCAGTGGGCCACGATCTCAGAACTCCGCTTACGACGATATATGGCTCTACCTCAGCAATTCTCGAGAACTACGACAGCTTCAGCGATGAGCAGAAGCAAAGACTCCTTCGCGGCATAAAAGAGGACTCTGAGTGGCTGACGCGCATGGTGGAAAATCTGCTGTCGATAACACGAATCGACGGCGGCAGCGTCAGGCTGATAAAGTCGCCGACCGCTTTAGAAGAGCTGATTGACTCAGTGCTGCAGAAATTCAGAAAGCGGTTTCCTGACGCAAATGTTCAGATAGACCTCCCAGATGAATTCCTGTCCATTCCAATGGACGCTATACTTATTGAGCAGGTGATAGTAAATCTTCTCGAAAATTCTGTTCGTCATGCCGAGGGAATGACCGCAGTGAAGCTTAGAGTGTTTACGGTGGATAAAAAAGCGGTGTTCGAAATATCTGACGACGGCTGCGGAATAACTGCGGAGCGGCTCAAGACCATATTTACAGGCTACTGGGACGGAATAACTGCGCCGTCTGATACCAAAAGCAATTCCGGTATCGGACTTTCGGTATGCGACGCGATAATCAAGGCACACGGCGGAGAGATAAAAGCCGAAAATCAGAAGAGCGGCGGAGCGCTTTTCCGCTTCGCTCTGGATTTTGAGGAGGACGAGATTGAGCAATAACAAATACAAGATACTTATCGTTGAGGACGAGGAGAATATCCGCAGCTTTGTAACGGCACTGCTTGAAGCAAGCGGCTATCAGGTGGTATGCGCAAGCTCTGCCAAAAGCGGTGAAATGCTTTTTTCCTCGTATCTGCCCGAGCTTGTGATACTCGACCTCGGACTTCCCGATAAGGACGGAATGGAGCTTCTAAAGTATATCCGCGCTGCTTCGTCAGTGCCTGTGATAGTGCTTTCGGCGCGCACCGATGAAAACGACAAGGTAGCGGCGCTCGATATGGGCGCAAACGACTATGTTACAAAGCCTTTCGGCTCGGCTGAGCTTGTTGCGAGAGTGCGCTCTGCTCTGCGTAATTTCCGCAGAGTATCTGACAGCCAGCTTAGCAGCGGCAGGTTTGAGCTTGGCGCGCTTACGATAGACTATCCCTCGCGCCGCGTTACAGTAAATGATGTTGAGATAAAGCTCACCCAGACGGAGTATAACATCGTGGCGCTGCTGTCCGAGCACTGCGGCAAGGTTCTTACATATTCCGTGATAATCTCCGCAATATGGGGCTATAACGACTATAACAGTATCAAAAAGCTTCAGGTCAATATGGCGAATATCAGAAAGAAGTTTGGGTTTTCGCCCGGAGAAAAGTGCTTTATCGAAAACGAGCTTGGAGTTGGCTACCGCATGAGCGGAAGCTGAGCTTAGTTAATCTTTACCCCATCTTAACCGGGGGAATGTTATAATATTTGATGTGAAACAAAGGAGACATTATGAGAAAGACAAAGATCATCTGTACTATCGGCCCCGCTTGCAACAATGAGGAGGCATTGACGCAAATGTGCCTTAACGGCATGAACGTTGCAAGGCTTAATTTCTCTCACGGTACCTATGATGAGCACAGAAAGAATTTTGAGCTTGTAAAGAGCGTGCGTGAAAAGCTGGGTCTGCCTATTGCGATAATGCTTGATACAAAAGGCCCTGAGTACAGAATAAAGACTTTTGAGAACAAGAGCGTGACGCTGAATGACGGTGATACTTTCACATTTACCACTGATGACGTGATTGGCAATCAGACCCGCGTTTCGGTGAACTACAAGAGGCTCACTGAGGAACTAAGCGTTGGCGATACTATACTTGTAAACAACGGGCTTGTTATCTTCCGCGTTGAGGAGATAAGCGGCAGTGATGTCAAGTGTACTGTTGTTTCGGGCGGTGTTCTTTCCGATAGAAAGAGCATGAACTTCCCGAACAAGGTTCTTAAAGGTGAGTATCTCAGTGAACACGACAAATCCGATCTGCTTTTCGGAATTGAAAACGGCGTGGATTTTGTTGCGGCTTCTTTCGTTTCCAATAAAAGCGATGCCGAGGCTATAAGAAGCTTTCTCGATAAAAACGGCGGTGCGGCAATTGACATCATTGCAAAGATAGAAAACCGCGCAGGCGTTGACAATATTGAGGAGATCTGCGAGATAGCTGACGGTATCATGGTTGCAAGAGGCGACCTCGGCGTAGAGATACCATTTGTTGAGGTTCCCTCTATACAGAAATTCCTGATAAAGAAGTGCCGTCTGCTCGGAAAGCGCGTTATCACCGCGACCGAAATGCTGGAGTCTATGATCCACAATCCCAGACCCACTCGTGCGGAGATCTCCGACGTTGCAAACGCGGTTTATGACGGCTCCTCCGCTGTAATGCTCTCGGGCGAAACTGCGGCAGGAAAGCACCCCGCCGAAGCCGTGAAGAACATGGCTGAGATAGCTGAGCACGCAGAAAAGCACATCGACTACAAGCGCTGGTTTGCCACAACTGAGTATAAGATAAACAGCAACCTTGACGCGATATCCCACGCTACCTGTGCAATGGCTATCGATGTTGGGGCTAAGTGTATAGTTGTAAACTCCATCACAGGCAAGACTGCGCGAATGGTCAGCCGTTTCCGCTGCCCCGCAGAGATCATTGGCATTACAACCGACGAGCGTGCATGGCGTCAGCTTAATCTTAGCTGGGGCGTTACGCCTGTGCTCGGCGAGGAATACAGCTCGCTTGACATCGTGTTCTATCAGGCTATGAATCAGGCTAAGGAGATACTGCGCCTTGAAGCAGGTGACAATGTTGTGCTTACGGGCGGTCAGATCAACGGAAAATCAGGAAACACAAACACCATTAAGGTGGAAAGCATCAGGTAACTCAAGCCCTGCCTCAGTCGAGCGGCAGCGGCTGCATTGACAGGAGGCACTATGGATTATTTACTGCAAATACTGCTTTTGGCTGCGGGCTTCGTGCTGCTCATAAAGGGCGCGGATTGGTTCGTTGATGGCTCGAGTGCCGTTGCGGCGCGCTTTGGTATACCGCAGCTCATTATAGGACTTACGATCGTTGCGATGGGCACCAGTGCTCCCGAGGCGGCAGTCAGCATAACCGCCGCAGTTGAGGGAAGTGCTGAGATAACCATTGGAAACATCATTGGCAGCAACATACTGAATATACTTATCATTTTGGGAATATCCTCGGTCATCGTGCCGCTTGCCGTTGCAAAAACAACGATAAGATACGAGATACCCTTTATGATTCTTATAACAGCCGTGCTGCTTTTGCTCGGACTTGACGGAGTTGTATCTCTTATTGACGGCATTATCCTTATCGCACTGTTTATTGCTTATCTTGCCTATCTTTTCATTATGGCTAAAAAGGATAAGGGCAGCAGCGAGGAAACTGTGAAAGAGCTTCCCGTGTGGAAATCCGTTCTTGCTATCGTTATAGGTCTTGCAATGATAATCCTCGGAAGCAACGTTACAGTTAATTCCGCAAGCTGGATAGCCGAGCATCTCGGACTGAGTGAGCGCTTTATTGGTCTTACCATCGTTGCGCTCGGAACCTCGCTTCCCGAGCTGTTCACATCTGTCCTGCTGGCCCGCAAAGCAAACGCAGATATCGCTATCGGAAACATCGTCGGCAGCAATATCTTCAATATACTTTTTGTTGTGGGTATATCGTCGCTTATCATTCCTGTGCCGTTTGCGCAGAACTTCATTTTCGATACGATAATTGCTATTGCTGCGGCAGTTCTGTTGCTTGTGTGCTGTCTTAACAAGGATAAGATGCTCAAGCGCTGGGCGGGAATACTCATGTTGGTATCCTATGCCGCTTATTTCGCAGTAATATTGTAACAGCGTATTCTGCTCTTTGTCATAACGCCGCGTGCATTGTAAAAAAGATGTGCGCGGCATTTTTTAAAAAAATTTTTCAAAAACTGTTGACAAATCCAAGCTTCGGTGATATACTGTAGTAAATCAAATACTTGAAACCGTTGAGGCGGAGATAAAGGTAATTATGCTTCTACAGAGAGCCCGCGTTGCTGAGAGTCGGGTGAAAAACAGGTTATCAAATGGACCGCTGAGGGCGCAGTCAAATGTGCAAATGCACAGAGTATTCTGCGACGTG
>JAZNTS010000058.1:0-3775 GCA_045591905.1 Oscillospiraceae bacterium | reverse complement strand
AGGTGATTCTGTCTCCCTCATTTTTACTTATGTTTATCGCAGGTGTATTGAGCCTGTTCGGCAGTAACATAGCGTCGGGAATATTTATTCTGCTAATAGACGCCGCCTACGCTTTTTCTGAGATATATTTCGGCACAGTTTCCGACAAAAAGCTGTCTGATATAAAGGAGTCGACTGCTATGAGATTCCGTGTTATCAGAAGCGGTAAGCTTGAGCTTATTGAAAAGGAATTTATCGTACCCGAGGATATTATTGTGGTTCAGGCGGGTGAGCGCGTCCCAGCCGACGCTTTTATACAGGAAGCGCGCGATCTGTCCGCTGATGAGAGTATCTTTACAGGCTCAAATAAACCTGTAATAAAATATACAGGCGCCGAGTCAAAGACGGAGCTGAGCGGCTCATTTGTCTATAGCGGTACTACTATTCTTACAGGTATGGCAATATGCAAGGTCAGCGCTACAGGCGTTGACACGAAGTATTACCAAAAGATAGGTGAAAAGCCGGACAATCACCATTACTACACCCGTATGGAACGTGCTGTTCGTGACATCGTTCCTTTTGCTTCCGCAATAGCTTCAGTTATCGCACTGATATCGCTGATCTGCTGGTTGCTCGGTGGAAATCCTGTAGTGGATTCCGCGCTGAGAGGTATCACCCTTGGACTTTGCTTTATACCAACGGGTATTTCCTCAGTGATACGTTTCTATTATGTAAAGGGCGCAACAGATATGATATCCAAGTCCGCTGTGGTTAAATCACTGTGCGATGTGGAAAGACTCAATTCCGTTTCTGTCCTCTGTATCGAAAAACAAGGTGCTATATCGAAGAGTCACCTCGAAGTCAGAAGCGTATACACGAAAAGCGAGGAGCTTTTGTACAAAGTTGCAATGCTCGCCTGTGATAAAAACACAACCGATGAAGCAGAGCGCGCATTAATGGTCAAAGCTGGCTTTTTCGATGAAAACATCTCTGAAATTTATGACGAAAATACATTTTTGGAGAAGATCCCCGAAAGCAACGGCGTCGTCAGCGGCTCGCTGTGGCAGGTAGGAGAATCCAAGCTTTACTGTGTCAAGGGCACACCCGAGCAGATACTTCCGCTTTGTAAGTTTAAGGGAGATCAGCTCTTTAATGTACAGAAAAAGCAGCACGAATACTATGCTGCTGGTTACAGAGTTATGGCTATTGCTTGTGCTGACGCGGCAGAGCGCGACTGTGACGCTACCGCAGGCTTTGCATATACCTTTGTGGGATTTGTCGCTTTTTCCGGACCGTTAAGGGACGCTGTGACAGGCTCTGTCAAGTCCTGCGGAATGTCGGGCGTAAAGGTCGTAATGCTAGCCGAGGACAGCCCTCACGTTGCTGAAGCAACAGCTAAAATGGTAGGACTTTCGGGTAAGACGATCACAGGCAAACAGATATCCGATTCTGTAAAATACGGCTCTGAAATGACTTTCGACGCTGATATTTATGCAAAAGTCACACCCGAGCAGAAGCTTTATATACTCGATAATCTGAAAAAGCAAGGCGAAGTTGTAGCTATGACGGGAACGAGAACGACCGATGCAGAAGCGCTGGAGCTTGCAGATGTCGGAATTACTATAGCGCAGCACACTGCGGGAAGCGCTTATGAGGCTTCCGACATAATCATGAACGACGACAACCTTGCCTCTATAGCAAATATGATAACCTCCGCGCGTCAGATACATCGTAATATCAAGCGCGGTGTGAGTGTTATGATATCGGGCTATGCTGCACTTCTTGTTCTCATGATACTTAACCTTTTCGGAGATGATACGAGGCTCATGCTTAATGCGCCGCTGCTTGCGCTGCTTACCATGATATTTATTCCCCTTGCCGCACTTGCATATGTTGGCAACAAAAACGACATGAACGGTGAAATGCCGCCATCAAGCTATGTTGCGCAACGTCAAATCAACTATTTCTTTATATTAAACGCGCTACTTATCGGTCTGCTTTGCGGAGCCGTTTCCATTGCGTCGTATATGTTTATGTATAACGGAGCAAATACCGATTTTGCAAGAAGCTGTTCGCTTATATCTTTCTGCGTAAGCTTTGGTCTGTTTGGTTTGATGGGTATATCTTTCAAAACACCGTTAAAATCTATTGTAGGCGCGCGCGATAAAACACTTTGGTGCTACCTTGCGGTCATGCTTGTACCGCTGTTGCTGATATATATTCCGTTCATAAACAGCGCGTTTGGTCTTACCGCTATAGATGGTCTTGCAATGTTTATTTCGATAATAACCGGTATTATCCCAATTATAGGTTATGCTATAGTTAAGTATCTCATCAAATTCAAATAAGGGTCTAAAATGAATAAATTTATATTGTATCTGAAATTTTTTATCAGTGGGTTTGCTTTCGGCATTGCTAACGTTATCCCAGGTGTCAGCGGCGGAACTATGCTTGTGGTATTCGGCATTTACGACAAGCTTACCGAGGCAATATCGGGAATTAAAGCAATACTGAAGAATTTCGGTTTTTTGCTGTCTTTTGCGCTTGGTGCAGGTTCAGGCATACTCGGATTTGCATTTGTTATCACATGGCTGTTTGAACAGTTCGGAGTTCAGACGAATATGTTCTTTATCGGACTTATCCTCGGAAGCGTCCCGCTTATCGTGCGCACTGCTACAAAGGCCGAAAAAGTAAAGCCACTGTGCATTTTGCCGTTTATTGTCGGTCTTGCCGCTGTTGTAGGGCTTACGATACTTGAAAACGCCAATACGGGAGAGGCATATGCAATGACTTCCGAGGTAGTTGGTGACACGACCTATATCACGATCAGCAATAACAGCGACAGAGAGATCGAAAGCTGGTATATAGACATAGATACCGATAGCGGATTTGAGTATAAACACGAAATCAGAGGTGCAGAGCATACTTCTTATCATTCAATTGGCGATAAGATAAAGAAGCTGTTCGGCGGCAATGTTCCTAATATCCGCAACCGCATAGTTTCTCTTCCTGACAGTGTTATACCCGCACACAGCTCGTATACAGTATCATACAAAACTTTAGACAGCTTTACACCCGATAATATGGAGCTTGGTGTGAGCTACTCAATGGATATTGGATTTTTCCTGACGATGCTTGCAGCGCTTTTCATAGCCGCTGTGGCAATGATAATACCGGGCGTTTCAGGAAGCTTTGTCATGATGCTGCTCGGAGTATATTCCACAGTTATCGCCGCTATCAAGAACTTTGATATCATGATTATCGTTCCATGTGCCGTAGGCGCTGTTCTTGGAATAATCCTCGGTGCTAAGCTGATTTCAACTCTTTTGAAAAAATACAGCCTTATGGTGTACAGCGCCATCATGGGTCTTGTAATAGGCTCTGTATACGCAATACTGCCGACAGGCTTCGGCTTTAATCTCGAAACAGGATATGGCTTTATGATGCTGTTTGTTGGCATATTGACATCAGTCCTGATAGATAAGCTTGGCGGCGCGACAGAGGAAAAGTAAAAAAACAAGGCATAACAAAACCACTCACGGACAATAATACTTGTACAATCAAGTCTATTGTTCAGGAGTGGTTTTTTGTATTATAATAAAGTTGAAATAAGCGGCGTAAACACCTCGAAACTAAAGGTGCTGAAGGAAGCCGAAAAGATGGCTCTGCTGAAAAAAGTGAAGCAAGGCGATATGCAAGCGCGCGAGGAGCTTATAAACGGAAATCTGCGTCTGGTGCTAAGCGTTATCCAGCGTTTCTCGAGCAGGGGAGAGAATGCGGACGATCTGTTTCAGGT
>JAZNTS010000057.1:0-11319 GCA_045591905.1 Oscillospiraceae bacterium | reverse complement strand
ACCGAATTCACTTCGGTCAAAAAACACTTCTATCCGCACCAGTGTGCGAATTGTCGGCATCGCCGACAATGAGTGCGCGCAGGGCGGATGTTTCGGCGGAAAAGTCCCAACGGGACTTTTTCGACGGTTTCAAACCGCCTTAGGCAAAGCGCCAAAGGCGGTATACTTTTATTTGCTCGAATTTAACCAATTCATAAAATCAATGAACTTCTTATCCATCAGCGTATAACCGTGACGGTAAAACTCCATTATTCTATGGCTGTCGCGCTCGAATTTTGAAATAGAGGTATTCTGCGGACGAATTATGTAAGCTCTGCCGCTGTCCTTCATCTCCTGCATGAGCCGCGCTTCCTTTTCATAGCGCTCCGTGCGTTCCATACACGCCTCAACAAAGGCGGGATATTTTCTGTACATTGTCGAAATTACTCTCTTGTACTTTTTATAATCGGTAGGAGGTACGTTGCTCTCGGGTTTTGTAAGCACTATCACAACTCTGTCACAGCCTTGCTCCAACGCTCTCGCTATGGGAATTGAGTCCGCGATGCTTCCATCGAGGTAGTGCTTGCCGTCAAGCTCCACAGGCTCGCACAGCATAGGTATAGAGCAAGTTGCCTTGCATATGGTGAGCAAACGCTTTTCATCGCTGTTTTCAGAGAAGAACTCCGCTTCGCCCGTTTCACAGCAGGTACAGGCGTATTCTGTAAAGACGTCACTTGAAAAATATGTTTCAAAATCCAGCGGAAACTGATGATACGGGTACTCATAGCACATTTTATTGAGGTCGATAAGCTTATGACTGCCAAAGAACTGTCTGAAACCGTAATACGCCTCGGATTTAGGTGCATTCATAAGACGTGCTGTTCTTCCCATCTGCCTTGCACGATAGCTGAGCGCGTTGCTTCCGCCCGCCGAAACGCCTATCACATAAGGAAGATAAATTCCGTTCTCCATAAGGCGGTCAAGCACACCTGCCGTAAAAATACCGCGGACAGCGCCGCCCTCAAGAATAAGTCCCGTTTTCATATCTTCTGTCACCCACATCTTTCCGAAAGCCATACTGCTCCATTAAAATCTTTTTTATTCTAGCATATAAAAATTAATTTTGTGTTAACTTTAGCATAGTTCTCGGCAAAAAACAACGGCGAGTTTTCCCCGCCGTCATATAAAATTAGGCCGCCATTTCATCACGAGCGCTGTCACTGTCCGCATCGAGCTCGTCAAACACACCCGTGTTTCTGCCATCGGGGCCGCCGCCGAAAACTCCCTCCGTAGCTGTAAGAGTCATAACTATAACATCGTCTGCATATATCGAATAATCCTTGCCAAGCTCTATCTCATCGGACGAGAATATAAATGAACTTGAGTCATATGGGATAGTTTCACTGAACAGTACACAGCCGTCTGCGCTCTTAACGCCGATAACGCTTCCTTTTGTAAGCTCCGCAAACACCGAAAGACACGGACGCGACACAAGGCTCGGAGCCTTTGTCGCTCCATCAGAGCCAAAAGCCGCAAAAGCGCCACCGCTTAAAGCAAAGAAATCTCTGTAATCCACCGAGCCAAAGCGGTCGTTATCGCCCGAAAAAACAGTGACCGCTCCGCCGCTTATCATAACGGCACCGCCCGAATCTATGCCGCTGCCACCCGTTTTAAGCTCTATACAGCCGTCCGATATGCTGACAAATCGCTGTGTGCTGTCCGTAAGACCTTGCGCAAGTTTTTTGCCGCCCGCAGCAACAATGCCGCTTCTATAAGCGTTCAGCGAAAGCTCGCCGCCGTTTATCTCAACAAACATTCCCTCAAAGCAGTTGTAGCTATTGTTTACATTAAGCTTGCCGCCGTTTATCTGTATACCGCCGTCGGCGTGTATTCCGTCATCTCCCGAGGAAAGCACGACTGTGCCGCCCGAAACGCTGACGCTTCCGCGAGCATTAAAGCTGTCGTCAGCAGAGGATATCTCCACTGCGCCGCCGCTTATCTCTATACTACCACCCGATTTTATACCCTTTTTACTGCCGACAGAGCTTCCGTCTCCCGACACAAGCTTAGAAAAATCAAAGTCAGACCGTCCATCGGTGCTATAGCCGCCGTGTCTGCCAACAGGATACCTCGCGCCCGAAGCTCGGTAGATCACCGCGGAGTTTCCACCGCCGCAGTTAAGCTTCACCTCGCCGCCGCTTATAAACACCGCCTTATCCACCTGTATTCCGTCACACGCGCCAACGATATCAAGCGCACCGCCCGAAATGCTGACATAGCCCATACCGTCCACATCAGAAACCTTTATTCCATCGCCGCCGCACTTTATTTCTGTACTTCCCGCCGCTGACAGCACATATTTTTCGCCCACGATACCGTCGCCGCGTGAAACTATGTCAAGCACGCCTCCGCACAGCTTTACCGCACCGCCGCAGACTGCGCTTTCGCTGCTGCCGCCGATGCAAAGACCGCCGCCGCCGTTTATTACGATATCCGAAGCGCTGTATATTCCAATCGTGTCAGCGCCGCTGCAAACTATGTTGTTGTCAGTACCCTCCGCAAGAGTTACCACAAGTCTGCCCGTGCCGCTGTTTTCTATCACCGCGCCACCCTCGGCGCTAAGCGACAAACCGTTAAGGATAAGAGAAACGTCCTCGCTGCTCTGAACGATTATCCTACCCTGAGCACTTTCGCCCGAAAAGGAATACACGCCGCCCTCTGTTATCACAGCGTCACTGCCGCTCACCTGTACGCCATCTCCGCTCACAGCAACGCTATCCTCGCTGAAGTTAACGGTACAATCCGCATCGGTCGCAGGCGTAAGCTCCTCTTCTGCCGCCTTGTCGGGGACAAAGCTATCCTCTGCCTCGACCGTGCCGCCGAGCGCAGCATACTGCGAGGTGCTGTTCTCCACCGAACTATGTGTTATATCATCAGCCTTACAGCCTGTGTTCAACGACACCGCCACCGAGCAAACAGCCGCCAAGGCTCTGAGCATAAGATTCATTGAAATTCTCCTAAAAAACGAAACAAATAGGCTTATTGATGAATAGTATACCCTGTCAATGTGATAGCAGTATGAAAATCGGCGCAGATTTAGATAAAATGCCGCGATATTTTCCGCCGCCGAAAATTCTTGTGCAATATATATATATATATATACAAAGTGTTTTTTCCTTGGCGGTTTTTGCCGTTGAAATAATGTCATATTTCGAATTATAATTATATATGGTGATTTATTGCCGAAATTTACAAAATCGAGAGGAAAAAGTATGAAAAGAAGAATAGCATTTACACTTGCCGCTATTATGGCAACGACCATGCTCTCTGCCTGTGGCGGAAACGCTCCGTCCGAGACACAGCCGCAGACAAGCGGAAACGACAGCGGCACAAGCTCCGTTACATCTGAAAACAGCACAAGCAGCGCCGACACCACCAGCAGCGCACCCGAAGCGACAACATCAGCAACAACATCTGAAACAACTACCGCCGCACCCGAAGAGCCTGTTGTGCCCGAGGAGCTGCCTACAATCACCGCAGAGCCTTTAGCTTTCAGCAATGGAGTCGGATGTATCATGAACGGCTGTATGGCGTTCAAGTGTGACGGCAAGAACTATGTGTATAACATTACGGATAACGAACTGTATGAAACAGAGCATGATGTTTCGGAAATAACTGTTCTGAAGGGCTGCATTGCGGTTTTTGGCAGTGTATCAATCTATAGTTTTGATGATGACTACGAACATTATGATTATGTTCCCTATGTTGTCAACTTAAAAACGGGCGAGCAGTATGCTGATGTAAGACCATTTTATGATAATAAAAACTGGAACGGCAGCTATCTGACTGTTGGAACAATTGAAGAAAGCTTTTCGGGAAACAAGGTATCCATAGGTATGCTCAACGACAAGGGTGAATGGGTGCTTCCTTTATCTGCCGACTATGCCATATGCAAGGAAAAGGATATTGATAAAACACAGAATATATTGCAGAATGGTGAATTTATATATTTTTGGGCTAACGGTCAATATAACTATGATATAGCCAATGACAGATTGATAGATGGTTTTGTCGGTGCTGGCGTAACCGATGACAAAACAATTATATACAACGATAGTGCAAATCTTATATACGATTTCTATAATTATGATGTATCAACCGGAGAGAAAACATTTATTACAGAGACGGGTTATTTAGCATACGAAACACCTACTTGTAGAATTTATCAGGATACAGACGGAGGGTACATAATACTTGACCAAAACTATAATTTGCTTGAGTACGACCTTTCAGAATATGACCTTGGCGGTTGGCGTGACGAAAACATAAAAGGCGCGACCGAAGATGTGATAGTATTTGATGCTCTCAACGAAGAGCGCGACACTTATACTATAATTATGAACAAGGACGGCAGCTATGTCTGCGAACCGTTCAAGGAAGAAGCGGACGCAAAACAGAAATTTTATGTTTATTTTACCGAGAATAAAATAATTTTCTTCCCTCGTTTCACTAAATTTACAGGAGCAGCCCGCATCATAGACCGTAACACAGGCGAGATAACAACCATTGACGACAGCTATGTTATTCTCGATTTCGACACCGAAAACAACCTCATGCTGGTAAACACAAACGGCGCATACTATCTCGCAGACCCCGAGGCTCCCGATGTTCTCATCAACCCCTTTGAGAGAGCAAAAAACTAAACATCACAAAAGCGTGAGCAATTGCTCACGCTTTTTCTTTTTCGCTGTAAAGTTATGACCCTCTGCGCAGCATTTCCTCTGCCGCTTTAAGGCTGCTCTCACTGCTGCCGTCGCCGTCGATTATGCGGGCAAGCTCAGCCTTTCTGCCCTCAAAATCAAGCGGCTGTATGTGAGTGAACGTACGCTCGCCCTCGGTGTGCTTTTCAATAAGCAGATGGTGCTGCGCCTGTGACGCTATCTGCGCAAGATGAGTTATGCAAAGCACCTGACGCTTCTGCGCAGTTTCCGCAAGCTTTATGCCAACCTTTTGCGCCGCCCTGCCGCTTATTCCCGCGTCTACCTCGTCAAAAATAAGCGTCGGGATATCATCGTTATCCGCAAGCACGCTCTTTATCGCAAGCATTATGCGCGAAAGCTCGCCGCCGCTTGCAATCTTGTTTATAGGCTTCGGTGCTTCGCCTGCGTTTGCCGAGATAAGCATCTCAACCTTGTCCATTCCGTTTATCGTGACCTTGTCGCGTTCTACCGAAATAACTATCCTAACATTCGGCATATCAAGGAACTTTAGCTGCTCGCATATCTCAGCCGACAGCTTTTCCGCCGCTTTCACACGAAGCTCTGTGATAGCTGCAGCGCGCGACTTTACCTCATCTGCAAGCTCATGCTTTTGCGAAAGAAGCTGCTCAAGCTCACCATCTGCGCCGTCAAGCTCCAAAAGCTCGCTGCGGCACTCGTCAAGGTAGTCAACAAGCGCGTCTGCGTCCATGTTATATTTGCGCTTTGCGTGCTTTAGCTGGGATACTCTGTCCTCAAGCGAAGCCTCTCTTGCAGCGCCTCCGTCGTCGTTGGTGTTAGCGGATATCTCCGCCGCGATATCCTCCGCTTCGGGCAGGATATCCTCTATGCGCTTCGCAAGTGCGTCAGCCTCGGGCATGAACTGCGAAACCGAGCTTAGCATATTCATAGCCTTTCTGAGCAGGTCAAGCGCGCCCACGCTCTCCTCGCCGTTAAAGCAGTTGTATGCCGAATACAACGCCGATTGTATCTTAACGAAATTGCGGCACTTTGCAAGCTCCGCTTCAAGCGCGTCACCCTCGCCTTTTTCAAGGTCAAGCGCCTCAAGCTCCTCAACTATCGAGGTCAGACGAGCGACTTTTAGAGAGCGCGTTTCGTCCTCGCTTTGAAGCTTATGTATGCGCTTTGATATTTGAGAAAAGCTGCGGAATTTCTCGCGGTAATCCGCAAGCGCCGCGTCTATTCCGCCGTAGCTGTCAAGTATATCACGCTGATTATCCTGCGACATCAGCAGCCTGTTTTCATGCTGACCATGAACATCAACAAGCATCGAGCCTATCTCGCGCAGCATTGCCGCCGTTGCAGAGCGCCCGTTTATCCTAGCGGTGCTTTTTCCGTCTGCGGTTATCTCGCGCATCAGCATAAGCTCGCCGTCCGAAGCCTCAAAGCCCATCTCCGAAAGCTTGTCCAGAACGCTTTGCGAAACATCGTCAAAAAGCGCTGTTATAACAGCCTTTGGAGCGCCTGTGCGCACGATATCCTTGTTAGTCCTCTGACCGAGAATGGCGTTTATTCCGCCGATGAGTATACTTTTACCCGCGCCCGTTTCACCCGTAAAAACGTTGAAGTTTCCGCCTAACTGCGCGGAAGCCTTTTCGATGACCGCAAGGTTTTCTATGGATAATTCACGAAGCAAGCGTGCTCCCTCCTCTGTCAGACTAGTTCTTTTTCAGCATCTTTTTGAGCTGCTCTATAAGCTGCACGGCGTGGTTTTCGGAACGCGTCAGCACAAATATAGTATCATCGCCTGCGATAGTTCCGACGACAAAGCCGAATTTCTGCTCGTCCAGCACCGCGCACGCCGCATTTGCAAGCCCCGCGCGGCATTTTATCACCACGGTATTCATTGCATAGTCGAGCGACACCACTGCCTGTGCAAATATGCTGTTGTACCGCGGCGAACCTCCCATAGCAGAGGAAAAATAGCAATTGACGCCGCTTTCCGAGATTCCCTTAGTTATCTTAAGCTCGCGCATATCTCGCGAGATGGTCGCCTGCGTCACACGAAATCCCGCCTGCTTCAGCAATATCTGAAGCTCCTGCTGAGTTTCCGCCTCATTTTCGATTATTATCGACAGCAAAGCCGCCTGTCGCCGCTTCTTATCCACTATACTGCCCCCTTTTTCAATTAGAAATGAGGAGTGAGGAATGAGGAATTGATGTGTCGCCTGCGGCGACAAAATTAAAAAGCAGCTTCGACTCAGCGTTGCGAAAACTTAATTACCGCAATGTCACGGCGTAGCCGTCATTAAAATCCATGCCGCGCAGCGGCATACCGAAATTCCTCGTTCCTAATTCCTAATTCTTCATTATTTCAGCGGCGTCATCAGCTTGTTTCTTACTGCGCCGAAGAAGCCCTCTCCCGCCTCGATAAGCTCAAGCGGACTGTCAAATCTCCACAGCACCAGCTCGTCACCGTCGCCGAAAGGTATTCCTCGCTCGCCGTCAACGCTGACCGTAACAACGCTGCCCTGATATGACGCAGCACGAAGCTTTATAGGCTTCGCCACAGAAAAAATCATCGGGCGTGAAAACAGCGTGTGCGGACACAGCGGCGTACACTCAACGCACTCCATATCGGGCGCAATGATAGAGCCGCCTGCCGAAAGCGCATAAGCTGTCGAGCCTGTAGGCGTGCTGAAGATAACTCCGTCCGCCTGAACTCTCGACACCTCGCTGTCACCGCAGTATATACGGAATTCGGGAAGCTTTGAGCTTCTGTCGCGCTCCGCAACCACGTCATTGAGAGCCTCGCGGGTTTCGCAGCTTCCGTCTGCACGGTGTATCTCAACGCTCAGCATCATACGTCTGCTGACAGAAAAATCACTGCCCAGTATCTCCGGTATACACGCAATATCCGATGGCTCCAACGTCGCCATAAAGCCAAGCCTGCCACGGTTTACTCCAAGAAGCGGCACACCGTACATTGCAGCCAATCTGCCCCAGTGAAGTATAGTTCCGTCACCGCCGACAGTTATCATGCAAAGCGCGTCCCGAAGCTTGTCTAAAGCCTTGCCGTCAAAAAAAACCGGCTGAAAACCACTGTCGGAAAGCAGTGCAGATATAGCGTCAGCAAGCGCCGCAGCCTTATCATCATGCGTATTGTAGGTTATTATCACACGCTTGCTCATCATTTCGCCACCTTTTCAATGCACATCAGATACTCAGTGTTTCCGTCGCCGCCGCATATCGGGGAATCCGCAGTTCCTATCACAGAAAATCCACACTGTAACGCAAACTCCGTGATATCCTCCACCACCTTGCGGCGTACCTTTTCGTCCTTTACTATGCCCTTTTTGTTCAGAGCGGCACGCCCTGCCTCAAACTGAGGTTTTATCAGCACCACCGCCCTGCCGCCTTTTTTCAGCAGACGGTCGATATGCGGCAATATCTGCTTCAGTGATATAAACGACACGTCAGTACCGACAAAATCAACCGTTTCGGAAAGCTGCGCCGTGCGGATATCTGTCTGCTCCATCACAACAACGCGCGAATCAGCACGAAGCTTTTCATCGAGCTGGTCTGTTCCCACGTCCACCGCATAGACCTTTTTCGCGCCGTTTTGCAGCATACAATCTGTAAAGCCGCCCGTAGACGAGCCGATATCAAGGCACACCATACCGCTCATATCCAGCGAAAACACTTTCAGCGCACCCTCAAGCTTCAGCCCTCCACGACCAACATAGCGAAGCTGCTCGCCCGTTATCTCGACCTTATCACCGTCCGCCACCTCAAAAGATGGCTTTACGCACGGCTTTCCGTTGACCGAAACGCCACTGCTTTTTATAAGGCTCTGCGCCGCTGTACGGCTTTTGCAAAGCCCCTTTTCGGTAAGATACACGTCAAGCCGCATAGGCGCACCTCCTTAAAACTCCGTCAAGGGAGTAAATACCATACCGTTTTGCGTTGTAGCACCACTGTACAAAAGCTCAGTACCGCGACCCTCGGTAAGATAATGCCGAAGCATCTGTGCCGCACTCAAAGGCATTTCAAGCGCCGATATCTCCTCGGGCTTAAAACAGCGTATCTCACCCTCGGTGCTTTTTAGCGCGGTCTTTTTTATAAGCTCAGCAAAAAAATAGTAATTCAGCCGTATCTCGCAGTTTTTCAGCCGCTGCGTGATATATCTAAGCTTTAGTCCCGATATATCGCTCTCTGTAAGTCCTGTTTCTTCAAAAAGCTCTCTCAGCACACAGGCTCTTGCATCATTCAGCTCGTTTTGCTCAAAATGACCGCCCGCCGTGCCTGTGTAGCAATCTGTAACGACGCTGCCGCCCTGCCTGTAAAGCAGATAATATTCGTCCTGATATGACAGGTATATCGCAGTCATGCACCGAAGCCGTCCGTCCATAATTCTCCCTTACTTTAGCTTTTCTATCATCGAAGCCTTATCAAGACCAGACGCCTCTAACTGCTCCTCTACAGTTGCCGCGGGCACAAAGCCATTTATTCCCACAGCCTCAAAGCTGCCCTTGAAGCCGCGCTCACTCAGCATAAAGCACAGCTTCTGCGCTATACCGCCGCTTAGACTGCTTTCCTCAAAGAACACCACGCGGTCATAAGCTGCCGCTATCTCAGTTATTTTTTCGGGCAGCGGCGATATCTTTACAAGTCTTAACCAATCGCAGCCCGCGCTGTCAGCGCACTCGTCAAGCCACGCTGATATTCTTCCGTAGCTTACGGCAAGCGTTCTCGCGCGTTTGCCGCTGTATGAGAGATCCGACGACGGAGGAAGAAACTTTCTATACTCGCCGCCCTTTGGATAGCGCACCGCAACCACTCCGTCCGTGTCGTATATTGCACGCTTTAAGCAGCGGCGAAGTTCCTCATGGCTTGCCGGAGAGAATATCGTCACATTCGGTATTCCAGACAGCATCGGAACATCAAATATTCCCTGATGTGTTTCTCCGTCCTCGCCAACCAAGCCCGCACGATCTACCGCAAACACGATATGCGTGTTCTCTATCGCACAGTCGTGTATTATCTGATCGTATCCGCGCTGCAAAAACGTGGAATACACCGCGAACACAGGCAGCATTTTTTCAGCCGCAAGTCCTGCCGCAAACGTCACCGAATGCTGCTCTGCAATTCCCGTATCGAAAAAACGCTCGGGACAGGAATGGCTGAAATAGTTCATGCCTGTCGCGTATTTCATTGCGGCGGTTATACCGCAGATCCTGCTGTCGGTCTTTCCCAAACGCTCAAGCTCCAGACCGAAAGCCTCGGAATAACTGATAGCGGGAGTACCCGTTTGCTTAGTGCCTTTGCGCGCTATCGCATGATACTCACCGGGATTTTCCTCCGCGGGTCTGTAGCCCTTTCCTTTTGTTGTAAACACATGGACTACACAGGGGCGGTGCATCATTTTTGCCACCGCCAAAGCCTCTATCATATCCTCTATATTATGTCCGTTTACAGGCCCGATATAGCTGCAGCCCAGATTTTCAAACAGCGTTCCTGTGCCGTATATCATATCTTTAACAAGATTTTTCGCGGTACGAACTGCTTTTTCAAGGCGCTCACCAACCAGCGGTACCTGTGAGAGCGCAGTCTTGAACTGCTGCTTTGCACAGTAGTATCTTCGGGTAGCACGGATATGCGAAAGATACCTCGCAAGCGCGCCCGTGCTTTTGGAGATAGACATTGCGTTATCGTTAAGCACCATAACAAGACCCGTGCGGCTCTTTGCAGCGTTGTTAAGACCCTCATAAGCCATGCCGCCCGTAAACGCGCCATCACCTATTACCGCCGCAACGCTGCCGCTTTTTCCGCTCAGCTTCATAGCCGCGGCTATACCGCACGCAGCAGATACAGAGGTGCTGCTGTGTCCCGAGATAAACGCGTCTGCAAGGCTTTCACTCCGTCTTGCAAATCCCGAAATACCGCCCTTGCTGCGCAGCGTGTCGAATCTTGAATATCTGCCCGTAAGCAGCTTATGCGCATAAGCCTGATGTCCAACGTCCCACAGGATACGGTCTGTCTTAACGTCGAAAACATAATGCAGCGCGACAGTAAGCTCCACCGTTCCGAGGTTTGAAGCGAGGTGACCGCCTGTCTGCATCACTGTCTGCAAAATACAGCCCCGCAGCTCTCGGCATAATGCTTTAAGCTGCGGAAGCGTCATATTTGCTATGATTTCATGATCAATATTGTCGTTGAGATACATCAAAGTCCTCCGAAAATCATGCGAGCGGCTTCGGGAATACCATCGCAATTATGATACCGAGCATAGCTCCAGCGAGCACTTCAATCGGCGTATGACCGAGGAACTCCTTGAGATCCTTTTGGTCGGAAAGATCCTCGATGTCTTCCACGTCCGCACCGCTTAGCTGCTGTATCTCATCGTCCATATCGTCAATGATCTTTCGCATACGGTTAAGCTCCTTAGCGTGCAGACCCGCGTTATAGCGCACGCTCATCGCGTCATAGATAACGATAGCCGCAAGCAGCATTGCAAACGCGAAAAACGGACTTTCAAAGCCCTCTACTCTCAGCGTATAGATAACGACCGACACTACGAGCGACGAATGCGATGATGGCATACCTCCCGCACCGACGAATC
>JAZNTS010000056.1:0-5236 GCA_045591905.1 Oscillospiraceae bacterium | reverse complement strand
TAACAAGGCGCTGAAGGGTGCGGCTTCTCCCAAGGCAATTCAGGATTATATCAGAAAGAAGCTTTCTGAATAAGTATCATATAACGCACGCCCGAGAGGTAGATATCTCGGGCGTTTTTATATTCTCTAAGATTTTTTAATAATTTTCTGAAAATCTCTTGACAAAAGTACATTTTACCGTTATAATAACAAGTGTTATATAACAAATGTTATTAAAGGAGTGATATCATGCCCCCGAAAGCTCTAATAACTAGGGAAAAGATCGTCAGTGCGGGACTTGAGTTTGTTCGCCGCAACGGAGCAGAGGCGCTAAACGTGCGCAAGGTAGCGTCAGAGCTTAAATGCTCCACGCAGCCGATAATGTACCAGTTCAGCACCGTGGAGGAGCTTAAAGCCGCGATATACGCCGAGGCTGATAAGTTTCACAGCGAATATATCATGGCGGAAGACGCCAATACTGACGATCTCATGCTTGCGATAGGAATGAGGTATATCAGATTTGCCGCAGAGGAGCGGCATCTGTTCCGTTTCCTGTTTCAGAGTGATAAATACGCTGACAAGGGCTTTGACGAGCTTATTTCAGATGACGAGCTTGCGCCTGTTTTTGAAATTTTACAGGCGGAGGCAGAGATAACTGAAAAGCAGAGCAGGGAAGCGTTTGCAACGCTGTTTCTTACCGCCCACGGAATAGCGAGCCTGCTTGCGAATAACTCTCTCGAATATAACGAGAACGAGTTTGCTGAAATCTTGAGTAATGTGTTTATGGGCGTTATTGGCGCTATGAAAGGTGGAAATGTATGAAAAAGCTTTACGATAAGGACGAAACATGGTTTGCAGTTATATGGATAATCATTTATGTGGTAGGCACAAGCGTTGCGAACAACGTATCTGAAAGCATAGGTATTCCGTATCTTATAACTTTGATTCTTGCGGCGGCGATACTTACAGTGCTGCTTGTTTTCATTAATAAGAATGGATTAACAGAGAAATGCGGTCTTTGCAAGTTCAGCGGAAGCTATAAGGGCTTTCTGTTCTTTATTCCCATTATAGCCATCTGCTCGGTTAATTTCTGGAACGGCTTGGTAATTACTTCGTCAGTTGGCGAATGTGCTCTTGAAGCCGTTGCAAAGGGCTTGGCTGGAACGGTAGAGGAGCTTGTTTTCAGAGGTCTGCTTTTTGTTGGAATGTGCAAAACAAACGTGAAAAGCGCTGTAATCGTGTCATCGCTCACTTTCGGAATAGGTCATATCGTGAACCTCATCAACGGCGCTCCCGTATTTGAAACAGTGTGTCAGATGATATATGCCGTTGCGATAGGCTTCTGCTTTACTGTGGTATTCAAAACAGGCAAAAGTCTTATCCCTTGTATAATCGCTCATATCGTTGTGAACGCGTCCAGTGCGTTTGGTGCGGTTACATCGCAGACGCTTTACATCATTGTAACAGTATTCCTTACCGTAGTATCCGTGGGATACGCTGTGTACCTTTCTGTAAGATACAAAGACAAGCTGATGGAAAAAGCGGCGTGATTATCCGTCTAAAAGCAAGAACCGCTGTGGTGCTCCGCAGCGGTTTTGTGTATTCATTTACGCTTGTTCGGCGGCTGATTGCAGAAAGCTTTTTATATCCGCAAGCCTTTTTTCAGCAACGCTTCTTCCTATCTCGTAGACCTTTCTGAGCTTTTCGGGGTCTTTCTCTATCCTGCCGACGGGGAGATCGGTCTCGGGACGGATAACCAGCACCTCGCGGCGCTGTTCCTTTTCGTTGATATAGGATATGACATCGTTGTATTCGTTATGGCGGTCAGCCATTTTTGCTACCATTTTAGGGAATTTTCTGTATTTCAGCTTAATAAGCGGCAGAATGGAGTTCTTTTTCTTGATATATTCCTTGGGGCGCGTCAGCACGATAATGTTTCTGTCGTAGCCTTGTGCTTCAAAGAACTTTATCGGAACAGAATCTGAAATGCCGCCGTCAAGCAGCTTCATTCCGTCTATCTCAACATTTTTGGACACCAGCGGCATAGAAGCGGACGCGCGTATCCAGTCGAAGCCGTGGTCATTCCAGCCCTCGTAACGATGATATACAGGCTCGCCGCGCTCAATATCGGTGCAGACAACGTAGAACTCCAAGGGGTTGCTCATATATGTATCGAAATCGAATGGGTCGTATTTCAGCGGCACCTCGCCGTAGGCAAAATCGGCGCTGTAGATATCACCTGTTTTAAGCAGACATCTGAAGCCGCAGTAGCGCTTATCTCTGCAAAACTGCGTGTTGTAGCGTATAACGCGCCCTATCTGCTTTGTTTTGTAGTTGCAGCCGAAAGCAGCACCCGCGGAAACTCCGATAACGCCGTCAAATTCAACGCCGTTTTCCATCATAACGTCCATGATTCCCGCCGTGAACATTCCGCGCATTGCGCCGCCTTCGAGAATAAGTCCTTTTTTCATTTTGTGTTTCACTTTCTAAAGTTGTCGGTCATGAATTTATGCTTTTTATAAAATCGCAAAGTGCGCTGTAAAATTCCTGCGGCTGATCGTAAAAGCAGCTATGCGAGGCATTTTCTATAACAACAATTTTCTTTTTGGGTGCGGTCAGCTTATCGAAGCATTCGGTCAGCAGCTCCGACGGGCAAACCGTTTCCTCCTTGCCGAAAACGAACAGGGCAGGAGCTTCAAAATTAAGGTTTTCTCTGAAATCATAGGTGAGCATCGTTTCATACGACTTTTTCAGCAGGGAATAGTTTGGAAATGAAGCCGCTACTCTTTCCTTGAAGTTCATAAACGGCGAAGTGAGTATCTTGCCGATCGGAACACGCCTTGAGTGCTTTCCGATGTATTTGTATGCAAGCGGCGAATAGTATCGCATTTTCTTAAAAAGCTCGTTGTTCCATACAGGCTTTTCTGGGAAATCAGTAAGTATCTTCTTAACTTTATCCGTGTCCTTGCTGTTTTCGGGGATAATATCGAGCAACTGTTTGCAAACGGTAGTCACGCCGTCGTGATAGTTTATGTGCTGTCCAACTCCGACATAGCAAAGCAGATTTTCGGGGTGACGCTTTGCGTACTCCGCTCCGATCGCGCTGCCCCAAGAAAAGCCCATCAGTATCAGCTTTTCAAAATCGTACACGGTATGCAGATATGCGATTATCTCGTCAATGTCCTGAACAAAGTCATCAATGCTGCCTGTTTCGGCTATTTCTAAAGCCTTGTCCTTGTTTGCTAAATAGGTCTTGCAGGCGTTGCGCTGATCCCAGTTTACAACGGTGAAGTCCTTTTCCCACTCGGCTTGCATAACATGACAAACGCCCGCAAGCGAGCCGCCGGGGCCGCCGTGAAGAAACAGGATCAGGGGATTGCTCTTATCCGCACCTCGCACCTGAACATATTGCTTAATGCCGTTTATCATGGGATATTCGTATAGATAAATCCCGTTTTTGTTGTCGGGATACAAGATGTCGTTCTTTTTGGCTTTACTCATTGGTTTCTCCTTTCGGGGCAGACATCAGATACAGATTTCTCATTTTTGCGTCGCTTGTGTGGGGAATTTGCTGATATTCGTCAACGATCGCGATTATCCTATGCACCATTTCGGAAAAATCCTTGTCGGACAGCGCTACCGCATGATTCAGCATGAAAAGCTTATCGCGGTCGGGGTCGGCGTTTTCACCTTGGAAATAGCTGTCGTAGAGCTGCATTATATGCATAAGGCTCATGGCGACAGTCTTTGCCGACTCGTCATTTGTTTTGGGGCTTACGAAAATGTTTTTTATGGCATAAACATTCTCGGTCTGTCCGCGTACTTTGTTTGTATCCGCTATGCAGATAGCTCCAACGCCAAGCATTTTATCGACCTTGCGGTAGACCGTTGCGCGCGGTGCATTCGGATTTTCTTTCAGAATATCGGATATAGTCATTCTGCCGCGTATGCGCATCATTTGCAGTATTCTGTTGCATACGGGGTCGGTGATGACCCTAAGAAGCTCGTCCATAGTATTTCCTCACTGGTATCATTTGTGATATCAGTATAACACATATATCTATATTTGTCAATATCAAAAAAGAAAAACCTGAGCGCTTTTAACGCTCAGGTCGTTTTTAACTATAGGGCAGGGAAGCGCTTAGATATCATCAACAGTGATAAGTGCGATACCCTTTGTATTGAGCACCTCAATAGCCTTTTCGTTGCTGTCAACGCGAACTGCAACGCTTGCTCTGCCCTCCTTGTTGGTAACAAGGGAGTAGCAATACTCGATGTTGATTCCTGCGTTTTCAAACGCGTCAATAACGGAATACATTCCGCCGGGAGCGTCGGGTACGCTGAAAGCAACAACCTGAGAAACGTTAGCTGTGCAGTCGTTGTCCTTAAGGATCTTCAGTGCTTCCTCATAGTTCTTAACAACAAAGCGAACAATACCGAAATCTGTTGTATCAGCTATAGTCATAGCGCGGATATCAATATTGTTGTCGGTGAGTATCTTCATAACGGAAGCGAGTCTGCCTGTCTTGTTTTCTACAAATACGGAAATCTGATTGAGCATTGTTATACCTCCATTACTTCTCAAACTTGTTCTTTATCTTACGGTTGTCTATGCAGCGTGTAGCCTTGCCCATGGAGCGTGCGAGGGATTTTGGCTCAAGCAGCTTGATGTTAACGCCAACGCCGATAGCGGAGTCGATAGCGGACTTGAGCTTTTTCTTGTAAGCCTCAACGTCCTTGATGTTATCTGTGAACATATCGTCGCGAACTTCAAGCTGAACCTCGATTGTGTCAAGATTGTTTACTCTGTCAACTACCAGCAGGTAGTTTGTAGCCTTGCTGTCAACGCTGAGCAGCGCGGACTCTATCTGAGAGGGGAATACGTTTACGCCGCGGATTATCAGCATATCGTCTGTTCTGCCCTGAGGCTTCAGCATACGCGCGTGAGTTCTTCCGCACTTGCAAGGCTCGTAAACGAGGGTAGCGATATCGCGTGTTCTGTAGCGGATAAGGGGCAGAGCCTCCTTTGTGATACAGGTGAAAACAAGCTCGCCCTGCTCGCCTTCGGGAAGTACCTCAAGAGTATCGGGGTCGATTATTTCGGGGATAAAGTGATCCTCGCAGATATGCATACCGCACTGATATTCGCATTCGCAGGAAACAGAGGGTCCCATAATTTCGGAAAGACCGTAAATATCATAAGCCTTGATACCAAGACCTGCTTCAATTTCCTTTCTCATTTCTTCAGTCCAGGGTT
>JAZNTS010000055.1:0-6439 GCA_045591905.1 Oscillospiraceae bacterium | reverse complement strand
AGTCGCATAATCCCCCGACATACCCATAGACAACGTGTCAAACTTAAAATTATCCTCACTGCTGTTTGGCAGCGGGTGCGCCTTGATGTCCTCGAAAAGCTTTTGCATTGCGGCAAATATCTCCTCGCTGCACCACGGCGGCGGTATGGTCATAAGACCCCTGAGCCTTATATTCGGCAATGAAAGCACCTCTGAGCAAAGCTCCCTCACACTCTGCGGGGAAATTCCGCCCTTGGTGTCCTCCTCACCGATGTTGACCTCTACCAATATATCCATGATCTTTCCGTGCTGAACAGCACGGCGGGTTATCTCTTGCGCCAACCTTAAACTGTCAACCGAATGGATCATTGTGACCTTATCAATTATGTACTTGACCTTGTTTGTCTGAAGTCCGCCGATAAAATGCACCTCGGCAGGCTTATATCCATCGCGCTTGTCCAGAAACTCCTGAACGCGATTCTCACCGAGCAGGTCAACGCCAAGGTCTATCGCGTAATTAACTCGCTCGATATCGACGGTCTTTGTCACCGCCATCAGCTTGACTTCGTCGGTGCGACCCGCCTCGGCCATAGCTTTTTTTATGTCAGCACAGATCTGTTCATAGCTTTCCTTTATATCGGAAAAGCTTGTCTGTGTGTTACTCAACGACTTTTCCATCATGAAGATCCTTACCCTCTGTTACGATCTCATCATACAGCTTAACATAGTCCTCTTCGGGCTCCTGCGAACAGATTATATAATCCTCGCCCCAATAAATGACGTTGATCTTTCTGAATGCAAGGCTGCTTCCGCGCACTATGTAAACTCCACGCTCGCCCTCGTCGTTATAGCGGATAGCGTCACGCGATATTCTAAGTCCGCCGTAGCTGTTGACCACCAGCTTAAAATGCGCCGTGCGTCCTTGCGCCACCTCAGACGTGAGCCTGTCACACTGGAACACATAAACAGCCGTTCCGTCGCCTCTGCCCGTGTCGTTTATTGACACTATCTCAGCCTCAAGCTCCGTATTCTGTGAGCCAACGCGAAGCGTCACCGTACTGCCCTCATAAATACCGAACAGCTTTGTGCTGTCAAGCACTCCGGCAACGCGCCAACGATAGTCCGCGATAAGCTTTCCGACTGCGTTTTTGCTGTTAGAGATATCGGGTGATTCGATTATCTTTTCAAGCTCTGTTGCAGTAATAGTATCGCCATCATCAAACGACAGCTTGTCCTCATAGCCGTCAACACCGCTCACAAAGTAGCCCGTGCCGTTGGCGTAAACACTCTGCACATCGCCCGAAAGCCTCGTACTGAGCTGCGTTCTTTCCTGCTTTAGCTGTGATATCTTATCAGCATAACCCGCACTTTCTCCCTTTGCTATCTCGCGCTTACACAGCGCCTCAAGCATCTGAGCGGAATACTCGTCCGCTGCGCCGTAGTCACCGCTGATAACGCAATCTATCAAGGAAGAGTGAACGGAATTTATCTGACTGGTTATCGTTTCAAGCTGAGAGTTGTCCGTACCGACTAGCTTCTCGGCCTCGTTAAGCACGGATATCTGCTCGTCAAGCTCCTCGATCTGTCTGCGAAGCTCTATATCGTTGCTGTTGCGATAACGGTATGCAATTATAGAGCTGTTGCCGACCTTGGAGCCGTCCTCATGCTCATAATTCAGCACGCCTGTGCCCGAGCTGTAGACAACGGTCTCATCGCGCAGATAAACACCCTCAAACGGGATATCCTCTGTCATGTCATAAACATACGCCGTTTCCGTACTCAGCTCTGTATGTCCGGTAAAAAACACTTGACCGAGAAAAAATACGATAACAAAAGCCGAAAGCACGAAAACAATGGCGGTAGTCCAGCGCGATTCCATTATTCTTCGTCAGTCTTGTCGTAAGCGTCCAAAATGGAAATAGGCTTCATCGGGGTAACAGTGGAGATGGCGTGCTTGTAGATAAGATTCTGCTTGCCGTCTGTGTCAAGAATTACAGTGTAATTGTCAAAGCCCTTGACGATACCCTTAAACTGAAAGCCATTTGTAATATAAATAGTAACAGGAATACGATCCTTTCTCGCCTGATTAAGGAACACGTCCTGAAGATTGATGTCTTTTGCCATAATTAACCACCTTTTCTAATATCTGTAATGCACCGCACGGAGCGGCACGCATGGCTCCCCAACTATATAGAACAGTATAACATACTTTTTTCAAAAAAGCTATAATTTTTAAGAAAATTTTTTTAAAAATCATAAATATTATGGAATTTGCTGTATTTTCATAGCCATTATAGGGCATTTTGCGAAAGATTTTCGACTATTGCGCGTGCTTTTTCAACTGCCTCGGCAAGACCATCGGCGTCGGAAAGCACTATCTTTTGTATCCTCGGGTCGCGTCTGAACCATGTAAGCTGCCGTTTTGCATACTGGCGTGTACGCAGTTTAAGATCCTCAAGACATTCCTCCAGCGTTTTTTCACCGCGAAAATACGGATACAGCTCCTTGCAGCCTATTGCCTGAGCCGCAGTAGGACGCCCACTCTGCTCAAAGCACTGACGCGCTTCCTCCACAAGCCCAGCCTCGACCATTCGGTCAACGCGGAGGTTTATCCGCTCGTGCAGCTTCTCGCGGTTTTCGTATTCTATCGACATCATGATAAACTCATACGGCGACGGGACTCCGCGCGACATTCGCTTTGCCTCGCTTATCGTATGACCTGTTATATGGTGCACCTCAAGCGCTCGGATAACTCGTCCGAGGTTGTTTTCGTGCAGTGTTTCGGCTGTTTCGGGGTCTATCTCGCGCAAGCGTTCAAGCAGTACAGCCGCACCCCTCTCCTCGGCAAGCTTTCGCATCTCCTCGCGAAAAACAGGGTCGCTGCCCGAGTCGTCAAACTGCAGATTATCCACGAAAGAGGAAATATAAAGTCCCGTGCCGCCGCAGATGACGGGAGTTTTCCCACGCGACAGTATATCGCGCACCTTTTCATCGCACAGCTTCACATAATCCGCGACCGAGAAAGCCTCGGACGGGTCGAGAAAGCCCAGCAGATGGTGCGGTATGCCCTGCTGCTCCTCTGGAGTTGCTTTCGCGGAGGCTACGTCCATGTCGGTGTATATCTGCATTGAGTCAGCGGAGATGACCTCGCCGTTATACAGCTTCGCAAGCTCCACGCTGAGCGCAGTCTTGCCCGAGGCGGTAGGTCCGCAGACTACTATTACTTTGTTCATGGATATCACCTCGTTCTTTGTTTATTCTTAAATGCCTTTGCTGAAACAAACAATACGGTTTACTTCGTCAAATCCCATTGACAAATGAAATTTCAGACTATTTATATTGGTCAATTCACAATCACTTGCAAATTCACTGCACCCTCTGGTTTTTGCCCATTTTTCGCAAGCGAGGAGCATCTCTTTTGCATAGCCTTTATTTCGATGCTCTTCCTTAACAAACACGCCCTCTAAATATCCAACAGGAGAGCTGCTCGTACCCTCAACATAATCATTTCTCAGACTGCACTGAGCAAAGCCTATCGGCACATTTTCCAAATATTTAATAAAGCATACTGCGGTGCTGCTGCTTATAATTTTAGAAAAGTCCGATTTCAATTCCGCTAACGAAGCGCTATCCCACATTTGGATAGCCATTTCCGCTAATGCGCTACAATCTGTATCAGTTGCTGTTTTTATCAAAGCAAATCGCCTCACTTAATTCCGAAATAATGCTCACACTATCCTGCTGAAATACTCTTACAAACACTGATGTATACTTTCTTTCATAAAATCCATCTACCATATATCACCATGCACAGATCAGGATTTATCTGCCTTAATAATGAAATCAACGCCTAAATTTAAATTCTCAACAATATCGCTTATAGAAGCGTTTTCACTATCGTAATAAACAAACGGCGACTGTTGACTTTCGTCTTTTCGGTATCCAACACATAAAATGAAACATATCTATATGGGTGAAACCCACAATTTTCAACAGTTAACTGCGCAATATACCGTTTTGTCTCCAGATTAACAATAAAAGCGCTCTCGTTATCCCTGTCTATTTCAAACATGATAGATTTGCAGTACTTTTCTGAAATAATACGATACCACTGATGTACCGCCTTCATAACATCATTAAACATATTTGTAAATATCTCCTGCAAATGCAATTATCCCTTATACTATCCTGCTGAAATACTTCTCTATCTGCCTTTTCGAAATCTGCGTGCAGACAGGTCTGCCGTGAGGACAGAAACGGATATCCTTGTTATTCACGACCTCGTCCGCAATGACCTGAAGCTCCTTGACATCGTTGATATCGTTAGCCTTTATGGACATCTTGCAGGCAGCGGTGTGCAGCATATCGTCAAACAGCTCGCCTTTAATGTTGGAGTTGCCCTTTGCCGCTATCTTAGCTATACTTTCCACTATATCGCTTGGGTTTTCCCTGTCAAGCATCTGCGGCAGCGCAAGCACCTTTACCTTGCCGCCGTCGCCGAAGTCAAGGATAATTCCAACGTCTGCAAGGCTATCGGAAAACTCCGAAAGTCCGCTGTATTCCGCCGGGCTGAGGTAGACCTCCACAGGCTCTATCAAAAACTGCGCACTGCTGTCAAAGCCCTTTTTCAGCTTCTCGAAATTTATACGCTCATGCGCCGCGTGCTTGTCGATAAGCAGCATACTTTCCTCTCCCTCGCACACGATGTAGGTGCGGAAAAGCTCTCCCACGACACGAACCTTTTCGGGGATATATTCAGGCTCCTGCGGCTTCACGGGCTCGGGCGGCTGCTCTTTTTTTATAAATGACTTGTCCGACAAAAACGCAAAGCCGGGAAGCTCCGACAGCGGAGTTTCTTTTTTCTCCTGAACAGGCTTCGGCTTAGGTATTTCCGCCTCGGGAATTACCTGCTGCACCGCCTGCACAGGCTCCGACTTCATCTCAAACGGAAGCTCCTGTCGCAGTGTGAATTTCGGCACCTGCGGCTCCGTTTTTGGATAAACTATAACATCTTTCGGCGCAGATGGCATAGGCATGGTGCGCGGCTCATCGCGCACGACAGTTACCTTTGGCGCTTCCTGTTGCTTTTCCTCCGTCTTTTCAGCCTGCGACCGGGGGACTGTCGGAAGCTTTATCTCGCGGCTTTCGTCAAAGCCCATCAGCGCGTTTTTAACAGCGAAATACACCGCGTCAAACACGGTCTTTTCCTCGGTGAAACGCACCTCCGTCTTGGTCGGGTGTATATTTGCGTCTACCTTGGCAGGGTCAGTATTTATACACAGCACACAAGCGGGAAATTTACCCACCATGATAGTGTTGCGAAAAGCTTCCTCCAGCGCCGCACAGCACAACGGACTTTTAACGCTTCGTCCGTTTACAAAAAAGTGCTGCATTGTGCGGTTTGCGCGAGTAAACAGCGGCGAGCTTACATAGCCCGTCACCGAAGTGTCGCGGTAGATGTTCTCAACAGGAATAAGCCCCGCCGCAAACTGCTTTCCGAACACAGCGTACACCGCGCTGTAATACTCACCATCGCCTGACGTGAGCATGGTCTGACGTCCATCGCGGATAAATCTGAACGAGATATTCGGGTGCGATAGCGCAAGCTTCTCAACAACGCTTGCACAGTAGTTGCCCTCTGTGACGTCCTTTTTCAGAAATTTAAGCCTTGCGGGTGTATTGAAAAACAGGTCGCGGATAATTATCGTCGTACCGTCTGCGCCGCCTGTGCGGTCGTACTCCACGCACTCGCCGCCCTCGATACGATAAACCGCGCCAAGCTTGTCGCCGCTTTGCTTAGAGATACACTCAACACGTCCGACAGCACACACGGAAGCTAAAGCCTCGCCACGAAAGCCGAGAGTGTTTATGCTCTCAAGGTCATCAGCAGTGTATACCTTACTTGTCGCATGGCGCAGAAAAGCCGACGGCATATCCTCATAGGCTATTCCGCAGCCGTCGTCCGTCACTCGGATATAGGATATTCCGCCTCTTTTTATCTCGACCGTGATAGTCGTTGCGCCCGCGTCTATCGAGTTCTCGCAAAGCTCCTTGATAACAGAGCTTGGGCGCTCTATCACCTCGCCCGCCGCGATAAGCTCGTATACGCTTTTGTCAAGTAGGTTTATCTTTGGCATAGTTTCTCCGTTCTTTTATTGCTCTATCGTTTCTGTAATGCTTTCTTTGCTGTCGGTATCGCTGTTTTCGCGCGTGAATTTTATCACGAAAAATCCCACAAGTATCAGCATAAGCAACGCAAACACTGTGATATTTCTTATCGTGCGCGCCCTGCGCTTTATGCGCTTGGCTTCGCGGTAGTCGCTATTTGTACCACTCATTATAGCGTGTCCTTTAATTCTTTCACAAAAAGCAGCGCGTCCATCGGCGACATGGAGTTTATATCCGCCGCGCGAAGCCTTGCTATCGCGTTCTGCTCGTTTATCGCAGTGAAGCTGAACTG
>JAZNTS010000054.1:0-4295 GCA_045591905.1 Oscillospiraceae bacterium | reverse complement strand
CGACATGGCTACGATCCGACTTCGCGGCGGCGATATATGCGCTTGCGCCGCTTCGCGGTGACAAGGAGATATCATCTGCGCTTGATAAAGCCGAGAAATGCCTTAGCTCCTTACAGCTTGAAAGCGGCGGCTTTATGAGCATGGGCATTGAAAACTGTGAAAGCACAGCGCAGGCAATAATTGCGTTATGCGCGCTTGGGTATGATTCAGGCGATGTGCGTGTGAAAGCTGCGCTCGAGGCATTGGAGCAATATCGCACAGACGGCGGCTATTCGCACATTTCGGGCGGCAATGCAAGCGGAATTGCGTCAGTTCAGTGTTTGCAGGCATTCACAGCTTTGGAGCTTAGCGAGCGAAACGAGGGATTGTTTTTTCCTAAAACTATAGAGGAAAGCGAAAAAGTTGAGCCAACTGTCGAAGCGGCAGAGCAGGACAGTTTGTCCTCGTCTGAGCCAACGGAGAGCGAAAACCAAGAGGGTGCTACAGGGGATAACATACGAGTAGTTATTGCTGTAGTTTTGGCGGCAGGCGGCGCGGCATTTGTGTTTGCTTGGCTGATACGCGGCAGGAAGAAGCCTCTATTACTGGCGGTTGGCGTTGTAATGCTCTTGGCTTTTACGGTAGCACTCTTTTTGGATATAAAAACCCCCGAGGAATACTACGCTTCGGCTTCGAACAACAGCGGCGAGGGAATAACGGTGAGCGTGTCGGCAAGCTGTATCAACGCTATTGAAGCACCTGAAAAAGCGGTACGCGATATAGAGCTTCCGTCTGACGGATATATAATCACCTTGCAGAGCGTAAAGATTTCGGACGGTTCGACAGCGTTTGACGCGCTGATAAGCGCCGCACGGCAGCAGGAGATCACAGTAGATCATACAAATTCGCTTACAGGCGTGTATGTTTCGGGAATAGGCGGCTTGTATGAGTTTGATTACGGCAGCGAAAGCGGTTGGCTGTATTATGTCAATGGGGAGAGTCCATCGGCGGCTATGTCGCAGTATACGCTGTCCGAGGGCGATACGGTGGAGCTTGTTTACACCTGCGAATTAGGCAGATGACCGCTTGATAATACTTTGGTTTTGTGTCAAGATACTAATTGCACAAATATTTGTGCTCAAATTTGTACAAAACCGCATGGCGTTTTTTAGTGGTTTCGTCTTGAAAAAAACGTTTACTTATGATATAATTTTATATGGAGTATATTGTAAGGTTCTATGCTGTCTTTTTCTTGGGTGGCTTCAAGGGCTTAGATATAACGATTACACCGGCGTTTTGTGCATGGTTTCAGCATGACCCGCCGTGCATTATTAGGAGGACTGCTTAATGACATCAACAATGAATGTGCAGGCTTCCGGCAGGTTCGGACTTACGAATAAGATGCTTGGTCTTATCGTTTCCGGCTTTGCCGTGATAGAGGCTGTCGTTGCGTATTTTTTAGTGTTCGCACCGTTCTACATCGCTCCTGTTTATCAGAAGTGTGCCGAATACAACGCAGAGGGCGTTACCTGTACAGTAACACTGTTAGGAAAGACTTTGGCTTCCAAGACAGATATCGCTAACTATCAGGTAATTCTTTCTCTTTGGGGTACCATTGTCAATATCGCAATAATTTATCTGGTGTTTACGGGACTCACTTTGGCGCTGGGCTTCTGTATGTATAAAGGTATGTCCTTTGCAAAGAGCTATCTTATCGCTATGTTTGGTGCAAAGCACATAATCGGTATGGCTACACTGCTTGTTCCTTTTGCAAAGATGCGCAGAGAGACCATGATCTTCGGTATCGTTGACGCTGTTGTGTGCATTGCGCTGTGTTTGCTGTTTATTGTTGTGAACAACGATGAGTATGTTGACGATATGCTGTTCACAGACGAACAGAAACAAAATCTCAATAAGCGAATGAAGTTTGGATTTATCCTTTACGGAATCTTCTTCGTGTTCACTGTTCTCACAAAATTTGCTATGAACGCCTACGGCAGCTATTGGTCGCTCTATCTTGGCTGGACGGGCAATTCCGCTCTCGGTCAGGGCTACACGCTGATCATTCTGCTTGCTGTTGCGCTGGTTGCTTCGATTATGTATATCCGCGAGGCTGAATGGGCTATGTACTTCTACGCTGCATTCGGCGGCGCTATCGCTGTTACAAATATCGTTGGTATCGTTTCAAGGATCCTTTGGGTAGTAAAGACATATATGCCTCTCAAGTCTGTATACGCTTCGGGTGACACAACACACGAAAGCTGGGAGGCTGCTGTTAGTCTCATTGAGGGCGGCGGCGGAATGACAAGCGGCTGGTGGGCTGCTACAATTACATTGGTGCTTGCTTTCTTAGCTTCGGCGGCTATCGCTTTCCTCAGCTTCAAGAAGATCGCAAAGAAGCTCATCATTAAGTTCGACTCCCAGAACAAGAAGCCTGCTCTTGCAGTTCTTATCTCCGCAGGCTCTATCGTGCTTGACTTTATTCTCACAGTTGCTGCTATCACCGTATGGCACAAGGAGCTTTACGCAGGCTATTCCATGGGCGCAATGGACTATATGTATTTCTTCGTTTACGGAGGAATCACACTGTTCCTTGCTATCGCAATGCTCGGCGGCTATAGCTTCACAAAGCTCGGTACACTCGGTCTTTATCTGCTTATTGCTTCCAACAACTTTATCAGCATCTTCTCTGTATTCGGTCAGAGAGCGGCAAAGGTTGCCACAATTGAGGGCTACGTTGGATACAACTACATAATCACTGCTGTACTGTTTATTCTGTCTATCCTTTGCTGCGGCGTTATCATTCTTTCGTTCGTTGTCAAGGGTGTAAAAGACTATATGTACGAGAAACGTTTCTCTTAATTAAGGCTACTCAATAAAATAATAAAAGCTGCTTTTGATGTAGATCGAAAGCAGCTTTTTAAGTTTTTACAGCATATCGTTTTCTATATCTGCATATTCATTATTAAAAAACCATGTAGATATATGCAGCAAGGAGATGTGGATTATGGACGATATGAAGAAGCTTGTGGAAAAATACAAGCAGGAGCTTATGGAGTACAGCAGGGCGGCAAAGCATGAAATACCGAATACGCGGCTGGAATTTCCCGAAATGACGGAGGAACTGTCGGAAGATAGCGTTGAAGCGCCTGTTGCTGTTGAGGAGCAGCAATCGGAGTTGCACCAGCCGCAGATGATAGGCTACGGCGCGGACGAGGTGATGGACGCTTTCAGTGATATTTTTGCAAAGCTGCCCAATGCAGCGGTCGTGACTGAAACTGTAACAGATGAAGATGATAACGGCGTAAGCACGGTAACTCCCGAGGAAGCGGAGCGGCTTGATGACATTCCCGAAAGCGGCGAAAGTTCGGACGAGAAGCTTGCAAGGCGCGATTTTGAGGAACAGGAGGAAACGGTAAATTCGCGCGAGGATATCAAGCCGCTGGAGCAGCAAGGTGCTCCTACGATAATCCCGACGGAACGCGAATATGCTTCGCTGCAAGAATTTACAGACGCAAACGAGCGCCGCGGCACAGCCAGATTCAGAACATACACAGCGAGAGGGGCGCTCCCTGTTGCGGGCGCAGAGATCATAGTTTTTCGTCAGATAGGCGGGCAAAAGCACGTCTTCTACACTCTCACTACCGATGAAAGCGGACAGACGCCGATAATTTCGCTGCCTGCGCCGCCAAAGGAGTTGTCTGAAAGCCCTAACAGTCCCATTACGCCTTATGCGACCTACGACGCGCAGGTGAATGCCGCAGGCTATGACGAGGTAATTATCAGAAGTATGCCGATATTTGACGGAGTGCTGTCGGTACAGCGGATCGCGCTCGTTCCCGCACTCGGACAGCCGCCCGAGATAATTGACAACACCGAGCCGCAGCTCAACGGAGGTGTGTAATGCCGCGTTACGAAGTTCCTACCATACCCGAAACAATTACGGTGCATCTTGGCACGCCTGATTCTGCGGCGCAGAATGTAACGCTGTCGTTCCCCGATTATATCAAGAATGTTGCTTCTAGCGAGATATATCCGACATGGCCCGAAGCCGCTCTCAGAGCCAATATTTATGCACAGATAACCTTTGCGCTAAACCGCGTTTTTACAGAGTGGTACAGAAGCCGCGGCTATGATTTTGACATCACAAGCTCCACGCAGTACGATCAGGCTTTTGTAAACGGGCGCGAGGTTTTCGGCAATATAAACCGCATAGTTGACGAGGTGTTCAATAATTACGTTGTCCGTCAGGGCAGCGTAGAGCCGCTGTTTACCCAGTTCTGCAACGGAACGACCGTCACCTGCGAGGGTCTTTC
>JAZNTS010000053.1:0-3931 GCA_045591905.1 Oscillospiraceae bacterium | reverse complement strand
TAATGTGATACTCGAATGTCTGCATCGAATCGACGAGCAGTGTGCTGACGGCATGGTGATGTTCCGCATAGGCGGCGATGAATTTGTACTAGTGACGGGGCTTTCGGAAAAGGCAGACGTACAGGCGCTTGCTGATAAGATACTTTCGCAGAATGGCAACACCATCACTCATGAGGGAGCGGACATTCCTGTTTCAATGCGCGCAGGCGCGGTGCTGCTGGATAACGGCACTCCTCGCTATCAGGAGCTTTTCTCGCGTCTTGTTGCAGCGGCTCACGACGAGCCGGGAAAGCTGGTCTTTGAGGAACTATAAAAGTGTTGCACACACAAGTCGGAAAGGTGATTATTGATTATGTCAACAACAGGTGCGGCGGTTAATATGCAGTTCACTGCCAAAATTGAACAGACCTTTGCGTATCGCAAACGCATGAAATACATTGCCGAAACGGATTCGTTCATCGCAAAGGACTGCGACAGCCTTGGATTTGTGAGGAATGTGCGGCAGCCCTACGGCTGGATAAAGCAGTCGGGAACACCGCCTCAGCCGCACCTTGATGTTTACATAATGACCGAGCGTGATTTTGAATTGGGCGATGAGGTTGAGGTTCGCATAATCGGCGTGTTTTGGCGTGCTGACGGCGACCACAAGCTTGTGGGAGTTACCCTTGACAGAAGCATCAGCGATTTTTCGGAGCTGTCGGACGTTGAAAAAGAGGCTATGCGCCGACTGTACGGAGGAAAGTACGAGGGCGAGGGCTGGTTTGGCAGGGACAGAGCCGAGGAGATAATAACCGCATTTTTTGAGGAGTTCCCACAAACAACGAGGTGAAATTATGAAGCGACTTTTCGTGATTGACAAAAAGGATTATGACCCAAATTCTCCGCACAGCAAAAGACCGTCAGCGCGTGCGATAATATTCAGCGGCGATAAGCTTGCGATGGTGTACAGCGTCCGCGACAGGTATTATAAACTGCCGGGCGGCGGTATTGATGATGGCGAGAGCAACGAAGCCGCGCTTATCCGTGAGGTGCGCGAGGAAACGGGGCTTTGCGTCATTCCTGAAAGTATCCGAGAATACGGCTCGGTGCTTAGACTTAAAAAGTCCGAGATATATGAAAACTGCGTGTTTGAACAGGAGAGCTTCTATTATTTCTGCGAGGTGACGGACGAATTAGCCGAAACAGCGCTTGTAGGCTACGAGGTTGACGAGGGCTTCACGCTGCGCTATGTAACTCCCGAAGAAGCATTGGCGCAGAACAAAAACAGCATTACCGAGAACAGCGACATGATAAACCGTGAGAACGCTGTACTTGAGCTTCTTATAAAATTACCGAAAAGTGAATAATTTTACTTGCTGATATTCATACAACCCTGCGATTTTGCGGGGCTGTACTGCTTTTTTGGAAGATTTTACAGAAAACGCTGCATAATTTCTATATCAAAGCTTGCAAAACAGGTGTTGATTTTTCGCTTGAAATAGTGTATAATTATATTGTATTTTTAGTTTCAGACGGATCAAACAGGAAAGGAGAATAACATGAACTATTCAGAAATCACACCCTACATCGAGGAGCTTGCCAAGCTGTCAAGTGAAAACAATCATATCGAGCCCGAACAGTATGTGAAGCATAATGTTTACCGCGGTCTGCGTGATATAAACGGAAACGGCGTTGTAACGGGGCTTACCGAGATCTCGCGTATCAAGGCAAAGGATCACGACGCAGACGGCAACGAGATCACCTGCGATGGTCAGCTTTATTACCGCGGAATCAACGTGCGCGATATTACAGCAGGCTTCCGCAAGGATAAGCGCTTCGGCTTTGAGGAGATAACCTATCTTTTGTTATTCTCTGAGCTTCCTAATGAAAAGCAACTTGCCGATTTCAGAAAGGCGCTTTCCGATTACCGCACGCTGCCGCCATCTTTTGTAAGAGATATGATACTGAAAGCACCGGGCAAGGATATGATGAATATTCTTTCGAGAAGTGTGCTGGCGCTGTATTCCTATGATGAAGCTCCCGATGATATTTCTATACCTAATGTGCTGCGTCAGAGTATGCAGCTTATTGCGATGTTCCCGCTGCTTGCTGTTTACAGCTATCATTCCTATCAGCACTATCACAACGGCAAGAGCCTGTTTATTCATCACCCCAAGCCCGAGTATTCCACAGCCGAAACTATCCTCGGTCTGCTTCGTGAGAACGGCGAGTATTCCCAGCTTGAAGCGGAGATACTTGACCTTGCGCTGGTGCTTCACGCAGAGCACGGCGGCGGAAATAACTCCACATTCACAACTCATGTAGTTACCTCGTCGGGTACTGACACATATTCCTCTGTCGCAGCGGCGCTCGGTTCGCTCAAAGGCCCTCGTCACGGCGGCGCAAACATCAAGGTAGTGCGTATGTTTGAGGATATGAAGCAGTCTATAAACGTCAAGGACAAGGACGCTGTGCGCGATTATCTTAACAAGCTGCTCAACAAGGAGGCTTTCGACAAGGCAGGACTTATATACGGCATGGGTCATGCTATTTACTCGAAGTCCGACCCCAGAAGCGATATCTTAAAGGGCTGCGCAAGAGATCTTGCCATTGAAAAGGGCTTTGAGGAGGAGTTCGCGCTGTATGAAACAGTCGCAGAGATGGCTCCCGAGATAATTGCCAACAAGCGCAAGATGTACAAGGGCGTAAGCGCCAATGTTGACTTCTATTCGGGACTTATCTACAGAATGCTCGATCTTCCGTGCGAGCTGTTCACGCCTATTTTCGCGGTTGCGAGAATTTCGGGCTGGAGCGCTCACCGTATCGAGGAGATACAGAATGCGGGCAAGATAATCCGTCCGCAGTATGTAAGCGTTATCCCCGAAAGAGGCTACACGGATATGAAAGACAGATAAATCAATAACAAAATGCGGCGGAGTATTGCTCCGCCGCTTGCTATTTCCAAAGATTTATTATTCGTATATTTTTCCTTTCAGCCATTCGCACCGTCTGACCCGTTCCGCTTCTGAAATTTTTTGTGTTATAGTAGCACACGCAAATGTCCGCATTATCAACAAGGCGCTGATTTCGGGCTTTCATGCAGCCGTTGTAATACTGCTCGCCGATATACTCAACGTTGTCGGCGTGGCTTAAAATGGTAAAAAACTGACGTTTTTGCTGTTCGCTCCATTTTAAACACTGCTGTTCCGCGGCGCAGGGAAGTATAAGATTAAGCGTAATATCGGGATATCTTTTTCGCAGAATACATAATGTAAGGCAGCACAAAGTATCCCAGCCTATCGCGCCGCCTGCATAAAAGTATGTGACGCCATTTTCAATAAGCCTGCACAGTACGGCTTCCAGCTCAATATGCAGACTTAAATTATTGTCAGATATGGCGCGGTGTCCTGTGAAGCAACAATTTTTCATAGATGAATTCCCCGCATTCTTGTAAGTTGTTGATATTATAACATATAAGAATGATATTTGCAACTTTTAGGAATATTTTTCAATCAAAAATGTAATATCATATTAATAGGTGATATTATGATGAGAATAAAACAACTGCGCGAGGAAAAACACTTCAGCCAACAGCAATTGGCTGATAAGCTCAGTGTTACTCAATCGTCAGTAAGCAAATATGAGATAGGTTTGGCTGAGCCTGATATGAAGAGCATTATTATAATGACGAAGCTTTTTGGCGTTTCGGCTGATTATCTGTTGGGTATCAGCGACAGCCGCATCAATGTTTCGGCTTCAGACTTGAAAGAAGATGAAATGCTGATACTGCGTGATTTTCGTCGGCTCAACAGCAACGACAAGGAAAAGGCACAAGCTTACATCAAAGGTCTGCTTGGAGAATAACCTAAACGGCGGAGTTTTTTTCGCCATGAGACCGTCGAAAAAGTCCCGTTGGGACTTTCTCGCCGAAACATCGGCCCTCCCCGCGCTC
>JAZNTS010000052.1:0-28886 GCA_045591905.1 Oscillospiraceae bacterium | reverse complement strand
TCGGCGCGCGAGCCTATTGAGGTTTACGACCCCGAGGCGTTCAAAAATATAATGGATCTGAATGTAACCGCAGTATTCAACGGCTGCAAGGCGGCTGTTCCGTTCATGAAAGAAAAGGGCGGCAGCATAATCAACACTAGCTCTATGGTTGCAAAATTCGGACAGCAGAGCGGTGTAGGCTATCCTGCGTCAAAATTTGCCGTAAACGGTCTTACGCAGAGCCTTGCACGCGAGCTTGGCAAATACAATATCCGTGTGAATGCCGTAGCCCCCGGAGTTACGCGCACTGATATGGTCGCTGCACTTCCCGAGGAGATGGTGGCGCGCGTTGCGGCGGGAATCCCCCTCGGACGTGTGGGAGAGCCTGAGGAGGTCGCAAATGCGTTTCTTTTCCTTGCAAGCGATATGGCAAGCTACATTTCGGGTGCGATACTTGCCGTTGACGGTGCAACTGTAAATTGATATATGTAACAAAGCTCACCGAAATGATATCGGTGAGCTTAACTTATCGAAATCTGCCGTGTGTACCTGCGCTTCAATAAAAAATAAGTCTTTGTACTTGATTTTTTATTGGTAAAGTAGTACAATATTATTAGTTGATACTATACTTGACAGGGAGGGTTACAGTGAAGCTTCATTGGAATACAAGATACCTTACTATAGCGGCATACGCTGTAGGCGCGATAGTTGTGAGCGCTCTTGCGATACTGCTTATCTTCAAATTCGACTCGGTCATGGAAAAACTGTCGGTGTTTGGCGCTATTGCAACGCCCATCATTATTGGCGTATTTGTAGCCTATCTGCTCAATCCGCTTATGACGTGGATAGAAACCAAATGGTTCAAAAAATGGTCGAGATCTGACGATCACAGAAAACGGGGCAGAGCGCGTGCATTGGCACTGACTCTCACAATGCTGTTTGTTGTTGCGGCGTTGGCGCTGGTCGTTGTTATGGTAATACCTGAGCTTGTCGATAACATTATCACCATATTCTCGAATATGGATTCATACATCGCAACAGTAAACGATTTTCTCAATGAAACCTTTGAGAACAATCCTACGCTGCTAGAGTTTTTCGATAATCCTCTGAATAATTTCAGCCAGTTCATCACCAACCTATGGGAAGAGTACTCAAACGAGCTGCTCACATTTGCGGGAAACCTCGCAAACGGCGTCTGGTCTGTACTCTCTGCGATGTACAATTTCATCATCGGACTTGTCATCTCGATATATCTCCTCGCAAAAAAGGAGATGTTCATCGGTCAGACGAAGAAGCTTATCTTTGCCTGTGTTAAGGTAAAGCGCGCTCAGCGTTTTCTCGCTATATGCCGCGAGGCTAGCAAGAAATTCCTCGGCTCTATCATGGGAAAAATTATTGAGGCGCTTATCGTTGCGTGCTTCTGCTTTATCGGCTGCACCTGTCTTAGTTTACCGTATTCACTGCTTATTTCGGCAATAATGTTTGTATTTAACCTCATACCGTTTATAGGCCCGTTCATCGGCTGCATTCCCTGTACACTGCTTCTGCTGCTGTCGGGCGACCCTATGAGCGCGCTGTGGTTTGTGATATTCATTCTCATACTTCAGAATATCGACGGAAACATCATCTCTCCGTGGATACTGGGCGACTCCACAGGACTCCCCGCTGTATGGGTGCTTATTTCCATTCTTATAGGCGGAGGATTTTTCGGAGTGCTTGGTATGCTCCTCGGCGTGCCTGTCTGCGCAGTTATTTATATGCTGTTCAAGGAGTTCATTGAGGGCAAGCTCCGAAAACGAAAGCTGCCGCTTAAAACAAACGACTATGTCGGCGATGTCGGTTATATAACGCCTGATTATCAATGCGACGAGTCTGAATATGAAGTTCCCATAACGGCAACAGTCACTGCTGAAGTACACAAGCCTACATTTAAAGAAGTGCTTATAAACAAAAAAGACGAGTATAAAAAGCGTTTCCACATAGGCGAGAAAAAGAAAAACGCTGACGAAAAGAAAGAACCCAAAAAATAAACCATAAAAAAGCTGCTTTCGGTATGAACTGAAAGCAGCTTTTTATATTGAATCACGCTTTTATTTAAGATGTTCCGCGATTGCTTTATAGCATTTAAGCATTTCCGCTTCGGATATAGTCCTGTTTGCGGGGCTTGTGGACGGCAGACATATCGCAGATGGGAATCTGTCGCCAAAAAATCTGCAATAAAGCGAATACGCCTTTTTGCCTGTAGTGAACACCGCCTTTATATCAGCCGTATCAAATACCCGTTTCAGATCATTTGGCACGGCGTTCTTGATCGAAGCGTCCGAAGCGCCGTCTATATCGCAGCTTTGCAGCACGTCCCAAAGAGCTATTCCGTGACGTTTGCACAGCGCTTTTCTGCCCTCGATATCAGCGGGGAGCTCCTCGTTCAGCACTTCGCTGAGCATACGCCAAAAACGATTTTGCGGGTGCATATAGTAAAAACCCAGCGCTCTTGATTTCGGCGATGGGATAGAGCCGAGTATCAACACCTTGGAGCTTTTGTCATACAGCGGCGGAAACTCATGAAAAACGCGTTTTTCAGAACTCATAATCGCAGCTTGCGGACTCGGTGCGGATACTCTTGCAGAAATCCGAAACTGCCACGTGAAGCGGATTTACACTGTAGGACTTCAAATCCTCCATGCTGTCAAACTCAGATACAAGCACAGCGTCATAGCTTCTGTCGGAGGGATTGATATTTATACCGACCTCCATTGCGCGTATCTCGGGTATCTGACCCTTCAGTGCAAGAAGCTTATCACGGAAAAGCAGCATATTCTTCTGCTCGCCCTCTTTAAATCTCCACATTACAATATGCTTTACCATATCAGATCAACCTCCATATCATACGACTTCGCTTTCCTCTGCGGGAGTGTATGTACCGTTAAGTATAGCCGTCATACGCTCTCCTGCAAGCTGAACGCAAGCCCACTGCTCTTTACCGTCATTGCTGGAGAATAGGTCGCGGTCTGTCCATGCCATAACGCCGTTCCAACCGTTGTTGTATGCCCATTCATAGCAATCCTCGATAGGCTTGATATCCTTTCTCGATACCTTTATACCCTCATGCGAGCATTCGCCGACTACGCGAGGCTTGCTCATATCAATGCCGAACTCCTCGGCAGTTGCAACGAAAGGACAGCTAAACCACTGATACTGCCAATCGTAATAGTGCACAGATGTAAAGTCAATGAATGCATTTTCATTGTCATAACGGCTCTGTAAAAATTCGTCTGAGCCGAAATCGCCCTCGTGCTTAGTGCTGTTGTACTTTATCATTCCAAAACCGATAGTAACCAGCATATCGTCTGTGTTTTCGTGGATAGCCGCACAGGCTCTTGCGAAATAATCGCCGAGGCAGTCCCACGATATCTGACCGCATTCTGCATTTTCATGCACCCAATCAGGCTCGTTGATAAGGTCGATGCTCCACACATAATCGTTGTTGTCGTAACGCTTGCAGAACGGTATCACATAGTTTTCTATGTAGCTGTCGATCTTCTCGGTATCCTGTACCATTGCGCGCCAGCGAGTGTGATTGCGGTTTTCGTCCTTAAAATGGTCGAAAGACATGAGCGTTGCCATAATGTATATCTCATTCTCTGCGGCAAGTGTGAACAGCGAGTCGAGGTCTTCCCAATGCTTTGCGGTAGCACCCGAAACGTTACCGTTTTCGTCGATCTCAACGCCATTGTTTCCGCTGCAGTTAATCCAGATACGACAGGAATTGAAGCCCTTTTCGTTCATCATCGCAAAAACGTCCTGCCAATAATCCGCATTATAGCCGCCGCCGAAGTCGTCCCACTTCTGCCACGGAACGTTCATGCCTGTGAGCCATACCTCCTCGCCTGCAAGCTTAAAGGTGTTATCCTCGATATAAATGTTCGTTCCGTCATACGGACCAAGCTCGGGCTGTGTATCAGTTCCGCCGACAGATGTGTCGTCAGAAACGGAAGTGTCGCTTGATGTGCCTGAATTACCCGTTGAGCTTTCGCCCGAATTTCCGCAGCCTGTCAGCAGTACGCAGCCTGTCAGCAGCGTAGCTAATAATCTGGTGATCTTGTTCATGTTTCCTCCTTAATAATTCCAAAACAGCCCGCGCAGTGCGGGCTGTATATTGTATTTATTCAAAGCGCTATGTATTGACCCTCGGTCACTATAGGCGCGATATCCAGCGTGAAATCACTGCCGCAGCGCATACCTTTTTTCTGCAAATAGGAGCAGGTACAAGAATATGCGGTATTCGGGGTGTTGTTCTCACGGCTGAGATGTCCGAAAATCAGTCTTGTTGTGCCGCTGTTAATAAGCTTTTCTGCAAACTCTGCGGCAGCGGCATTTGAAAGATGCCCGATATCAGACGCTATCCTGCGTTTCAGTACAGGTGAATAATTCGGGTTTCTGCGGAGCATATCTATATCATAATTCGATTCAAGCAACACCGCGTCACAGCCGAGCAGACCGCGCTCGACCTCCTCAGTCACAGTGCCGATATCAGTGCAAACAGCAATATTCAAGCCGTTGTAATTTATCCTGTATCCAACGCTTTCAGGCGTATCGTGCGGTGTGTGGAATGCCGTCACTTCAAACTCCGCGCTTTTGTAGCCCTCTTTGAAGATGTCAAAAAGCCTTACGTTATCGGGAAGCGGATTTTTAACGCTGCTTTTCAGTGCCGCGATCGTCCCTGCGCTTGCAAATATCGGGATATTTGTATGCTTTGCAAGAACATTCAGACCCTTAACATGGTCGATATGCTCATGCGTAATAAATATCGCCTCTATCTGTCCGATATCGGTATCAATAAGCGACAAGGCGTTTTTCAGCGAGTTGAACGCACAGCCATCGTCGATAAGGATACCGTGACCCTTTGTTCCGACAAAGGTGCAGTTTCCCGTGCTTGAGCTGCATATCGGATATATCCTAGCCATCAGATAGCCTTTCTTGCGCTCTTTTCAGAAGCAACAGGGTCAGGCTCATCTACCTTTTCGATGTCAGCGCCGAGTAAGCGGAGCTTCTCCTCCATGTTCTCATAACCGCGCTCTACATGATAGATGTCATATATCTCGGACACGCCCTCTGCACCAAGTGCGGCAACGATAAGCGCTGCACCCGCACGAAGGTCGGTAGCCTTAACAGGTGCGCCCTTGAGCGAATCCACGCCCTCGATAACGGCAACTCTGCCCTCTACCGAGATGTTAGCGCCCATTCTGCGAAGCTCGTCAACATAACGGAAACGATTGTCAAAGATGCTCTCTGTCACCATGCTTGCGCCCTTTGCACAGGTAAGCACTGCCGCCATCTGGGGCTGCATATCTGTGGGGAAGCCTGGGTGCGGCTGAGTTTTAACGGTGGTGCCGACATAATCGTTGCCGCCGATAACTCTCACTGCGTCGTCAAACTGCTCTACCTTTACGCCGATCTTAACAAGCTTCTGAGTGATAGGCTCGAGATGCTTGGGAATAACGTTTTTAATAAGGATATCACTTTTGGTTGCGGCAGCTACAGTCATGAACGTGCCCGCTTCGATCTGGTCGGGAATAACGCTGTAGTTCGTGCCGCGCAGATACTTCACACCGCGTATTTTAACCACATCGGTGCCTGCACCGAGGATATCCGCGCCCATGGAGTTGAGGAAATTCGCAAGATCAACGACATGAGGCTCTTTCGCTGCATTTTCGATTATAGTAAGACCGTCAGCCTTTACCGCTGCCATGATTCCGTTAATGGTAGCGCCAACGGAGTTTTTGTCAAAGAATATCTGGTTGCCGACAAGTCTGTCAGCAGTGAGATTCACCATGCCGCCGTCGATGGTATAAGCAGCACCGAGAGCTGCAAAGCACTTTAAATGCTGATCTATCGGACGATCGCCGAGGTCGCAGCCGCCGGGCATGGAAACATGAGCCTCGTGAAAACGTCCGAGCAGAGTGCCGAGGAAATAGGACGAAGCTCTCATAAGCTTAGCCTTTTCATAAGGCACAGGGATATTGCGCAGAGTACGCGGGTCGATCTCGACCGTTGTTTTGTTCAGCATACGAACATTTGCGCCCATCTCGGACATGATCTGAAGGATTATGGTAACATCGCTTATATTAGGTATATTTTCAATAACGCAGGGCTCATCGGAAAGGATAGCCGCAGGGAGTATAGCAGCAACCGCATTTTTGGCGCCGCTGATAACTACCTCACCGCTGAGCTTCTTTCCGCCCTTGATAACGTACTTTTCCAAAGAAACACTTCCCCTCGTCCCCTATAATCGGGACCGCAATAATATATTGAAACGCCGCCTCGCAGCGCTAAGTATCAAACAAAGGCGAGAATGTATACACTCGCACGTTAATATTATATCATATTCAAACTGAAAATTAAAGTGGTTGAAGCAAAAAAAATGTCGATTTTACTCTTTTTGTAACTTTCAACAAAAACACGGTTGAAAACTTTCTGTTTTTATCAAAGGATAAAATATCGGCGCACATTTTCCGCTGCGTATATTATTGACCTGTGGGGCTAAAATAATCTTTCCGTAAGAAAAAACCTGAATTGATGAAAAATAACGGCTGCGCGAGGACAGCCGTCTTGATATTATATGACATATCTTTGAATTTACCTGCTTAACCCAGAGAAGGCGCCGTACCAACCACGACATCATACGTTATTGTGCCAGAAACAGCACCGTTCCACTCAAAGCTTCCGCGTTGGAAATCCTCAAAGTCGGGCACTCCTTCAGGCATTACGGAAGTGTCACCAACATATACCACTCCTATGCAGTCTCCGCTTTCAAGATAAACCTTGACACTAGCGTTTTTAATATCCGCATACATATTCGCCAGCTCAATTGCCAGCTTATCCTCAGCAGACGAAGCAGATGATTTTCGATCAGCGGCACGCCCTGAACCAGAGCCATACCATGATAAGCTGCCATTTTTGAAAGCGTTTGTATTGCTGTTTGTGATTTCCCACGTTCCCTCTGTAACCGAAATAGTTATTTCTGATACACAAGTATCATCGTCTTTCATTCCGTATCCGTTCACATCACAATCAATCAGAAAGGTATCTATATTATTTCTCATGCTTGCCGCTGTGCTGTTTGCGGATATAACCCGCGACGATAATGTATTGTAATTCTGGGACACATTCGATTCTTCGTGGCTTGCGCCTATGCGGTAAAGGTAGGTAGAATATGTGTCATCATACATTCTTATTGTGTCATTATCAACTATTTCAATGTTTACAATAGAGACCTGCTTGTTTCCGCCCCAATCATATTGTCCCGTTAGAACACCGTCATTCGATATACTCCATGTTCCATCTGTTGAGCCAGTAGTATATGTTCCGTCTGAATCAAATACCATATCTGCATAGGTTGCGCCATTATAGGTCGCCCACTCGCCCACTAACACTTGCGAAAATTTGTTGCTACATCCCGCCAGCATACTCACCACAGCTACCGCCGCCAACACCAATGCAATTTTCTTTTTCATACTATAACCTCACAATTCATAATGATATAAAAGGTTTAACCAAAACCGATTATATCACATCTTTTGCTTAAAGTCAACAGTTTGTGTGCAAATAAATCACAATATGAAATCTGCTATATGATAAACTGAATAAAAGGGGGGCGATGCTATGGTACACTTCGGACAACGGCTGAAAGAGCTGAGATTGCAGGCAGGCATGACGCAGAAGCAGCTTGCGGACAGGATATGGGTATCAAAGGCGGCAATCGGTAATTATGAGTTATCAGACCGAAAGCCATCACCCGAAATAATTGTAAAGCTTGCAAAAGTGTTTCATGTTTCGACTGATTATTTGCTCGGCATAGAAGAAAAGGTGCATACCATTGATGTTGCGGGGCTGACCGACGAGGAGATAGCCGCGGTGCAGAATTTGGTTGATATAATAAAGAAAAACAAGGACTTTAACGGCTGATGCGCGCGGAAGTCCTTTTGTTTTTTGCAGCACGATCGCCCATCTGCATTAAAACCCATTGACAAAACCGCAAAATTATAATAAAATAAGAATGTATTTTTATTACACGAAAGGACGCAACTATAATGGCAAAGCTTAACGAAAATTTTTTCAACCTGAAAAAGAACTATCTGTTCATTGATATCGCAAAGAGGATCAAGGCTTACACAGCGGCGCACCCCGATGCAAAGCTTATCAGAATGGGTATCGGCGATGTTACACAGCCTCTTGCTCCCGTAGTCGTTGAGGCTATGGAAAAGGCTTGCCGCGAGATGGGCGTTAAGGAAACGTTCCGCGGCTATGAGGACAGCGGCGCAGGCTATGACTTCCTGCGTGACGCAGTTTCTGACTACTACAAGAGCTTCGGCGCTGATGTCCCCGCCGCTGAGATACACATCTCCGACGGCGCAAAGAGCGACTGCGGCAATATAATCGACATCTTTGGCGAGGGAAATGTCGTGCTCGTTACCGACCCCGCATATCCCGTATATGTTGACTCTAATGTTATGAGCGGCAACTCCGTTCTTTACGCTGACTCTAACGAGGAGAACGGCTTTGCTACTATGCCTCCCAAGGACGTCAAGGCTGACCTTATCTATCTGTGCAGCCCCAACAACCCCACAGGCTCTGTTTACACAAAGGCACAGCTCAAGGAGTGGGTAGACTACGCGCTTTCTAACGACGCAATAATCATCTTTGATGCCGCTTATGAAGCGTTTATCACCGATCCCGATCTGCCCAGAAGCATTTATCAGATCGAGGGTGCGAAAAAGTGCGCTATCGAGATATGCTCGCTCTCCAAGACAGCAGGCTTCACAGGAACACGCTGCGGCTACACTGTAGTTCCCGAGGATATCATTCAGAAGAACAGCAAGGGCGAGGACGTAAAGATCGCTGATCTGTGGAACAGACGTCAGGGCAGCAAGTTCAACGGCGTTTCCTATCCCGTTCAGCGCGGCGCTGAGGCTGTGTTCACTCCCGAGGGTCAGAAGCAGACAAAGGCTACTATCGCTTACTATCAAGAGAACGCACGCATGATAGCAAAGACCTGCGACGAGCTTGGCATAAGCTACACAGGAGGAATCAATTCTCCTTACATCTGGCTGAAGTGCCCTAAGGGCATGGGAAGCTGGGATTTCTTCGACTATCTGCTGAATGAGATCCAGGTCGTAGGTACTCCCGGTGCGGGCTTCGGCAAGAACGGCGACGGCTGGTTCAGACTGACCGCATTCGGCACACACGAGGCTACCGCAGAGGCTATGGAAAGACTCAAGGGTCTGCTGAAGTAAGAATAATTGCATACAAAAAATCCGCACTGAAAAGTGCGGATTTTTGTTATAAACAGTTTTTTAGAGCTTATGCAAACATTGCCTGAATAGCAGGTTCGCGGAGTATCGCGTATACCATGTACGCAACATACAGCACCACGAGAACGATGCCCTCAACACGGTTTATCTTCTTGTTGAGGCAGAAGATGTAGCAGAGTATCGCAGTTGCAAGGAAGATGCAGATGTCGATGATGATGTTCATGGGGATATTCATTGATACATCAATGGGGGAGATAAGTCCTGAAACGCCGAGGATACATACTACATTGAGTATGTTGGAGCCCACAACGTTACCGATAGCCATGTCGCTTTCGCCTTTCTTGGCTGCAACCACGGAGGTAACGAGCTCGGGCAGGGAGGTTCCGATAGCGCATACTGTAAGACCTACGAGTGTAGGGCTGATGCCGAGCCTGTCACAGCAGAGAGTTTCAGCGTGATCGACTACAAGAGTACCTCCGAAAACTATGCCTGCAGCACCGCCGATTATAAACAGCGCACATTTCCACCAAATGAATTTTTCAGTCGTCTGTTCTTCGACTACGTTTTTTCTGTTCTTCAGTGCGGCTGTAACGGTCCAAATCATATATCCTATGAGCAGAACCAACAATATGACAGCTTCGTACCAGTCGAGCGTATAGTCTTGCGTTCCGATAAGAAGCAGTATGCCGAATACTACCATAACGCCGATAGAAACGGGGAAGTCACGTTTTATTACGTCCTTGCTTACCGCAACAGGTGTAATAGCAGCGCACACGCCCAGTACGACCAGCAGATTGAACAGATTTGAGCCAACAACATTTCCTATTGCCATGGAGTTTGCTCCGCTAAGCGACGAGGAAACGCTTACTGCAAGCTCGGGACAACTGGTGCCGAGCGCAACTATGGTCAATCCTACAACAAGTGACGGTATCTTTAGCTTTCTTGCGAGGGAAGCTGCACCGTCAACGAAAAAGTCTGCGCCCTTTATCAGCAGAACAAAGCCTGCGAGTATAAGGACGATGTCAAGAAATATGTCCATTTTTCCACCTCTGAGTGATAATTAATAGCTGCTGCGAAAACGCATTACTTGATTATTATACTACAGATAATCAAAAAAATAAAGGGGTTTTCTGCAATTCTCCGAAAAATATCACATTTCGGGCTAGCTAATGAATTTACGCTTTTAGCTCAGCAATTATCTCCACTTCGGCAAGCACGCCCTTGGGCAGGTCAAGTCCTCCGACGCAGCTTCTTGCGGGCTTTGCGGTGAAATACTCACCGTATACAGCGTTGAACGCTGCGAAATCTGCGATATCATGAAGATAGCAGGTAGTCTTTACAACATTGTCGAATGTAAGTCCCGCTTCGCTGAGGATAGCCTTTATATTCTCGCATATCTGCGTTGTCTGTGCTTCGATGCCGCCCTCAATTATCTCGCCTGTCGAGGGGACTATAGCTATCTGTCCCGATGCAAACAGCAGGTTTCCTGTGATCTTAGCCTGACTGTACGGGCCGATAGCTGCGGGTGCGTTGCTTGTGCTTATAGTTTTCATGTTTGTTCCTCCTGTTAAGATGCGACTATTTTGAAGCCCTTATCTGAAAGAGCCTGTTTTATCTCGTTAAGATGCTCGAAATTTCTTGTTTCAAGCTGTATGCGCAGAAAGCAGCCGTTTATATCGCTGTTTGCGTCAGCGCGCTCATGGTGAACTGCGGTAACGTTTCCGCCAAGCTTTGCGATTATCGAAGCAACGCCTGTAAGCTGACCGGGCTTATCAACAAGCTGAATGGTGAGCAGGCAGTTTCTGCCCGATTTTACAAGACCGCGGCGGATAACGCGAGAGAGTATGGTAACGTCAATATTACCGCCCGAAACAAGGCAGACTACCTTTTTGCCCTTGACAGGAACTTTGTTGAACATGACCGCAGCCACGGATACCGCGCCCGCACCCTCTGCGATAAGCTTCTGCTGTTCGATAAGCGCGAGGATAGCGCCCGATATCTCATCGTCGGTGACGGTCACTATCTCGTCAACATATTCCTTTACAAGTTCAAATGTGTTTGCGCCGGGTTCTTTTACAGCAATACCGTCTGCGATGGTTGAAACTCCGTCAAGGCGCTCTATCTTGCCGTCTGCAACAGAGTTCGCCATGCTGGGTGCGCCTGCAGCCTGAACGCCGTAGACCTTGATGTTGGGGTTAAGCTGCTTTATTGCATAAGCAACACCGCTGATAAGTCCGCCGCCGCCTATGGGAACCACTACTGCGTCCATGTCGGGGAGCTGGTCGAGAAGCTCCAATCCGATAGTTCCCTGTCCCGCGATAACATTTTCGTCATCGAACGGGTGGATAAATGTATAGCCCTTTTCATCGCGAAGCTGAAGCGCTTTCTGATAAGCGTCATCGTAAACGCCCTCAACGAGGCACACCTCGGCGCCGTAGGATTTTGTTGCTTCGACCTTAGAGATAGGCGCGCCGTCGGGCAGACAGATGAGCGACTTTATTCCCGCCTTTGTTGCGGCAAGAGCAACGCCCTGAGCGTGATTTCCTGCGGAGCAGGCGATAACGCCCTTTGCCTTTTCCTCGTCAGATAACTGCGATATTTTAAAATAAGCGCCGCGCACCTTGAACGAGCCTGTGACCTGAAGATTTTCGGTCTTGAGATAAACGTCCGCGTCGGGGTTTATCTTCGGTGCTTTGATAAGGTCGGTAGTCCTGATGACCTCCTTAAGAACGTGTGAAGCCTTGTAGATCCTGTCGAGTGTAAGCATAATAATTCCTCCTCAAAATGTCGTGTGCAGAGGAGAACGCGGAACATCCCGCTGTATAAAAAACGCCCTCACACCAAATGGAGAGAGGGCGATAATATACGAAAACTCAACCTCTGTACATCTAGCAATGCACTTCCCTGTAACGGTGGAAATCCGTATGACCTTACTCTGCAATAATGCATTTGAAGCCATCTGCTAAGGGTGGATCATACACTCTGTCCTTACTGCCTCGCACCAAACGGCAGCTCTCTGAAAAGGGTGGTAGGGCGTATGGCGGCAAAGCCGCACCCGTCAACGCATTTAAGTTTACGCTTTGATTATACAACGTGTGAAAGCGTTTGTCAAGAGGGTTTTTACAAAAATTTTATTTTTGCTGAAATAGCAATCGAAAACGCACTATAATATCCTCCAAAAGGTCGGCGTCTGCATATCCCTTAGCATTTCTATCTGCGCCTGTGCACGGTCGCAGGAGGCATATATCTCATCGTTCTCCTCTTCGGCGAATGAGATTATCTCGGCAAGTGAGGAGGTTATCTCCACAGCGTGCCCAAGGTCGTTTATCAGAATGCTGTGATCCATCATATCCTTCCACATATCCTGAAGCTCCTTTGCGTAGTCTGTGCTGCGCTCGTATTCGCCTCGCTTGAAGCTTTCCTCCACAAGGTTGATGTGTTCGGACATATCCTCGGTTATTTTGTTTGTGGCGAATACCGATATAACGCACCCTGCCGCCATGACAGAAAGTATTGAAATGCTCACCGCAAGTCTGTTCATCAGTTCACCGCCTTTTTTATCAGAATAGTGCTTCCGTTCTTATCCGCTGTCATGAGGAATACGTCCTTTGTACTTACATTGTTATCGCGGAGCTGTTTGTTCAGCCAACCCTGCCCAAGACCCAACAGATCGAGCTGCTCCTCGTCCTTAACGCCGTCGCGGATTATGACTGAGGGCGGATCGTAGCTGGAGCCGCCGCTGCCGACATCGGCGCGTGTAGCGGATTGGTGATCCTTTTTTTGCAGGAAATTTATCTTGCCCGTGGTTTCAACTATAGCGTAGTATACCTCTCCGATATCGAAGATCTGCTGCTCGCGCATTGCTTCCACAAGATCGTCAACGGTGTAGCGCAGGCGCTTCATCTCTTTTTGCTGTATCACGCCCTCGGAGATTATTATGCGCGGCGAGCCTATGATAAGCTTTCTGAACCGCGGAGATTTCATCATGATGGTTGACATTATAACGTCAAGACAGACCAGCGTGAATATCGGGATTATGCCCAAAAGCATAGGCACGGAGGAGTCCTCCACGGGTATTGAGGCGATGTTTGATATAAGGATAGTCACTACAAGCTCGGACGGCTGAAGCTCGCCCAGCTGTCGCTTTCCCATAAGCCTCAGTGCGAATGTTATCACCGCATAAAGTATGCAGGCGCGAATAAGTATTATAGTCACTTTTGTACGCTCCGTTCTTTATCAATTGGCAATATTATGGCGGTTTTGCTTGGTATTATTCGATATTTACGGCTGATATTAGTCATATCGCGGAAATTGAAAAATAACGCTTGTAAAATCGTAAGACTTGTGCTATAATCAAAAATGTATATTTATTACTACATGAAAGGAAGACAAGATTATGAAGATCGAAACACAATGCTTACATGAGGGCTATACTCCCAAAAACGGAGAGCCGAGAGTAATGCCCATCGTACAGAGCACCACTTATGTATACGACTCCACTGACGACGTTGCGGCAGTATTTGACGACCCCACAAAGAGCCTTATCTATTCCCGCTTTGAAAATCCCACCACAGATTGCGTTGAGAAGAAGATCGCAGCGCTGGAGGGCGGTGTTGCTGCTATGTGCACATCAAGCGGTCAGGCTGCTTCTCTGCTGTCTATCCTGAATATTTGTCAGGCAGGCGACAGCTTTATTGCTTCCGCTTCTATCTACGGCGGCACTATCAACCTGTTCGCCGTTACTCTTAAAAGAATGGGAATCGAATGCATCTTCGTTGAGCACGACGCTACCGAGGAGGAGCTTTCCGCTGCATTCAAGGAGAACACAAAGGCGGTATTCGGCGAAACTCTCGCAAACCCCGCTATCACAGTTCTTGATATAGAGATGTGGGCAAAGGTCGCTCATGCGCACGGCGTACCGCTCATCATCGACAATACCTTTGCTACGCCTATACTGTGCAGACCTATCGAGTGGGGCGCAGACATCGTTATCCACTCCACATCTAAGTACATGGACGGTCACGCAGTTCAGTGCGGCGGCGTTATCGTTGACAGCGGCAAGTTCGACTGGACAAGCGGCAAGTTCCCCTGCATGACTGAGCCTGACGAGAGCTACCACGGCACAGTATACACAAGAGATTACGCATTTGCTCCCTATATCGTAAAGGCAAGAATGCAGCTTATGAGAGATTTCGGCTGCTATCCCGCGGCTCACAGCTCTTTCCTGCTGAACCTCGGTCTTGAAACCCTCGCAGTTCGTATGCAGCGCTACTGTGAGAACGCTATCAAGGTAGCCGAGTATATCGAAAACAGCGGCAAGGCTGAGTTCGTGACATATCCCGCGCTTGCTTCGTCTAAGCAGAACGCACTCGCAAAGAAGTATCTGCCTCTCGGTACAAGCGGTGTTATCTCGTTCTCGATCAAAGGCGGCAGAAGCACAGCTGTTAAGTTTATGGACAGCCTGAAGCTTGCTTCCAACGAGGTGCACGTTGCGGATATCCGCACCTGCGTGCTTCACCCTGCTTCCGCAACTCACAGACAGCTCACCGACGAGCAGCTTGTTGCGGCAGGTATCGACGGCGGACTTATCCGCTTCTCTGTAGGTCTTGAGAACGTTGACGATATCATCGCAGATATCGAGCAGGCGTTTGCTGCTATTTAATTAGGAATTAGGAGTGAGGAATGAGTAATTTCCTTGTCTGCTGACGCAGACATAGCTGAACACGGCTTTGCTGTAATGGGGAATGAACAAATGAAAGATAATGTTGTATTAGAAAAAAGCAAGCTTTTTGCATTGCGGATAATAAAGCTTTATCAATATCTTTGCTCCGAGAAAAAAGAATATGTTATGTCAAAACAGGTATTGCGCAGCGGAACAAGCATAGGTGCAAATATTGCTGAAGCAGAATGTGCTATAAGCAATAATGAGTTTTTGGCTAAGATGTACATTGCATTTAAGGAAAGTGCCGAAACGCAATATTGGCTTGAATTATTAAATCTCAGTGAGTACATCACCGAGAAAGAATATACCTCAATAATGGCTGACTGCACAGAAATAAAAAGGATATTGTCAGCTATAACCAAAACAATGAAAGATAATAAATGAGCATGCGAAAACAGGAATGATTTAGAATAAAGCGGCGTAGCCGCACAATAATTCCTCATTCCTAACTCCTCATTCCTCATTATTATCGCCCGAAGGGAGATAATACATTGATCACAGTTTCCAATCTCAGCATCAGCTTCGGCGGACAGCTTTTGTTCAAAGATGTTGAGCTTAAATTCACACCGGGCAACTGCTACGGCGTTATCGGCGCAAACGGCGCGGGAAAATCCACTTTTCTGAAAGCGCTTTGCGGCGAGCTTGAGCCGACAAAGGGCAGTGTTTCCATGCCTGAGGAGCTTCGCATGAGCGTGCTGAAGCAGGATCACTACGCATATGACGAGTACACTGTACAGGATACCGTTATCATGGGCAACAAGCGCCTTTACGATATCATTCAGGAAAAGGACGCGCTGTATGCCAAGGAGGATTTCTCCGAGGAGGACGGCGACAAGGCGGCTCAGCTTGAAGCGGAGTTTGCAGAGCTCAACGGTTGGGAGGCTGAGTCTGACGCTTCTAAGCTTATTCAGGGTCTGGGACTTCCCGAGGAGATACTTTATCAGAAGATGGACAGCCTTACAGGTAACGAAAAGGTAAAGGTGCTGCTTGCGCAGTGTCTTTTCGGAAATCCTGATATAATCCTCATGGACGAGCCTACAAACCACCTCGATATTGACGCGGTTTCGTGGCTTGAGGACTTCCTTGCGGAGTATTTCGGTACTGTTATCGTTGTATCGCATGACCGTCACTTCCTCAACAATGTATGTACTCACATCGTTGATATCGACTACGGCAAAATTAAGATGTATGTCGGTAACTACGAGTTCTGGTACGAGTCATCGCAGCTTATCCAGCGCATGATAAAGCAGCAGAACAAGCGCGCAGAGGAAAAGATAAAGGAGCTGCAGAACTTTATCGCACGCTTTTCCGCGAACAAATCCAAGTCTAAGCAGGCGACCTCAAGAAGAAAGCTCATCGACAAGCTGACGGTAGAGGAGCTTCCCGCTTCTTCGAGAAAGTATCCCTACATCGGCTTTGATATTGAGCGCGAGGTAGGTAAGGATATCCTGCAGGTGTCTGGCATTTCCAAGACTGTTGACGGCGTCAAGGTGCTTAATGATGTCAGCTTCACCGTTGGCAGAAACGACAAGATAGCGTTTATAGGCAGCAACGAGATAGCGGTTACAACGCTGTTTAAGATACTCATGGGCGAGCTTGAGCCTGACGAGGGCAGCTATAAGTGGGGAAGCACGACCTCTGTAAGCTACTTCCCGAATGACAACAGCGCGTTCTTTAACGACTGTGAGCTGTCTATCCTCGACTGGATGCGTCAGTACTCCAAGGACGAAACAGAGAGCTATCTGCGCGGCTTCCTCGGACGTATGCTGTTCAGCGGCGACGATGTGTTCAAGCCCGTAAATGTGCTGTCGGGCGGCGAGAAGGTTCGCTGTATGTTCTCGCGCATGATGCTTTTCCAGAGCAACGTGCTTATCCTTGACCGTCCCACAAATCACCTCGACCTTGAAAGTATAACAGCAGTAAACAACGGTCTTTCCGAGTACAAGGGAAATATCCTGTTTGCTTCTCACGACCATGAGATACTTCAGACTGCTGCAAATCGCATTATCGAGATAACCGAAAACGGCTGCTACGACCGCATGGGCACATATGACGAGTTCGTTGAATGGCGCAAGGAGAATGTCGGCGGAAAGCTGATGCTTTAATTTTGTTTAGGAACGTGAAAATATGTATTATATAATCCTCGACATGGAGTGGAATCAGGCGCTTGACCGCTCACGCGTGGTGCAGTCGCCTGTGCTGCTTCGCGGTGAGGTTATCCAGATAGGTGCGGTAAAGACTGACGAGAGCTTCAATCTTATTGATAAAATGAAGCTTAATATCGCACCGAAATATTACAAGAAGATGAACCGCCATGTTGAAAAGATAACAGGCATCACCAATGAACAGCTTGCCGCAGGTGAGAAGTTTCCCGAAGCGTTTCAGCGCTTCAAGGAGTGGTGCGGTGATGATTTCCGCTTTATAACATGGGGCTTTGATGATGTTGCGATGCTGTCGGATAACATGGCGCTGCACGGACTTGACCCGTCATGGGGAAGCGACTATATCAATCTTCAGCTTATCTACAAAAATCAGATAGACAACGAGCGCACGCAGTGGTCGCTGTCAGACGCTGTCGAGCGCCTGCAGATACCGATGGACGTTCAGGCGCATGACGCGATGAACGACGCATGGTTTACTTATGAGGTGTGCCGCAGACTTGATATGCAAAAGGGACTTGCAGAGTATTCCTGTATGTCCGCGGGAGCAAGGATACCGCTTCGCCGAGATGTTATCAAGAACATCAGGGATTACCGCGAGGTGCTTTCAGACGCGCGCGTTAGAGACATACCGTGTCCCGATTGTCAGCAGATAATGAAGCCTTGCGAGTGGCTGTCCTTTGGCGGCGGCAGAAAAAGCAATATCGCAGAGTGCGCGGAGCACGGCAAGTTTCTTGTGAAGCTTAGCTGCAAAAAGGCTTCCGCTGTGCTGTGGACTGCGGCGAGGACTATCTACCGCGCCGATGATGAGGCGATAGCCTCCTATGAAAAAAAGCTTAAGCGTCAGCGTGAGATTCTTGCAAGACGTAAGACAGAAAGGAAAAGCGATGATAAAGACAGTGCTGTTTGACCTCGACGGAACGCTCCTCCCGCTTTATCAGGAGGATTTTGTAAAGGTGTATTTCGGTCTGCTGTGCAAAAAGCTTGCTCCGCTCGGCTATCAGCCCGATGAAACGGTAAAAGCTATATGGGCAGGCACAAAGGGCATGGTGAAAAACGATGGCTCGCGTCTTAATGTTGAGATATTCTGGGAAGTTTTCAGAGAAATGATGCAGGGACTTCCCGATGCGAAGCCGCTTTGCGATGAGTTTTACACCAAGGAGTTCGATGGGGTCAAAACTGTGCTCAAAAAAGAGTCTGACCGCAGAGCGCTTATTGAAAAGCTGAAAGCGGCGGGACTCAGACTTGTGCTTGCAACAAACCCTGTTTTTCCGACCAATGCATTTAAGACGCGTCTGAAATGGGTCGGACTGGATTACGAAGATTTTGAATATGTCACTGATTATTCAAACAGCACCTACTGCAAGCCTCAGCCTGCATATTATAAGGAGATAGCAGAAAAGCTGTCGCTTGACCCTGCCGAGTGCCTTATGATAGGCAACAACGTATCGGAGGATATGGCGGCGGCACAAGCGGGAATGAATGTGTATCTTGTGACGGAGTTTCTTGAAAATCCCGAAAATTCCGACTATTCGGCGTTCTTGCAGGGCACTCTCGATGAGGCAGTAGAATACGCGCTGAAGCTTGCAAGCGAATAATTACATAAAGGTACGGCGAACACGACACGTTTCGCCGTATTTTTTTGAGAAAATTTTGTAAATTGCAGTAAAATCCCTTGCATTTCTATGAATTTATGTTAAAATATAATATAGGGGATACTGTGCCTTGCGCGCGGTAAATACATAGATATAAAGGGAGAGAAAACGTTGGACGTTATGACATATATCTCGGATATTTTTCAAAACCTTGTCCGAGTGGTTTTATCAATAACATTTTTTGATATCATTGATATCCTGCTGCTTACTTATCTTGTGTACATGGTCATAAAGCTGATGAAAGAAACCAGAGCCGAGCAGCTTATGAAGGGTATCCTTATCCTTGTGCTCATGTTCATGGTTGTGCAGGTATGTCAGCTCAAGGTAATGAGCTTTATCTTCGAGAACTTCTTCCAGGTCGGAATTATTGCAATAGTTGTTGTGTTCCAGCCCGAGCTGCGCCGTATCCTCGAACGTGTTGGACGTGCAAAGGTGCCGAATATCTCGCTCGGTGCTGATTCCGATGTACAGAGCAGCCGTGCGCGCGATGAGGCTATCGCAGGTATCGCAGAGGCGTGCGAGCGGCTTCACATGACAAAAACAGGCGCACTGATAGTTGTCGAGAGGCAGACTAAGATAGGCGATATCACTGAGAAAGCTACCATCATCAACGCTGCTCCCGAGCCTGATCTGTTCTGTAACCTGTTTTATAACAAAGCGCCGCTTCATGACGGAGCTGTTGTTATCCGCGACAACAGGATATATGCGGCGGGCTGCTTTTTGCCCAACACCAACAAGGATCAGTATCTTTCGAGCGACCTCGGCTCACGCCACAGAGCTGCGATAGGTATGAGCGAGAACGCGGATTCCCTTGTTATAGTCGTATCAGAGGAAACGGGCACTATCTCCGTTGCTGAGAACGGTCAGCTTACCCGCGGTCTTTCCAAGGAAGCGCTGACGAAGATACTTCAGAGAAAGATGCCTGATGGCGGAGTTCGCGTTAAAAAGAGAACAAGAAAGCCGAAGCCCGATGTTCCGAGCGCGGATAATTAAAGGGGGACGGCAAGATGAATTTTTTCAAGAGAATATTAAATAATATAACGACAAATTACAGGTCTATACTGCTTGCATTTTTTATTGCTATCTTTGCGTGGTTCTTTGTGTCGATTCAGATATTCCCTACGATCGAGGAAAGCATCAAGGGCATAGCGATCGAAACTCAGGCGACCGAGTATATGCTTCAAAACAATCTGCAGATCGTAAGCTATGACGAAAAGACCGCAGATATCCGCATTGAGGGCAAGCGCTACGATATTTCGGGTCTTTCTGCCGACAGTTTTTTTGCGGAGCTTGATCTGTCATCGGTAAAATCCGCAGGCACATTCAATGTTCCGGTAAAAATAACCTGTCAGAGCGGTACGGATTACACCCTGCTCAGCACAGAGCCGCGCTCCGTGTCCATTGAGATAGACGAGATAGTTACCCGTGAGTATCCCGTTACAGGTACAGCGCCAAGCATAAGCCTGCCCGAGGGATATTATGTTGATGAGATAACAACATCGCCTGCTACGATATCCATTACAGGCTCTGCTTCTGTGCTGGACAAGATAGACAGGATAGAGGCGCGCTCAGTTTATGCGGGCGCGATAAGCGAATCTCATGATACTCAGAGCGAGCTGTTTATCTATGGTGCAAACGGCGCAAGGATAGTTAATGACGATCTTGTTCTCAGCACAGAGAACGTTTCGGTCTATATTCCCATCTACAAGCAGAAAGAGCTTCCGCTTACCTTTACGCTGACAAATGTACCGAACTACTTTGATGTGGATAGCCTGAAATATGAGATACAGCCGTCTACCATCACAGTTGCGGCGCCCGATGATTCCATTGATTACCTCAGCGTTCTGGATATCGGCACCATAGATATTTCGGATATCAAGCTTAATCAGACAGTTACCATTCCGATAACTCTGCCCGAGGGCTATAAAAATCTTTCAGGCAACAACAACGCTAGAGTGGTCTGGGACATTTCGGATTACGGCAAGCTGGATTTCGTTGTTGACAGCATTAGTGTTATCAATGTTCCTGATAACTACAATATCTCTACTATTACAAAAGAGCTTGTTATAAGCGTTATGGGACCGTCTGAGATATTGGGAACACTGTCTGCACTTGATTTTTATGTGAATGTAAACCTCCTTGGCGTAACGCTTCGTGACGGAACACAGGACGTTTCGGCTAATATTCAGTTTAAGGGCACAAACAGCAAATGCTGGGTTTCGGGAAGCTACAAGGCAACTATCTACGCTGAGCCGAAAATAGCGGAAGAGGAATAAATGGCACTTATCGTATCACAGATAAAAACTGAACTTTCACAGGCAAAGGATAGCGCTGTAAGCAAGGCGCTATCCTTGCTTCGTGTTCGGAAAAATGAGGTCAGGACTGCTCGGCTCTATAAGACCTCGGTAGACGCGCGGCGTGAGATATGCTTTGTAAGCTCTGTTTATGTGGAGCTTGACAGTGCCGAAAAGGAGCGCAGGCTTTCGGAGAAGCTTCAGAATGTAAGGCTTTATGAGGAAGCGGAGCTTTCGGTCAATTTCGGCAGTGAAAAGCTTCGCGGCGATATCTATATTGCGGGCTTTGGCCCTGCGGGAATGTTCTGTGCGCTGACATTGTGCGAGTTCGGATATAAGCCGATAGTGCTGGAGCGCGGCGCTGCGATGGACGAGCGCATAAAAGCGGTCGAGGGTTATTGGAACGGCGCTGCACTTGATACTTCGACCAATGTGCAGTTTGGCGAGGGCGGCGCAGGCACGTTTTCAGACGGAAAGCTCACAACGCGCATAGGCGATGCGCTGTGTTCGCGTGTTTTGGAGCGCTTCTGTGAGTTTGGCGCACCAGAGGAGATACTGACAAAGGCTAAGCCACACATTGGCACAGACAAGCTTCGCGCAGTTGTGAAGAACCTGCGCAAAAAGATAATCGAATACGGCGGCGAGGTGCGTTTTCTTTCGCCGATGGAGCAGATAAAGCTGGAAAACGGCAGCGTAAGCACGATAACCGTAAACGGCTGCGAGGAGCGCTGCGGAGCGCTTGTTCTTGCGGTGGGCCATTCCGCACACGATACGTTTTCAATGCTGCTTAAAAACGGCGTAGAGCTTATCCCGAAGCCGTTTTCTGTAGGCGCGAGGATAGAGCATCTGCAGGCTGACATCGACGTCGCGCTTTATGGCGCTTATGCAGGACACCCTGCTTTGCCGCCCGCGGAGTATCAGCTATCCTATCGTGAGGGCGAGCGCGGAGTTTACACGTTTTGTATGTGCCCCGGCGGATATGTGGTGGCTTCGGCGAGTGAGAACGGCACTATCGTCACCAACGGCATGAGCTATTTCGACCGTGCGGGAGGAAACGCCAACAGCGCGGTGCTTGTATCGGTAACTCCCGAGGACTTCGGAAACGAGCCGCTTGCGGGCGCTGAGTTCATACATCGGCTGGAGCAGAGGGCTTATGAACTGGGCAAGGGCGCAGGAAAGGCGCCTGCGATGCTTACAAGAGAATTTGTGGGCAGCGGCGGTGCGCTTACGCTTGGAAGAGTAACTCCGACATATCCCCTTGGCGTAGAAAGTGCAGATCTGCGTTTGCTTTTTCCTAATCATATATCCGATATAATGGCGCGTGGACTTAAATATTTCGACAGGCGCATAAATGGCTTTTCCGACAGTGATAGTGTACTCACAGCAATCGAAACGAGAAGCTCCTCACCCGTTAGGATACCGCGCTGCGAGGCAGGCTTTGCAGGCTGTGCGGATAATCTTTTTCCGTGCGGCGAGGGCGCAGGCTATGCGGGAGGAATTATGTCTGCTGCGGTGGACGGTATCCGTACTGCGATAAAGCTTATGGAGAAATATTCCGCTGACCGATAAGCGGATTTTTTGACAACAGAAACATAAACTAAGCCTTGAGCAATTGCTCAGGGCTTTTTTGTTCGGAGGTCGTTATCATGGTCGTTGCAGTCGGTAAGGTGAATGTTTCATTGCTTCTTGACGGGGCGGTATTTCCTAAATGCGAGGTGATGTGTACCGACAGTGTAACCGAAATAGCCGCTCAAAACTCAATAGTGGTGCTTGGCAAGGGAGCGCGGCTTCCTGAAAAACTGACGGTTTTTGCGGCGGTAGTCAATGCAGATGACGGGCTTTTATATGAAAAGCTGCGCGGGAATGCCGTTGTGACCTGCGGCATAGGGTCGCGAAACACTATATCAGTCACTTCAAAGACTGCTGAGCGCATAACGCTGTCGCTCAACAGAGCAATTCATACACTGGACGGACTTTGTGAGCCGCTTGAGCTGCCAATGCCTGTTACCGAAGGATACACGGATTACGATCATATGGCAGCGTTTGCGGCTGCACTGCTTTCGGGCGGGGAGCGGATATTGCAGAAATAAAAAGTGATTTTTTGTTACGTTTTGAGATGTCGTTCGTATAAACAGATAGAAACCATAAAACACATTTAGGAGGATATTGTTATGGCAGGCGATAAGATCGTAATACAGAACGTTGATCACCTTATTTCGGAAATTGTGAATTATGCAAATGACAAGAAGAGCTTTACAAAAGAGCTTTATGAGACTATGGCACAGGAACGTTATGAAAGCGACCGTGATCTGCGCCATTATATGATAACAGATTTCGCTACTGATAGATTCGTTGGCGATAACGATGATGTTATCGAGATGTATAAGATCGGTAAGCGTCTGAATGACATGGCGCTGAACTGCGATGAGCCTGTAATGGTTGCAGCGATGCTGGGTATGAGCAAAAACGGCACTGCGTTTTTCGCTGATGACGTAAGAAGCAAGCTGGCGCCTACATATCTCAGTTTTTTAGAATCCTTTATTAAGGAAAATCCTAACATTGAAGTCCCTGTAAAATACAAAAATGAGTTTATCATTCTTAATAACACTGCCGGAAAAAAGATTGCAATTCCGGAAAACGTTACTCCCGAGCAGGCTTTAAGTATGCCCTTTGAGGAGTGTCCGCTGTCCGTCAAGCAAAGTGTTGTTACTAACGTAATGTCTGCATTTTTCGACAGAAGGGTTCTCAATAATGACAATGGAGAAAGAATGCCTGTCAGCGTTGCAATGAAAGAATTCTGGGACAATGCTATGACAGAAGCTACGTCAATTCTGAATGCGGCATTCGGTAATGGAGAGTTTGTTCCTGAAAATTCAGAGCAACAGGAGATCTTTGCTCGCCTTAAAGAACAGTGTAAGGGGATGCAGTTATGGCAAAAGGAAGATATTTATGAGGATATTGGTCAACTCACTGTTGAGAATCTGATAGATAGATTTATGGGGCTGCCTGGTAGCAATAAAGCATATATTAAGTTTGAAAGCAATTATCTTCTTAAAGATCTGACCGCTGAAAGTTTCGTAGCAAAGAATGAATCGCGCACCCTTTCTTATGCTGAAACAGAGTGGGGCGAAGCAAGCTTTAACAGAATGATTGATCTGGTATATACTGCAGACGAGCTTAAAAAGGTTAAAAGGCTGGGATTTGACCCATGCACAGAGGTATACATAGACGGTAAAAGCGTTCTTGATCTGCCTACAGGTGAAACCAGAGAGGTCGACGGTGTTGAGATGTTTGTGACCTATCGTCAGAAGTTTGAAGAAGCTCAGCCCACAAGTTTGGATTACGCTAAGCTGAAGTGTGACATCTGCGCTGCTGCGCTCAGCGGAAAGAGACTGGATATCTGTAAGATAGAAGAAGACGCTCATGCTGAGAATGGCATTCAATTGTTACCGCCCATCGCTATTGAGACTGATGTTAAGGATATGAAGAAGGAGCCTGTTTCGTTGTTGATAAGGATACTTCGCTTCTTTAATATTATTAAAGATCCCTATAAGCAGATCGAAAAGAGCAACAGTTATATGGCACATATCGAATCACAAAACGAGATCGAGGCAAAGATGGGCTTTGAGGATCTTTTAGACGAATTTGAAGATACTCCGATCAAGGTTCGTTCACACAAGAAAAACGAAAAAAAATCAGAGCTGACTGCAGAGAAATCATCGGCATTAAAATGATATGAAACGCCCTGTTAATAACAGGGCGTTTACTGTGCCGTTTTTGCCGTAATAGTCTTGACGTGACTTGTCATTTATTGTATAATAATTATATCAATCACACCATTTAATACATAACAGGGAGGAATCATCATGAGCGATAATAAGCAGAATTCTTTGATGAAGATATATAAAGAGGACGAGATAATTATCCGCGAGGGCGAGCGTTGCAACGCTCTGTATAAAATATTATCGGGCAGCGTTGCGCTTTATCTGCATTACGGCGAGGAAAATGAATATCTCATCGGTGCTGCAGGAGAATCCAAGTGCTTTGGCGAGGTATCTATGCTTGCGGGCAGACCCAGCCCCTACACTGTTGTTGCCATCAAGGACGCAATGGTGATGCAGGTTACAGAGGAGCAGTTTGAGGGCTTTATAATCAAAAATACACATAACGCCATCGAGATCATGAAGAATATGGCAAAGAGTGTAGTAATGCTCAGCGCCGATCTTGACCTTATGGCTGAGGATTATAAGAACACTATCAAAACGCTTGAAGAAAAGCTGGAGAACATCGGCAGCGATAATATGCCCAAGGTTATCGACATCAGCGACAAGCTGGAGAAGTATAAAATATCCGCTCTTAACGGCAGCAACTATTTTAAAAATATATAACTTGGCTTTAAAATAACAACAATACCCTGAGAAAGATATATTTCTCAGGGTATGATTTTTATAATGCTTTTGTGTTCGTAGCACAAATTACTGCGCTTCTTTAAGCTCAGAGATTATCTTCATAAAGCTGTCAACATCACCGAAATCACGATAAACTGATGCGAATCTGATGTATGCAACAGGGTCGATATCCTTCAGCTTATGCAGAACAAGTTCGCCTATTTTGTCGGAGGTCACCTCGCGCTGCAGCGAATTTTTAAGCTCGGCTGCGATGCTCTCAACCATGTTTTCTATCGTTTCCAGAGTTACAGGGCGCTTTACGGTAGCTCTGCACAGCCTGTCTACCAGCTTTTCTCTGTCAAAAGGCTCGATGGAATTATCCTTCTTTATTACCATCAGCGGAACTTCTTCGATTATCTCATAGGTAGTAAAGCGGTAGCCGCACTGTATACATTCGCGGCGGCGGCGCACCTTGTTCTCGGTTGGACGGGAGTCGATAACCTTGCTTTCCTCGCAATTACATTCGGGACATTTCATAATGATACTCTCCTCAATTATCTGCTTTTATATTTCTTATATCAGAGCCATGCTTTTTATACGCGCTGTCAAGCGAATATGAAAGTGTGACTTCTAAAGCCTTTTGCTAAATTGTCTTTTTAATCAGTATACCATACTATATGTAGTTATTATATCATACTTTTTATAATATTTCAACACTTTCAACGAAAAAAATTGCGGCAGTTTATCCTACCGCAATTTGTTATCTAATCATACCACGCCCGAATTATCCAGCGCGGAAATAAGCGCCAACACAGACGATACGATTATATCGGTGTGGATACCCGCGCCCCAGCTTACTCTGCCATCGGGGAGAGTTACGCCGATATAAGACGCCGCCTTGGACTTGGAGGACTGCTCCATAGCGTTCTGCGCAAAGGTCGAGATAGTGTAGTCGATGCCCATTCCGTTTTTAAGCGCGTCGGATACTGCGTCAAGACGACCGTTTCCGCTTCCTGTAAAGGTGCGCTCACAGCCGTTTATCGCTACCTTAACGATAGAGGAGATCAGCTCGCCCTGAGTATAGTGTGCGCTGATAAATTTAACATTTCCGTTGCTGTTGAGGTAAGTGTCCTCGAATATCTTGTATACCTCGGAGGGCATAAGCTCCTTATGCTGTCTGTCCGAAACTCCCTTGACGATATAACCGAACTGCTCGCGCATTTTCGGCGGCATGGAGATTCCGTAATTGCTCTCCAAGAGGTAGCCGATACCGCCCTTGCCCGACTGGCTGTTGATGCGGATAACATCGCCCTCGTATTCTCTGCCGAGATCTCTGGGGTCGATTGGAAGATAGGGTACATTCCAGTGCTCTGGGTCGGTCTCGTTTCTCCAGCGCATACCCTTTGCGATAGCGTCCTGATGCGAGCCGCTGAACGCTGCGAAAACCACACGTCCGCTGTACGGCATACGCTCATAAACGTGCATTCTTGTCAAGCGCTCGTATACCTCGGTTATCTCGGGCAGGTCGGTGAAATCAAGTTCCGGCTCAACGCCGTGGGAATACATATTCAGTGCCAATGTGATGATATCCACATTGCCTGTGCGCTCGCCGTTTCCGAACAGTGTTCCCTCAACTCGGTCAGCGCCCGCGAGCAGACCAAGCTCGGTATCCGCAACTGCGCAGCCTCTGTCATTATGTGGATGCAGCGAAACGATAACATTCTCTCTGTTGTGCAGAGTTTTGCACATATATTCTACCTGCTGGGCATAAACGTGCGACATGGACTCCGCAACAGTCACAGGCAGATTTATGATGACCTTGTTTTCGGGGGTAGGCTGCCATATGTCGATGACCCTGTTGCATATCTCTGCGGCAAATTCAGGCTCTGTTCCTGTGAAGCTTTCGGGGGAGTATTCAAAGCGGAAATTACCCTTTGTTTTTGCCTTGTATTCGTTCAGCAGTTTAGCGCCTGTTTCGGCGATCTCGATTATCTCCTCCTTGCTCTTTCTGAACACCTGCTCACGCTGAGCAACAGATGTGGAGTTATACAGATGCACTACGGCATTCTTGCAGCCCTCCAGTGCCTCGAATGTCTTTTGGATTATATGCTCGCGGCTCTGCGTCAGCACCTGAACTGCAACATCATCGGGAATGAGGTTGCGCTCTATCAGTGCGCGGCAGAACTCATATTCAGTATCGGAGGCGGCAGGGAAGCCTATTTCGATCTCCTTGAAGCCAACTCTGACGAGATGTCCGAAAAATTCCAGCTTTTCCTCAAGGCTCATCGGGATTATCAGCGCCTGATTTCCGTCGCGCAGGTCAACGCTGCACCACATAGGCGGCTTATCCGCATACTCCTTTGTTGTCCAGTCCATACAAGGGAACGGCGGCATAAAATAACGTCGTGTGTACTTACTCGCTTCGATCATGTCATTTCGTCCTTTCACAAATAATCAATATAGTTAATAAAGAACAGTTGAATTCGTTTAAGCTCTAAAAGTACGCATAAAACAAAAACAGCCCCATCTCATAAAGAGATGAAGCTGTAAACTCCACGGTACCACTCTCATTGGCGGGTATAAAACTCGCCCACTCGTCCACATCTAACAATGTGTATCTCTGTAACGGGAGAACCCGTGATCACCTACTCTAAGGTTCAGCGATCCTGCTCAAGGAGGAGCTATGGCAATGCCGCGTTACCGCCTCGCACCAAACGGCGGCTCTCTGAAAACCACGTCAAAGCTTTATTTCCTATCAACGCATTTCAACATATTCTGATGTTATTATAGCACGCACTTTATTTTTTGTCAATACTTTTAATAATTTTTTCCGTTCCATGCATAAATCCCGAGTTTGTCCAATATTATTAATACAAAAGACATCATTGGAGGTAGAAAAATGAGGACAAACAAAATAATTGCAATTCTTTCGGCGGCAGCGCTTCTGCCATCGACGATACTGATATCGGGCGCTTCGGCGGGGGAGGCATTTGCCGCAGCCGCAGAGCTTACAAGAAACGCGGCTTACATATCGGCGGGAGTACCGCTGCCCGATGTAAAAGAAAATACCATAGAATCCGCAGAGCCGCCTAAAGCTCAGCAAACCGAATCCGCTGCGCCTGTCGCTTCACCGAATGCGCAAACGACCGCAGTGACAACATCGGCAAGTCAGAGTGTTTTACCCGACGAAACTATTGAATCAGAGCCGACCGAAGTTCTGCCGCAAAAGGCGGAAGCTATATCCCGAAATATAACCGAATACGATGACGGACTTGACTATTCAGCCGCAGGCAAAAACAGCGGTGAGATAATCAGAAAGACCTACGGCGCTTCTAAAAGCCGCGAGTATATAGCGCTGTCAAGCGGCGCTTATGTGCG
>JAZNTS010000051.1:0-6047 GCA_045591905.1 Oscillospiraceae bacterium | reverse complement strand
CGCTGCAGCCTGTGCCGCGCACTTTCGCGGAAAACTCCATCGTTTTTGAGCCGTAGTCTTCACCGAAATCATAGTATTTGTAGCCTATAACGGCGTTCGGTTTTATGTTTGTTATTATTCTTGTGAAGCGGTCGATCTCTGTCACAAAGCAGTTGCCTTTGAGCACGCAGGCTATATCCGCAGGAGTTATTCGGTATGGATTTAGTGACTCCTCAAAGCCGAGCGAGGTCATCTCTACCTGTGGGATAGTGCCGTCGGGCAGTATCTCGATACGCTCAACGCAGGCGCGTCTTGATGTGATGGTTGCATTTGTCATTCTGTGATAGAAGATGTACCACTGACCGTTTATTCAGCATATCGAGCCGTGGTCGTTGCCTGCGGGGTAGTCTATGCCGTTGTCGATTATCGTGCCCCTGTATGTGAAAGGCCCTGTGGGGGACTTTGCGGTCATGTAGTCCAGCCTGTTGCCCTTGTTCGGGGAATAGATAAGATAATATGTGTCGCCGACCTTTCGCATTGAACAGGCCTCAAAAAAGCCCTTTTCGTCCTCCTTGTCGGCGGGGATAATATCACGGATATAGCTGTCGGAAACTACCTCATACATATTGCTTTTAAGCTCTGCCATATACGAGCGCTCAAAGCCGCAGTAGATGTACACGCGTCCGTCATCGTCCACCAGTACGCCGGGGTCAACGAAAACTCCGTCCTCAACAAGCTCATCGGGGAGGTCGTATTTGTACTGCGAAAGCAGCTTGAAAGGCCCCTCGGGCTTGTCGCTTACCGCAACACAGCCTTTGTTCCACAGAATGTAGCAGTAGAGATAATACTTTCCGTCTTTTTCAACCACATCTGGAGCATAAAGCGGATTGTCCGTCCAGTCGGTGTCGGAGGGGTGATCCCTGTCGGGGCGTGTGTGGAAGATATCTCCGTGGCAGCTCCAGTTGGAAAGGTCGTTCACGGGTGCAGACCATACTTTCAGCTTGTAGTCGCAGAAGCTGTCCGAGCCTGCATTGTCGTGTGAGCCGTAAATGTACACTCTGTCGCCGAAAACTCTCGGCTCGCCGTCGGGAATGTATTCCCACAGCGGAAGAAATGGATTAGCCATAACAAATAACTCCTTTGTTGCATCGTTTTGTATCAATTATATTTGCTTCTTAATGCGAAGTCAATAATGGCTATTCGGAAAATCCACCTATTGTTCAAAATATGAACTTTTGCGGCGCAAAACAGAGTGCTTTAGCCGCCCTTGTTCCTATACTGCATCGGGGAGCAGCCTACGCTTTGCTTAAACTGCCTTGCGAAGTATTTCTCATCGTCATAGCCGCAGTTTAACGCTACCGCGTAAACGCTCATAGCTGTTGCGGACAAAAGATATTGCGCTTTCAGCACCCTTGCATTTATGCAGTCCTGATTATAGCTGACGCCGAAGCACTGCTTGTAAACTGTTCGGAAATAGCCCTCGCTTACGCAAAGCCGCTTCGCCGCCTGCGACAGTGCGGGGGCTTTTTCGGGGGATTTCATAACAACACTTCGGATATCCGAAAGTGCGCCGTAATGCTGCGTTGCCTTTCTTTTGGAAAGCTCGGCGATATCCGTTTTGCTTTTGTCGATGACAGCCGTACAGAGCCGCTCCGCGGAGCATTCGGCTGCGGCAAAGCTTATGAGTACCTGCCGTTCATCATAGCTTGCGCACAGCTCATTATGCAGCATTATACGCACGCGCTCTGCGAAAATGCCGCTGTCACCTTTGCAGAGTATGAGGAATATATCATCATTCGCGCGGCAGCAGACCTCATGGTCGCGGTAGGCGTGTTTTATTGCATTTGCCGCGGCGGAAATGATATCGCTGCGATAGTTTTTGCCGTAGACGAACTCTCCGTCGTCGGGGAAGCTGAGCTTTACTGCAAGCATTGAACGCCCATCTCCCGCGGCTTCGGTTATCTGAGCAAACTCGCGCAGATTGTAGAAGCCCGTCAGTGAATCGTACAGCGAGGTCTCGCGCTGACATTGTTTAAGATAGTGTATGTCGTTCTTCATGCGCAGAAATTCCAGCGTATCCGTTACAGTCTTGCTCCAGTCGCGGAAGCTGAAATCATAGCAGGTAGGATAACTATAAGAAAGCACAGTATAGCCGTAAAGCCTTGTCTGAAAGCATAGCGGACTGAAGCAGAATATCGCGGGAGCTTTGCGCTCCTTGTCGAATACAGGCGGCAGCTTGCGGTAGCTTACGGGGGAAATGTCCTCGCCTAATTCACAGCACAGAAACTCCTCACCCTCAGAGCGTGAGCTGCTCCACGCTTTGTCAAGGCAAAGATACACCTTATCCGCACCGTGCAGGAGATATCGAAATTGCGACAGAACAGCGGTGTATTCCGCAAGCGTACGGCACATCGTAAGTTGGCTTGAGAACTGCGCAACGGTGCTCATCATGGCGTGATATTGACCTATACGCTCGGAACAAAGCTCATCGGTGAGCTGTTCTTTAAGCGTGCCGCATGGGCAGGTGCTTCCGCGAACGAGCCTTTCGTTATCGTCCAAGGCGTAATTGCAGCCGAGAATGATGTTTACCGCTTTGTGACCGAGAGCGCGTCTGTTTCTGCGGTATGAGGTTAGCAGGGGATAGTGGTATATCCTGCCGCCTGTGTAGTCGTAGCCTGTAACAGCAACCCTGTCGGGTATCGCAATACCTGCCGCTGTCAGCGCGTCGCACAGACCGTATGCCATAAAGTCGTTAGTGCATATCACCGCCTGCGGCATAGGCAATTCGCCGCTGATATAGCGCGCCGCAAGAGCCTCGCCTGAGTCGTTCCAGAAGTTGCCGTAATGCAGCTTGCTTTCATCGAATTTTATGCCGTGCTTTTTAAAGGCTCTTTTGCAGCCCTCGGCTCTCCTGTGGGAAGCTTCGTCATTTTCATAGCCTGTGAGTATGTCTATATCCGTATATCCGTGCGCTGTGATAAGGTGCTCGGTTACTGTTTCCATATCCGCTTCATCATCTGAATATACGCTTACAAAGCCGTCAAACGCTCTGCCGATAACAACAGCGGGGAGCTTTGCTTTTCTCAGCTTTTCGATGACCGTATTCAAAACAGAGATATCCCTGAACGCTTCTGCCGCTATTATTGCGCCGTCAAAATAGCATGGCTCGAACAGGGAATATATGATATTCTCAAAATTCAGCTGCTTATCCTCGACCCAGTGGTTATAAATGTTGGAATACACCGCTACATCTGTATCGGCGGCAAACGCCGCTTCGGCTATTCCGCAGACTATCTCTTTCTGCTCGGCGTCGTCGGCTCTTGCGGTAATGACCGCTATTCTTTTTCGTGGCATGATATCACCTCTTATTAAGTACATTATAGCGGATATCCGTGCCAAAGTCAACCGAAAAAGTGCAGATTGTGATTAAAAGGTGGATTATCAGAATAACTGCTATTGCTTTTCTTTATGTTTGTTTGTATAATGATAACAAGAAATCAGCCACTAAGCCAAAGCTCATATGAGCTGCGCTTTGAAAGGAGAACCCATGAAAAAGAAACTGATAGCTTTATTCAGTGCGGCGGCAATACTGCTTGTTTCGGGCTGCTCGGGAAACGAGAGCAGCGAAAGCACACAGACTTCCGCGACAGAAGATAACTCCGCTTCGGATATCACCGACAATGTTTCCGAGGAGGAGATACTCGACAGCCTTAACAATGGCATCGTTATTGACGAGGTAAGCAAAACCGTCTACAAGACCGAGCGCAACGCAAATCCCATTTCGGGAAGCATCTTCTGCGCCGACCCCACTGCTGTTGAGTATGAGGGAAGATTGTATGTATACGGCACCAATGATACACAGCAGGCAGAGCAGGACACCGTCAACGATTATGACCAGATAAAGTCGCTGGTGGTATTCTCCACTGACGATATGGTGAACTGGGTATATCACGGCAGGATAGAAACAGGCGAGATAGCGCCGTGGATATACAATTCATGGGCGCCCTCCATCGTTTCCCGTGTTGAGGACGACGGACTTACACATTTCTACCTCTATTTCTCAAACAGCGGCTCGGGTGTTGGAGTTATCACCTCTACCGACCCTGTGACAGGCTGGACAGACCCCCTCGGAGAGCCGCTGATATATCAGAATATGGAGGGTCTCGAAAACTGCCCCGCGCCTTTTGACCCCGGCGTATGTATAGATGAAAACGGCACAGGCTGGCTCGCATTCGGCGGCGGTACGCCTGCTTCGGGAGCAGCGGTACACACGAATATCCCCAAGATAGTAAAGCTTGGCGATGATATGCTCTCCTTTGACAGCGAGTTTGTTTCGATAGACGCACCGTATTTCTTTGAAGCAAGCGAGCTTAACTACATAGACGGAACGTATTATTACACATACAGCACCGACTGGCAGAACCGCGGCGCGGGCTGGGACTATGAGGGTATTCCCACACCGCCTACCTGCAGTATGGCTTATCTCACCACAAAGACCCCTCTTGACGCCGAAAGCTGGGAGTACAGGGGCGCTTATTTTTACAATTCGGGTCAGAACGAAAAGGGTGAATCAGGTCTGCGCTGGGGCAATAACCACACCCACTTCTGCGAGTATCAGGGCACGAATTACATTCTGCACCACACTCTGCTTTTAGAGGAGCTTATGGGCGGCACAGCAGGCTTTCGCAGTATGATGGCAGACTATCTTCCTATGGACAAGGCAACTGGGGAGATACCCATTACAGCGGCGTCAAGAAAGGGCGTTGCACAGATAAAACTGCTTGACCCGTATGCGGAAAACAGCGGCGCTGTGATGTTCACTTCCGCTGACATAGGCTATACACAGGGCGCAAACCCTGCAGCTAAGAGCAGCGCAGACGGTGCTTGGATATATGTGAGAGGCGCAGATCTCGGCTATGGCGCGGCTGAATTTATCGGCGAGGTAAAGGGCAAGGGTCGTATCGAGGTTCGTCTTGATGATATTACAAACGAGGCTGTGGCATTTATCGAGTTTGACAACGCGGAATATGCAAAGGTGCGCTCGACAGGATTCACACAGTTTGACGGCAGAAATCACAATATCTATCTCGTGTTCTCGGGCGCGGATATCGAGCTTAAGTCGTGGCAGTTCACAAAGGGCGAGGATTCGCTTCGTCCTGCTGAGGATATCTCCGTTACTGAAACCGAGTATGAAACTCTCGTTATCTCGGCACAGGCTGAAAACCCCGGTCCCAGCCCCTCTGCGGTTCTTGAAATGACAAAGGACGGCGAGTATTCCGTGAGCTCCTCCGCATTCGCAAAGGAGAGCGAAATGCTCAATCTAGGATTTATCAACACCGATGTTGAGGCTACCTACAAGGTATATGTGAAATCTCTTGGACTTGAGACCGAAAACGGTATGGTTGAAATACCTGTTGATGTGGAGCTCGACCCGACAAGCGCTTCCGCAAACGGTCTTGAAAACGGCTGGAAAGGCGCAGAGATAGGCTCTGTTATTTACGGCACGGAGGAGTGCGGTCCGGTTGCGGCAGAAACCACGATAGACTGGATAGGCTATCGTTTGGCGCTTGTTGTGAACGGCGAGGAAGTGCCTTATACCTCGATAACCTATAATCTTTCAGTAAGCGGTCTGACATTTGAATAGTCCATAGTCCGCGGATTATTATGAATACCGCAAAATTTTAAAATACCGATACCGTGATTGAATTATTCAGTCACGGTATTTTTGTTACAAAATCGCTGTATAGGCGTATACACTATCAAAGCCTTATAGCAACAAAGGAGAAAGTGATATGCTTATAAATGATTATGAACAGCTTTTGACTCTTGCAAATCGTTATTTAGTCGATAACAAGGACACTCTTGAGGAATATATAAATCAGCTAAGTCCTGATGGCGATGCGCGATATGACAGTGCCGTAAATGCGCTTGCAGAGCACGAAAAGGTAAGCCTTGACGGTATGTTGAACGATGGGGATCGTAAGATGTTCGGCTGTTACACGCAGATGTGCGAGCAGTATCTCGATGATATGAGCGAAGCGCAGGCGCTGTATGTTCTGCATTCACTC
>JAZNTS010000050.1:0-3052 GCA_045591905.1 Oscillospiraceae bacterium | reverse complement strand
AAGAGCTTTTTAATACACTCATACACCATACATTATAGCATATATTGCGTGATTTGAACAGTGCTTTTTAAAATTTTTCACGGGCATTTCAATGTGATTACAAAAGAATTACAAAAGGTTACAATTCGGTTACAAAAGCACCTTAAAAAGTTACTGAAAAATGACAATTTCGCCGATTTGGTTACAATTTTGTTTTTTCTATTGATTTTTTATTTCAGAGATGATAGAATAAGGTCAGACAAGAAAAAAAGAAATTTGATCCTCCAAAAAATTCCTACGACGCCTCCGATGAAAATCGGGGGCGTTTTAGGTTTCGGCGATTGACGTTTCTGCCGAAATGCTGTATAATAAAAGCGTTCAACAATAAAACGAAGCAAGGGCGCTTTTGGTTGCAGTCCTCCACGCGAGCACAGCAATCGTGTTGCGTTGCTTTGCACTGAATAAATCATAAACTCCGGAGGCTCGAGAATGTATAAGATACTGATGGTCTGCCATGGCAACATCTGCCGCTCGCCGATGGCGGAATTTGTGCTGCGCGATATGCTGAAAAAGCGCGGTATAGACGGCGTTGAAGTCGCTTCTGCGGCGACCTCGACAGAGGAGATCGGCAACGGCGTTCACCGCGGCACAAAGGCTATACTGCATTCACTTGGGATTGACTGCTCTTTCAAAAGAGCAAGGCAAATGACGAAATCCGACTATCGCGAATACGACCTACTGCTTGGCGCAGACAGCCGCAACATAATCAACATGAACAGGATAGCAGGCGGCGACAGCGAGGGCAAAATAAAGCGTCTGCTGAACTTCACAAGCAGACCGCGTGACATCTCCGACCCGTGGTATACAGGCGACTTCGACACTACCTACGCCGATGTAAAAGAGGGTTGCGAAGCGCTGTTGGATTGGCTGTATCAGCAAGGAATAATATCATGAGAGCACTTACTGTAATGCACCCGCTTTGTTGCTTTATATATCTTCTCTCGGTGCTTTGTATCACATTTTTCACAAGAGATCCGATACTGCTTCTGATATCCGCAGTGGGAGCATCTTCGCTGCTCGCCTTGTCAAACAAAGGGCGAATACTGCTGTGGTTTCCTGTTGTTATCGCTGTTTGCGCGGCGTTAAATCCCGTGTTCTCTCACCGCGGCGACACTGTATTGTTTTTTGTCGGCGACCTTGCGATAACGCTTGAAGCTATAATCTACGGCGCTGTATTCGGGCTTATGCTTGCCGCAGCCTTTGGCTGGAGCTCCGCCGCCGTTAAATACATGACCAGCGACAAATACATCTGGTTATTCGGTAGAGTTGCTCCACTTTGCGGTCTTGTACTTAGCTGCGCTCTGCGGCTTATTCCGCTGTTTATACGCAGAGCAAAGGATTTTTCCGCTTCGGGCGGCAACGGCACATTTAAAGGCTCTCTCAAAGCGTTTTCTGCGGCGGTAGGCTACTCAGCGGAAGAAGCTATGTCGTCTGCGGATTCCATGCGTGCCAGAGGCTATGGCACAGCACGCCGCACAAGCTATTCCTTGTATCGTTTCGGTACAAGTGAAGCCTTGCAGCTTGTTGCTGTTACAACGCTGTCGGCGGCAGTAATAGCGCTTATGCTGTGCGGCAGTTCGTTTGAGTTTTACCCGAAAATGAGCGAGCTTTCTTTCTCGGCTCACGATATACTTTTATATGCGGCGTTTGGCTTGCTTTGTATGCTTCCGTCGCTTGCGATCATGCGCGAAAATATTGTCAGAAGCCGCATAGGAAAAACGGCAAAGGAGCATTGAAATGAGCATTATCTCAGTTGATGAGCTGACATTTTCATATCACACAGGAGCTGCCGCTTTAAGCTCCGTCAGCCTTGAAATAGAGGAGGGCGAATTCGTAACGATATGCGGCGCGTCGGGCTGCGGAAAAAGCACGCTGCTTCGCCTTATGAAACCCGCTCTTGCGCCGCGCGGAAAAGCCCTTGGCAAAATACTCTACAACGGCACTCCGTTAGGCGCTGTACCGCTTGAAAAAGCCGCAGCAGAGATAGGCTTTGTTATGCAGGATCCCGAGGCGCAGCTAGTCACCGATAAGGTTTGGCACGAGCTTTCGTTTTCCGCCGAGAGCGTAGGGCTTCCTGTTGACGAAATAAGGCGGCGTGTTGCAGAAATGGCAAGCTATTTCGGTCTGGAGGATGTGTTCGGGCGCGACTGTGCTTCACTTTCGGGCGGTCAGAAGCAACTTTTAAATCTTGCGGGAGCCGCAGCACTTCACCCGCGTGTGCTTCTGCTTGACGAACCTACCTCGCAGCTTGACCCCATCGCGGCGCAAAGCTTCATAGACTCGCTTTCGCGGCTTAACAGAGACCTCGGAATGACGATAGTTATCGCAGAGCACAGACTTGAAGAGCTTCTGCATATCTCAGATAAGGTCGTAGTTATGGATAAGAGTAAGGTCATAATCGACTGCCCGCCGCACGATATATGCAAGATGCTGCCGAAAGAGCATATGATGATGTCGGCAATGCCCGCAGCGGTGCGAGTTTTTGCAATGGCAGGCGGCGGCGAAAACGCGCCGTTATCTGTTCGCGAGGGCAGAAGCAACACAGTCTGCCGCAATGCGATAAAGCTTATGAAGCCCCTCCCCTGTTCCGAAAGATCGGTAGCCGAGCCTATAATCACGGCAAAGGCGCTGCGTGTCGGCTTTGACAGAAATGCTCCCGATGTTCTGAAGCGAGCAGATATCTCCATCTTCGCAGGCAGCATCTACGCAATCCTAGGCGGAAACGGCAGCGGAAAGACCACTCTGCTGAAATGCATTGCGGATATAATAAGACCGATAAGCGGCAAAATAAAGCGCAAAAAAGGCATAAGCTGCGCATATCTCCCGCAGAACCCATGCGAGATATTCACAGAGGATACCGTGCGCGCAGAGCTTATGTCCGTAAACCGTGGATGTGAAGATATTATGGAGCGTTTCGGGCTTACACACCTCGCTGACAGTCACCCGTATGACATCTCGGGAGGAGAGCGGCAGCGCCTCGCCATAGCAAAGCTTATGCTGAAAAAGCCCGATG
>JAZNTS010000049.1:0-10421 GCA_045591905.1 Oscillospiraceae bacterium | reverse complement strand
AGCCGAAGATTTTTTAAAAATCTTCGGCTTTTTTTACTATAGTAAATCAGAAAAGTTCTTTTGCAAGCCATACATAAGCGGTATCGAGCGCTTCATACAGACTTGACATCTCGCCCTTTCTGATCTTTGAAAGGTCAACTGCTTCAGTTCCTGTCGGAACAAGCTGAACCATGACCTTTGTGGGGATATCCACATCATGCAGCTTCTCGGTCGAGCGAACGGTAAGCTTTGTCACAAACTTATCGCCCATGCTACCGTAATACATCTCATTTCCGCTACGCACGAGCGGGAAGCCTCTGTAATAGAAAAAATTGTTTTCTGCCATGTTAATACCTCCATCATTCCATATAATTTATGCAAAACGCTATCTGAATAATATTACCAGTTAAGCACAAGATCGCCGCCGGTAAGCAGTGCCTCAATGTTTTCGAGCAGTCGATCCGTATAGACCTGACGCACCTTGAACAGCACCTCACCGTTTACCCTTACGATATTCTTACGGTCGTCCGACTTGATATATTCTATCTTGTCAAAAGCTCCGCCGTAGAAATAATGATATTTCTCACGATAGTTGAACTGAACAGTGATGAAAGATTCATAATCACCGTCATCACGGTAGATCTCCTCACCGACAGCAGCTATCAGATGCTGATAAAGCTCCTTGAACTTGTGATTATCAAGCTCCTCTCCATCAAGCGTAAAGCTGTTTTCCTTAGCATTACCGTTTACTTTAAACTCGTATACCCTTTCAGGTGTCGTAACCACAACGCTGTCACAGGTATAGATATAAGGCGAAATAGGACGTCTTGAAATTATATCCTCTACCTCAACATCATACCACGGTATTGAAGCTGTACCAAACACGTAGATGATATTGCTACCCTCCAGCATACCGTAATAGCCGACAACAGTGCTTAGATCAGGTGTGGATTCGTCCTCGCTCTCTGTTACGTTCACGACCTCATCACCCAAAAGCAGCACATAGCGGTTGCCGCCGTATTTAAACGTCAGCTTACAATGCGGATCATCAAGCCCTGTTTCGGCAATAAGAGCGTCGTCAGGAGCAACGCTTACACAATTGGAAGCCGTCAGTCCGTAAACTCCGTAGCATAAGGTCTGACCCTTAACTGCGTCGACCTCTGCAACGAGAGGACTTGTTACACGGTGAGAGTTGAATGTAGTGACAAGTATCTCGTCACCCTCATTTTCAGACTCCTCCTGAATATCATACATATAGGATATCTCGATTGGTTCTTCAAGACCCTTGTGTTCAATTATAAAATAATCAAGCTCCTGCGGGGTTTCAGTGTTGTAAGCCTCAGTTATCGACATATCTACAAAATCGGTTATACCGTAGTATACATCGCCTACCGAATAGTAGCTTATCAGATAAACATCACTGCTGCCGTCCTTACGGCAATATACAGATGTAGTTTCAGACGGATTCTGAATGCCGAAATGCACCGTCTGCTCTGCACCGTCTGCGAAAGTTATCTTTGCAGTTGAAACGGGTTTTTCCAATCCGTACTTATCAAGATCACCCGCATTTTCCTCAACAAGCTCTGAAGCCGTTAAGCCTGCAAGGCAATTCATGAACGCTTTGATAAGCGTATCATTCGAGGGAGCACCGTTAAGCTGCTCGCTTGTCCAGTAATACTCCTCGGTGTCTGTACCTGTTCGTGACTCACGCAGGAAAGTAAAGCTGCCTAGGTCGTTGGTTATTTCAGCCTTTGTTACCTCTGTTCCCTCCCTGTCTGTTATGACAAAAGAGGTGTCGATATCCTCTGCCTCAGATGTTGAAGCCTCGGAGGTCACGGTATCGGCAACGCTTTCTTTATCGTCGGACGGCGAGGTTAACAGTAACACAAGGCATACCGCACCAAGTACGAGCAGAACTGCAGCCGCAATAATTACAGTGCGTGTGGATTTTGAAAGTTTTGCCATTATCTATGCCTCCTGCGCACCCAAATTACAATACCTATGGCTATAACAACAACAGGAATAACTATGCAGAGGAAGATAGCAAGTGTATCAGCCTGCTGCTGAGTCATATCAAAGCCTGTTGTTGCAAAGGACTTGGGCTTAATGGTTATGCCCTTCTCCTTGCCGCTGATATAGTTGAACATATTGACAATAAGCATACTGTTGTTAGCGTTACCGTAGCTTAGGAACTCCTTGGAGGTCAGCATATCGGAACCAAACACTACCAGTCGGCTCGGTTCGTTTGCAGAACTGTGAATCCTGTAGGCAGCAATAACATTGTTGAACACACCAGCTTCGGCAGACTCGGGAGCGAAGTCCTCCGTTGCGGTCAGCGGATAGAGATAAGCATTGTCATAGCTCTGCACGATTATCTCCTGCTCTACATTACCCTTGGTACCGCCGTCCCATATCTGAATAACAGGACGCATATATGCGCCATAGGTATACAGACTGCTCGCAAAGACATCACCGGCATATAAAGTATCACAAATCTGCTGGAAATGCGAATGCGGAATTGTCGGTGTATCGAAAACGAAACGATAATTATTGTCTTTCTGCATTATGATAGAATTGCCGATCGAAAGTCCCCAGTCATTGAGGAAAAGCTCGATGTTTGGCGTCTCAGGCTGATCTACAGACGCGAAATACATCACGTTCTTACCGAAAGCACCGCCGTTATCGAGGAACTTATCAAGCTTTGTGAGATTATCAGTGTCTACATCTATAGTGGGTGCGTACATGATAACAAAATCAATATCGGGGTCGATAGCGTCTACCTGCGCAAGATTTATCGTTTCAACGCCGTAGCCGTTATCCGAAAGCAGCGACTGAAGCGCAGTGCTGTCGGACTCGTTATAACCCTCTGTGAACGCGATACGAACAGGATCCTCATTTGTAACGAACATCAGCGCAGAAACAACGTCCTGCTCGATATTGGAATAGAGGTAGTCATACATATCGAAGTGAGAACCGTAGTAATAGTACGCCATGTATGCGTTGTAGTATTCCTCGGTATTGACAGTGATATAGCCCTCGCCCTCAGTGCCGTAGCTCAGCGACTTGTTGAGGTCGTCAACCAGCACTCTGCGCTGTTTTGTCGCGGGACACTGCACAACGATGTAGTTGTCAGCGATCTCACCGCTCTGGAAATCCGCAGCATATCCGGGATTCTGGTCAAGCAGCAAATACTCGATCTTTATAAGCGGATTTGCTATCGACATCTTTTTAAGCAGCTCGTTTACCTGTTTGTAAGGGTCGCCGAGTGCCTCAAAATTTGTTTCAGAGTTAAGAACGGTTATAGTTATCTCTTTGTTTACGCTCTTGATATACTCCTCAGTCTTTTCTTCAAGCGTGTAAACGCCCGAAGCGGTAAGGTCTACCTCTGTATCAAAGCGGTCTGATATAAGTCCAACAACGACATTGAATACAACAACTACAGCAATAAATACGAGCGTCAGTATAAAAGACAATGTACCATGCTTAAAATTGCGCATATTGAACTTTTTCTTTTCCTTTGCGGGCTTTTTGTCGGACTTAATATCCGAGTCAGCCGCAGAACTTTCGATAGCTTCGGCTATATCAACAGCCGCCACCACATTTTCGGTCTCTTTTTCAAGAGGCTTTTTGTTATCTTTTTTCATATGCCGTGCCTCCCTTCTCAGCTCCAGCGACGGCGCTCAAGAACGCGCATCGTCAGGAAGTTGAACACCACAACGAGGCTCACAAAGAAAACGATATTGCCAAGGCTGAAAATGCCGTAGGTGAACTCCTGATATTTATTGTACACAGAAAGTGACATGATTATCTGCTGCAGCCAATCTATCTGCACGAAATTTGCAATAATATCAAACATATACAGAACAATATTCACACCGATGCTGCCGATAGCGGCTATCATCTGATTTTCTGTAAGGCTTGAAATGAATATTCCCGCGGAAATAAACACAGCGCCCATAAGGCAGATTCCGACGATATTTCCAAATACCGAAGCCCAGCCGAAAGAAGCCTCAACGCCCGTTACAGCAGCGGTATCGGATACGGCTGCTGAGATAAACACAGCATAAACGAGCAGCACAACAGCTCCGATAAGGAATATTGAGAACGCTGCAAGGAATTTGCCTGTAACAAGACCGAAAAGGCTTACAGGAGATGTTAAGGTGAGTTGGTCAGTCTTTTGACGCTTGTCGTCAGCCATCGTTCTCATAGTAAGCACGGGAATGAGTATCATCATTATAAAGAACATCCAAAGGAAAGTCGCAGACATATCGGCAGAGCCTGTCGTCAGCGAGAACATCCACAGGAAAAGTCCCGAAAAGCAGTAGAATACCGCTAGATACACATAGCCAAGCGGAGATGTGAAGTAAGATGTAAATTCACGCTTTAATATAGCTATCATTTGTTTACACCTCCGTTTTCGATATTGCCGTAAAAGTCGCCTGTAGTCAGCTTCAGGAATATCTCCTCAAGCGTAAGCTCAGACGAGCGCATAAGGAGTATCGGGTAGCTGCGCTCAGCCATGCGCTTGAATACCTCACGGCGAACATCAGCGCCCTCCTTTGCGTTGAGGGAATACTCTGTCGTAGTCTTGTCGATAGCTCTGTTGACGTGTACCTCAACCATCTGTGGTATATTCTCGAGCAAAGCTTTGACCTCTTTCTGCGGGCCCTCTATCTGAACGGTCAGCTTATGGTCAGCCGAAAGATTATGCGACAGATTTTCGGTAGTGTCATTCGCAACAAGCTTGCCCTTGTCAATAACGACAATACGATCACATACCGCCTGCACCTCGGACAGAATATGTGAGGACAGGATAACAGTATGATTTTTACCAAGCTTCTTGATAAGCGTTCTTATCTCGATTATCTGCTTCGGGTCAAGACCGACCGTAGGCTCGTCAAGAATAAGCACCTTGGGGTTTCCGACAAGAGCCTGTGCAAGGCCAACACGCTGCTTGTAGCCCTTGGAAAGGTTGCGGATAACGCGCTTTGAAACGTCAGTTATCTTTACAAGGCTGCATATCTCGTTAAGGTGCGAGCGGCGCGGCAGCTTGCATTTTTTCAGGTCGTATACAAAGTTCAGGTACTCCATGACCGTCATATCAAGATAAAGCGGCGGCTGCTCAGGCAGATAGCCGATGTCCTTTTTTGCGGTCACAGGATCCTCAAGGATATCAACGCCGTTTATCAGCGCCTGTCCGCCCGAAGAGGACAGATATCCCGTAAGAATGTTCATAGTTGTGGATTTTCCCGCACCGTTAGGGCCGAGAAAACCTAGTATCTCGCTTTCGCTTGCGGTAAAGCTGATGTCGTTGACAGCAAGCTTGCTACCGTAGCTTTTGCTTAGGTTTTTTACTTCAATCATGAAAGCCTCCGAAGTCAAAATAGGCATAAAAATACCAAATTATATTCTAATGCTCAACAGTGATAATTTCGTGAATTATTTATGAAACTAAAGGAAATTATACACCTGCCGCTTCGAGAAGCTCTATTCCCTTTTTAATTCTTGCGATAGCCTCGTCCTTGCCGAGAATAACTGCAATCTCTACACCGCCGCCGGGGGTAAGCTGCTTGCCGCTCAGCGCAACACGCAGAGGCCAAAGCATATAGCCGTTCTTCACGCCCTCGGCTTCGATAAGCTTAAACAGTGCGTCATGAACGCTGTCGTGCGTAAAGTCAGACAGACCCTCCAGCACGGGGAGTATCTTCTTCAGAGCAGGGAGCGCTGTTTCGGGGCTGGTTTTCATCTTCTTGCTTGTGTAAAGCTCGAGATCGTACTGAGGCAGCTCATCTATAAAATCGACCTGTGCGGGGATATCGGTGAACACCTCAGTACGGGGCTGCAGCACGGAGCAGAGAAGCTCCATATCAATACCCTCGCGCTTAGCAGTCTGACGTACATAAGGCACAGCGTACTCCATGTACTTCTCAAGCGGAAGCGCACGGACGTGCTGAGCGTTGATAGCCTTAAGCTTCAGCGGATCGAATATCGCAGGGGACTTAGAAATTCCGTCAAGACCGAATTCCTCTATCATCTCGTCGAGAGTATATATCTCCTTTTCACCCTTGGGCGCCCAACCAAGCAGCAGGATATAGTTGAGTATACCCTCTGTAAGGTAGCCCTTGTCAAGAAGATCTTGGAAAGATGCGTCACCGTCACGCTTTGCAAGCTTGTGCTGTGCGTCCTTCATGATGTGCTCAACATGGATATAAACGGGAGGCTTCCAGCCGAATGCAGCGTAAAGCAGGTCGTACTTCGGTGCAGAGGAAAGATATTCGTTTCCTCTTACAACATGAGTGATGCCCATTGTGTGGTCGTCAACAACGTTTGCGAAGTTATAGGTTGGCATACCGTCTGATTTCAGCAGCACCTGATCGTCAAGATCTGCATTGTCAACGGTAATGTCGCCGTATATCTCATCGTGGAATGTAGTTGTACCCTCGGTAGGTATCTTCTGACGGATAACAGGAACTGCTCCGTCAGAGATTCGCTTCTTTGCGTCTGCTAACGAGCAATCGCGGCAGCCGCAGCGGTTAAGAGAGGCAGCGCCGCTTGGCTTCTGCTCCTCGCCGTCTGCCTCGTCAGAGGACTTCTCGCAGAAGCAGTAGTAAGCGTGTCCGCTCACTACAAGCTTTTCAGCGTAATCCTTATACATTCCCATACGCTCGCTCTGGATATAGGGTCCGTACTCGCCGCCGACATCGGGACCCTCGTCCCAGTTAAGTCCGCAGTCACGAAGCGTTTTGTAGATAACATCTGTCGCGCCCTCTACATAACGTCCGCGGTCGGTGTCCTCAATACGCAGAATAAAAGTGCCTGCCTGCTTTTTTGCAATAAGATATGTGTAAAGCGCCGTTCTGAGATTACCGATATGCATATAGCCTGTCGGTGACGGTGCAAATCGTGTTCTGACTGTTGCCATTGTATTTTTCCTTTCGTTTATTTTAAAGCCGCGAGCTTGTCCAGATTAAGCTGTTCTTTAAGCTCATCAAGGCTTGCGAATTTCTGCTCGGGTCTGATAAATCCTATAAGGGACACAGATATCCTCTGCCCGTAAAGATCGCCGTCAAAGCCGATGATGTGCGTTTCCATCACAGCACCGCTGCCATCGTGCCTGTCTGTAACAGTTGGCTTTACGCCGATGTTCGTAATAGCGCGGTAATGTCTGCCACCGATGTCCACAAAGCTTTTGTAAGCGCCGAATTTCGGCACAATGTTGGTTTCGGGGATTATCTGATTTATCGTCGGGAACTCAATAGATTTTCCGATGTGGTTTCCGTGTATTACGGGCAATCTGTACCACAGGTCATAGCCGAGCAATGTGTTCGCCTGCTCTATCTTGCCCTCGCGGATAAGCTCACGGATATGCGTAGAACTGATTATCTCGCCGTTATGGCATACATCGGGGACTATCTCCACCTCAAAGCCGTGCTTTTTGCCAAGCTCTTTCAGAATTTCGGGCGTACCGCTGCCGCCCTTTCCGAAGCGGAAATTCCTGCCGCAGCACGCAAAGCCCGCATTCAGGCGCTTCACGAGTATCTCAGTCACGAAATCCTCCGCGGGATAGCCGCAGACCTCAGCAAAATCAGGCGCAAAAAGATACGCCACTCCGACCTTTTGCATAAGCTCGCACTTATTTTCAAAGGATATGATATCCTCGGGATTTTGGAATTTGGGCAATGTAGTGTCGCAATTGAATGTAAACACCGCAGGCTTCAGTTCATGCTGAGCAAGCGCTGCCGTAATTACGCCAATATGCCCTAGATGCAGTCCGTCAAAATAGCCAAGCGCGACCGCAGTCCTTTCGCTCGGCGAGGCTGCATCATAAGTTATGTTTATCAAATTAATACCACCATTCAGTGATCAAGTCGGAAATCTTTTCACAGACACCAACTCGTTTTCATCGTTTACCTCGGCAAGACCGAGGAATGCTCCATCGGCATAGACGCGAAGCTTTTCGCCTTTGGGAGCGCTCGTTGCAAGCCGCGCAGCGTCAAGACGAACACCGTTCAGATAAAGGCGCTGCTGCACCTCGTCAAGCTCTATGCTGAGATACTTTTCAAAAACGCTATCAACAGGCATAAGCCATGAGGAAAGCGTTTGCTCGTCAGCCTCGCGCACCTCGTCGATCGTGTGACACTGAGAAAGCGAAAAGCCGCAGGCTCTCGTTCTGCAAAGGCTCGTCATGACCGCGCCTGTCCCAAGCGCCTCGCCGATATCGTGTATAAGCGTGCGGATATAAGTTCCCGAGGAGCAGTCCACCTCGATAATTCCGTCTGTGCCGTCAAACTGCATAAGCTCCAGCCGCGATATCGTTATCGGACGAGCCTCGCGCTCTACCTCGATTCCCTGTCGGGCAAGGTCGCAAAGCTTCTGACCGTTTATCTTCAGCGCGGAATACATAGGAGGTATCTGCATGATATCTCCGCGAAAGCGCGCCAATACAGCCTCTATCTCTGCGGCAGACGCAGTTTTTTCAGCACATTCGCTGAGCTTGCCCCAGATATCCTGAGTGTCCGATGTAAGTCCTAATCTGAAGCCGCCGCGATAGCTTTTGTCGGTATCGGGAAAGATATCGACAGCCTTAGTCGCGCCTCCAACGAATATCGGAAGCACGCCTGTCGCCATCGGGTCGAGCGTACCGCCGTGTCCGACCTTTTTGGTCTTGAAACAGCGGCGCATTACCGCCACGACATCAAAGGAGGTGAACTCCTGCGGCTTGTTTATACATATAATTCCGTTCATATTATGCCTGCCTGCTTCAGAGCATCACAGCAAGCTGCAACAATACGCTTTTCAGTTTCCTCGTAAGAGCACTCAAACGAGCAACCCGAAGCCCTCGCGTGACCGCCGCCGCCAAACTGCTGCGCGATAACGGAAACGTCGATACGCTCGCTTGAACGCAACGAAGCCTTGAAAACGCCCGGCTTTTTCTCCTTTATGGAGATACCGATATCCACGCCCTCTATCTGACGCGGAATTGCAGCCATAGCGCCGACATCGTCGCTGTCTATATCGGTTATCTTTGCAAGAGTGTCAAGCATAACGGATATAACCGCAACGTGACCGTCACCGAAATACTTCATATTGCGAAGCACTTCTTGTTCGAGCTTTATACGTCCCTGCGTTTTCAGCTCAAACATCGCGTAGTTTATAGGCGCGATTTCCGCGCCGCATTCCATAAGCTTTGCGGCGTAGATATGCGTCTGCGGCTTTGTGTTGCTGAATTTAAAGCAGCCTGTGTCCGTAGCGATGCCTGTATAAAGGCAATTTGCGATAGTCCTGTCGATGTCTGTACCCAGAGCAAGCAGTACCTCATACATAAGCTCGGCAGCAGCCGCATAATTCTCACGAAGCAGCAGCTTTTCTGCATATTCAGTGTTTGAAACGTGGTGGTCGATGCAAAGTGACGTTTTGTCGCCAAGCGTTTTCATATCGCCCAGCAGCTTAGTATCAGCAACATCGACCGCTACGATAGTTTTTTCTTCAAATTCCTGTTCTGCGATACCCTCGCGCATATAATCAAAGCGGTGCGGTATCTGGTCAGGGCAGACAGCCCTAGCGCGCTTTCCCATACGCTGCAGCGCTCCGCACAGGGCGAAGCCGCAGCCCAACGTATCACCGTCGGGGCTTGCGTGCATCAATATAAGGTAATCATCGTGGGAGCGCAGAAACTGTACCGCCTCGTTGATCTCAATCCTCATACTCGTCCTCCTCATCAGCTTCCTCGTCAGTCTGTACGGGCTTCGGAAGCTTTGAGATTATATCCTCGATATGCGCCGCATATTCCAGAGAATTATCGGGGAGGAATATAAGCTCGGGAATCTTTCTCACTCTTATTGCAGTGGCGATGCGCTTCTTGAAATAGCCCGAAGCCGCTGTCATTCCCTCCACAGCCTTCGAGGTCTTATCCTCTCCGCCAAGGCACGCAATGTGTACCTTGCAGTAGGAAAGGTCATTTGTGACCTCGCAGTGAGTTACTGTCACGAAATTCTTCGCTACGCGGGGGTCTTTTACGCCCCCCACAGCGGCAGATATCTCGCGCTTGATGTCCTCGCTAAGTCGTTTTATATTAAAGTTAGCCATATTAAGCCTCCTTTACGATACAATACCGTTTATCAGTCGCGGTACTCTTCCATTACATACGCCTCAAAGATGTCGCCTTCCTTGATGTCGGTAAACTTTTCAAGGCTTACACCGCACTCATAGCCTGCGGAAACTTCCTTTACGGAGTCCTTGAAACGCTGAAGTCCTGCGATATGATCGTCGCCAACGATGATACCGTCACGCACGATGCGTACCTGACCGTTTCTAGCAACCTTACCCTCAAGCACATAGGAGCCTGCAACGATGCCGACATTGGTGATCTTGAATACCTGACGTACCTCGACCTTGCCGAGCTGTACCTCGCGGTACTTGGGAGCAAGCATACCCTTCATAGC
>JAZNTS010000048.1:0-14269 GCA_045591905.1 Oscillospiraceae bacterium | reverse complement strand
AAAAAGGACGGAATGGACGAGGGTGCAGAGTCCACTGCGACGCGCGACAGCGCACCTACTCAGCTTGACAGATATCTTGCAGAGCAGAACGAACAGGCACAGCAGCCTGTTCAGCAGCCCACAGCACCCGCCGCTCAGCAGACTCCCGCAGCACCTGTGCAGCAGGCAGCTCCCGCGCAGACTGCCCCCATACAGCAGGACGTGAACGCATCGGGCGTTCCGCTTGAAACTCCGTATTATCCCACAAAGCCGATAAACAATCCGCAGCCTGCTTCCGAGCAGACTGCTCCTGCGCAGCCACAGGCAGCAGCACCCGCTGCTCCCGCACAGAATGCACAGAGTAATTACGGCACAGGCTACGGCACTAACGCACAGTATAATGCGAATGGCGGCTTTAACGCTGCTCCGTCTGCACCATCTGCGGCTTCAGTCAATGCAAATGTAAATCGCGCGACAGGCGTGACCGATGAAGTAACGGTGATCTCTAAAAATACTGTTATTGACGGAAATATTCGCTCTCTTGCAAATATGCAGGTTGACGGAAATATCAAGGGTAATGTAGAAACTACCCGCGATATTGATATGTCGGGCAAGGTAGTAGGCGATATGAAGTGCAACAATGCCACAATGAACTCTGCGGCTATGCAGGGCAATATGGTTGTAAAGGGTAAGATGCGCATGGATAGAGATACTATCCTTATCGGAGATCTGTCCTCGCAGTATGCCGATGTCAACGGACGCATCAGAGGCAAGCTTGATATAGCAGGAAAGGCGGAGCTTAAGCGCGACGCGATCGTATTCGGAGATATCAATGCTTCCACTATTGCTGTAACTGACGGCGCTATCATTCAGGGCTATGTAAATACGACTTTCCTCTCCAAGGAAGACAGCCGCAATGCGTTCCCTGACGCGATCTCTCTTGATGCCGGAAAGCCCGAGAACGTTAAGTGATTACATAATGGACGCGCCTAAAATACGGTAAAAATATTGATATCTTATTGACGAAGTGTCCGATTTGTATTATAATTATAGTAATACCCTGCGAAAGGTTTTTTGAATGAGCAAAAACACTAAATCAATGGCACCGATGATATCCACTATCATTGTTGCCGTTCTCGCTATCGGCGTTGTTATAGCGGCGCTGATACTTATATCAGGCGATAAGGGCGGCGAATCGTCCGTTACTGACAGCAGCGTTTCCGAGCAGCGCTTTCAGCCTACTCAGGAGCTTCTTGATGAATACACCTACGCCGCACACGACCTTGTTGCCAATAACTATCAGGTAGTGCGTCTGTTTGTGACAGAGGGTCTGCCGTACGAGCCCGAGCCTTACGGAAACGACCCCGAAGACGACCTGTATACCGTAAACAGCAAGGATTATACTACGCTTGAAGAAATTGAGAGCCTTGTTAAGGAAACTTTTGTGGCTGATGAAGCTCAGCGTATCCTTACCGATATAGACGGAAACAAGCTTGCGGTGTATCAGAACCGCGAAAAGCTTGTAAAGGTCGAGCAGCCTGCGGATTCCACAGCAGAAGCTGAGGGTGATGCAAGCATTCAGTATACTACAGAATATGTTCTGGGAATAAGCGCAAAGTTCGCTCCCGCAGAGGACTACACAAAGGATTGGTCTAGCTGCCGCATAGCGCTCGTGCCTAAGTCCGAGACCGAATGCAAGCTTACCGTTTACCTCAACGGTGTTGATGAAAACACCGCTACCGAGGCTGACGCCGACTCCGTGCTTGAGATGTTCATGACAAAGAGCGGCGACGAATGGCGGCTTACTGAGTTCGTTTATTGATATGCCGAAAAAACACAGCAATCTTTCCGCTTATGCGATAGCAAGCCAATTTGCGTACGCTATCCTATCCCCGCTTATCGTGTTTATAGTTGGCGGATATTACGCGTCAAAGCACTTTGAATGGCCTGATTGGGCTATGGGGCTGTGCGTGGGGCTTGGAATATTCTTCATGCTGTGCGGCGGCATTTCGCAGCTTACGAAGATAATGCGCATATACGGCAAGGATAACGAAAAAGCGCCGAAAAGCTACAACAGCCGCGAGGATAACGACTATTACGACAACTATAAATGACGATATGGCAGCAAAGAAACAAGATATAATAACACAGGAGATGCGTTCGCTGTTTCCTTACTTCATGGTGATAAACGGCGTGTATTTCGCGGTGATACTGGTGTTGTTTTTCGCGCTTGGTTTCGACTATACGCTGATAACCGGTGCGGTTTACGGCAATATTATATGTGTGCTGAATTTTTATCTGTTGGGGCTTTCCGCTCAAAAGGCGGTAAGGAAGTCCCCAAAGGCAGCACAAACTTATATGAACGCGATGTATTGCCTGAGATATTTGGGGCTGTTCGCTGCGATGTCTGCGGCGGCGCTGCTTCCGTTTATTAACCTTATTGCCGCAGTGCTCCCCCTGTTGTTTACAAGGCTTGCGATAACGCTCAGAGCGTTCAGGGAGAAAGAATGATGCTTTCCCGCTTTCGGGCGGAAAAATAAAGGCTTCAATGAAGCTTACCCGACGGGGCGCGGCGCTCCGCCAAGAAAAAGGAGGACTATATTATGTCAACCGCATTGATGATGCTTTCCGAAGCAGCTCCCGCTGCTGCCGAAAAGAGCTTTGAGATCAGCGGCCCTATGGTCGTTGCAAGCTGGGAGATGTTCGGAATCACATGGAATCTCACGGAATCCGTTATCGTCCAGTGGATAGTTATGCTGGTGATTCTCGCTGTGTGCCTTATCCTCGGCACGGGCTTAAAGGCAGTGCCCACAACGCGCCGTCAGGCTTTGGCTGAGATGCTTATTTCCGCCCTCAGAGGAATGGTAAATGACGGCATGGGCACAAAATACAAAGCGTATATTCCATATATCGGTATACTTATGGTATATGTTATGTTCAACAGCCTTATCAGCCTGTTCGGACTGCGCGCGCCGATGGCGGACGTTTCTGTTACCGCGTCGCTTGCGATGATCACGTTCTTTATGACGCAGTACAACCGTGCAAAGACGGGTAAGCTCAAGGGCTACTTAAAGGCGTTTGTCGATCCGCTGCCCTTCATGCTCCCCTTTAACATTATCGGCGAGTTTGCAAACCCCGTTTCTATGGCGCTCCGTCTTTTCGGTAACCTTGTTGCAGGTATGGTTATCGGCGGTCTTATCTACTTTGCGCTCGGCAACTTTGCGATACTCATTCCCGCGGTTGCTTCGCTTTACTTCGATATATTCTCGGCGGTTATCCAGTCGTATATCTTTGTAATGCTTACGATGTCTTACATCTCCAGTGCGGAGTGCGAGTAATTAAATCAGGATATGTTCCCCGAGCGGGAATTATATAAACAAAAATATTCATGGAGGATATTATTATGACAGATATGGAAATTTTAGCGAATGCTATCGTTCTGGGTGCTTCCGCGCTCGGCGCAGGCACAGCAATGGTTGCAGGTATCGGCCCCGGTATCGGTGAGGGCTTCTGCGGCGGTAAGGCAGTTGAGGCTATCGGCAGACAGCCTGAGGCTTCCGGCGTTGTTACCAGAACAATGATCATCGGTGACGCTATCGCGGAGACAACAGGTATCTACGCGCTGGTAGTTGCACTGCTGCTCCTTTATGCTAACCCTATCTTCGGTTCTCTCCAGAGTGTACTGGGCGGCTAAGTCGAACCGATACGATAAAGCATAAAAGGAGGAATTGGGCATAATGCTGACTTTCATCAGCGAGGCGGCAGCAGGCACGGCTGAACAGACAAAGCTTGCGCTTGTTTCGATCGACCTCGGAACGATCGTGTTTACGCTTATAAACACGCTCATTATCTTCCTTATCTTCAGGATATTCCTGTACAAGCCGGTCTGCAAGATACTTGACCAGCGCAAGGAGCTTGCTGCGAAGGAGATCGCCGACGCACAGGCTGCAAAGGAAGCTGCGGAAAAGACCGAGCAGGAATATCTCGCTAAGCTTGCCGACGCAAAGGCTGAGGCTGCAGAGATCATGAAGCAGGCTACAGCAAGAGCACAGGCACGCGAGGAAGAGATCATTTCGGAGGCTAACAAGAACGCTTCCGAGATCAGAGCAAAGGCAGAAGAAGCTATTGAGCGCGACAAAAAGCGTGCAATGAACGAGATAAAGGACGAGATTTCCGATATCGTTATCCTTGCCGCATCTAAGGTCGTAGAAAAGGAGATTTCGGCAAAGGACAACGAGGCTCTCATCTCTGAGTTTCTTGTAAATGTCGGCGCCGAGCAGTAAGGCGCGCCGAAAATTCTTCGATCATACGGGAGAATAACATGAACGACAAGGCAGAAAAGGTCTATGGTGAGGCTTTTTTCGAGCTGTGTCTTGAAGAGTGTCCCGATAAGCTTCAGAGCATCACGGAGGAGCTGACCGCGCTTGGCGGCATCTTCCGCGAAAATCCCGAGCTTGTTAAGATAATGGGCACACCCACGATCTCAGCAGAGGAAAAGCTTTCGCTTACCAAAGAAATTATCGAAAACGGAAACGTTTGTGAGCTTTGCGGCAACCTGCTGTGCGTTCTTGCGGAGCGCGGCAGATTCAATTGCTTCGACGGTATCGTGAAGCAGTTCAGAGCAAAGTATAACGAGCATTTCAATATTGCCGACATAACTGTTACAACGAGCGCTCCCCTTACAGAGGAGCTGCGCAGCAAGATCATCGCAAGAATGTCCGAGGTTACGGGCAAAAAGGTCAACCTGCGCGAAAAGCTTGACCCCGATATTATCGGCGGTATCGTGATAGATCACGGCAGCACTCGCTATGACGGAAGCGTCAAGTCGAGAATAAGCGCGATAAAGAAGGAGCTCGGCTCGGTTATCGCGTAAAAATAAACTATAAGAAAGGGAAGTAGTAATGGATTTACGCCCCGATGAAATAACGGGCCTTATCAAGGACCGTATTAAAAACTACAACGCTAAGATCCAGCTCGGCGACATCGGTACGGTCGTTACCGTCGGTGACGGTATCGTGCGTATCCACGGTCTGGAAAAGTGCATGATCAATGAGCTTCTTGAGTTTGAGAACGGCGTTCAGTGCATGGCGCTCAACCTTGAGCAGGACTTTGTTGGCGCTGTTATGCTTGGCTCTGACGCGGGCATCAAGGAAGGCGACACGGTAAAGCGCACAGGCAGCATCGTATCCGTTCCTGTCGGCGAGGAGCTGCTGGGACGAGTTGTAAACTCCCTCGGTCAGCCTATCGACGGCAAGGGTCCGATCCTTGCAAAGGAGACCCGCCCCATCGAGAAGATCGCTTCCGGTATCATCACAAGAGAGCCTGTAAACGTACCTCTTCAGACAGGTATCAAGGCAAACGACAGTATGATCCCGATAGGCAGAGGTCAGCGTGAGCTGATCATCGGCGACAGACAGACAGGTAAGACTGCTATCGCCATCGACACTATCATCAACCAGCACGACAAAGATGTTATCTGCATCTATGTTGCTATAGGACAGAAGAACTCTACCGTTGCAGGCGTTGTTGAAACGCTCCGCGCAAATAATGCTCTGGATTACACCATCGTTGTTTCCGCGACCGCTTCCGAGCTTGCACCGCTTCAGTATATCGCTCCCTATTCGGGCTGCACCATGGGCGAGTACTTCATGGACAAGGGCAAGGACGTTCTCGTTGTATACGATGACCTGTCCAAGCACGCCGTTGCCTACAGAACGCTCTCTCTGCTGCTGAAAAGACCTCCGGGACGTGAGGCGTTCCCCGGCGACGTATTCTATCTGCATTCAAGACTTCTCGAGCGTGCTGCTCGTCTTAATGCAAATTACGGCGGCGGCTCTCTGACTGCGCTTCCTATAATCGAAACACAGGCAGGCGACGTTTCCGCGTATATCCCTACAAACGTTATCTCCATCACTGACGGTCAGATCTACCTTGAGACCGAGCTGTTCAACGCAGGTGTTCGTCCTGCCGTAAACCCCGGTATCTCGGTATCCCGTGTAGGCGGTAACGCGCAGATCAAGGCAATGAAGAAGGTTGCAGGTACTCTGAAGCTTGACTACTCTCAGTACAGAGAGCTTCAGTCCTTTGCACAGTTCGGCTCTGACCTCGATCAGGATACAAAGAACCGCCTTGCAAAGGGTGAGCGTATCGTTGAGGTATTAAAGCAGGATCAGAACTCCCCCCTCGCTGTTGAGGAGCAGGTAGTTATCATCTATGCCGTAATCAACAACTATCTTGCATCTATCGAGCTTGAGAAGATCAAGCAGTATCAGAAGGATCTCATCGACCACATCAAGGCTAACAAGCCTGAGATACTCACAAGCATCAAGACCGAGAAGGCTATGACGCCCGAAAACGAGGCTGCGGTAAAGGAAGTTCTCAGAAGCTTCGCCGCTTCCTATGCGGGCTAAGCACGAAAGGAGTAGCAATATGAAACAGGCTGCTTTTGTACTCAGCATAATCGCAACCACCATCAGCGTTGCTGCTGCTCTTGCAGTTGCATGGCTGTACCTTGAGAAAAAGGTAAAGTATATCACAACGGAAGACAGTATCCAGTGATATTTCTTGTTTAACAACATAAACACCAATCCAAAATATGGAGGTGATATATCATAGCAAGCGGAAATATGAAGGATATCAAGCGCCGCATAAAGTCTGTCGGCTCTACCCGTCAGATAACTAAAGCGATGGAGCTGGTAGCCTCTAGCAAGCTGCGTAAGGCTAAGACCCGCGCAGAACAGGCGCGCCCCTATTTCACCGAGCTTTACCGCTCTATGTGTGAGATAGCTTCCGCAAATCTGGATTTCTCAACAGTGTTCACACGCAAAAGAGAGGTCAAAAACAGACTTTTTATCGTTATCGCAGGCGACAGAGGTCTTGCAGGCGGATATAATTCCAATTTGCTGAAGCTCGCCGCAGCTGCGCATGAAAACGACGCTCAAAAGCCGAAGATAATTGCTATCGGCAAGAAGGCGATCGAGTATTTCTCAAAGCGCGGATATGAGATCGTCGGCAGCTTCCCGAATGTTGCGGAGGATATCAAGCAGGCGACAGCCTTTGATATTGCAAACATTGCGATAGATATGTTCAAAAAAGGCGAGGTAGACGATGTTCAGTTGTTCTATACAACGTTCGTTTCTTCGCTTACACAGGAGCCGCAGCAGATGGCTGTGCTCCCTATGCAGACACAGAAGCTTGAGAACTACGGCACTATGAACTACGATCCCTCTCCCGAGGCAGTGTTCGACCGTATCGTTCCAAGATTTACCGCAAGCCTTTTGCAGTGCGCTATCGTTGAGGCTTACGCTTCCGAGCAGGGCGCGCGCAGAACGGCGATGGAGTCTGCAACAGATAATGCCGACGAGATGATAGCAAGCCTCTCGCTGTTGTACAACCGCGCAAGACAGGCAAGCATCACACAGGAGCTGACCGAGATCGTCGGCGGCGCAAATGCGCTTGAATAAGCACATCAGCATTTCCAACTAACGGAAAGGAAAAGTTAGAAAATGACAAAACAGAACATAGGCACGATCGTTCAGGTCATCGGTGCGGTTCTTGATATCAAGTTCAGCCCCGATAACCTTCCCAATCTGCTTAATGCTATCGAGATCGACAACAACGGTCAGAAGCTGGTCGTTGAGGTTGCACAGCATATCGGCGACGATATCGTTCGCTGTATCGCTATGGGTGCTACCGACGGTCTTGTAAGAGGCATGGAAGCAGTTGACACCGGTGCTTCCATCAAGGTTCCTGTCGGAGAGGAAACACTGGGTCGTATCTTCAACCTTCTCGGTGACGCGGTTGACAACAAGCCTCAGCCCGAAACCGCTGAAAAGTGGGAGATACACCGTCCCGCTCCCACATTCGAGGAGCAGGAAGCCTCCAACGAGGTGCTTGAAACAGGTATTAAGGTCGTTGACCTTATCGCTCCTTACCTCAAGGGCGGTAAGATCGGTCTGTTCGGCGGTGCCGGAGTAGGTAAGACCGTTCTTATCATGGAGCTTATCAACAACGTTGCAAAGCAGCACGGCGGTATCTCTGTATTCACAGGCGTTGGCGAGCGTACCCGTGAGGGTAACGACCTTTACAACGAAATGACAGAGTCCGGCGTTATCAACAAGACCGCACTTGTATACGGTCAGATGAACGAGCCTCCGGGAGCAAGAATGAGAGTTGCTCTGTCCGGTCTTACTATGGCGGAATACTTCCGTGATCAGCAGGGTCAGGACGTGCTGCTCTTTATCGACAACATCTTCCGTTTTACACAGGCAGGTTCTGAGGTTTCTGCGCTGCTGGGCCGTATGCCCTCAGCCGTAGGTTATCAGCCCACACTGTCCACAGAGATGGGTGCTCTTCAGGAGCGTATCACCTCTACAAAGAAGGGCTCTATCACATCGGTACAGGCAGTTTACGTTCCCGCCGATGACCTTACAGACCCCGCTCCCGCAACAACATTCGCACATCTGGACGCTACCACCGTACTTTCCAGAAACATTGCGTCTATGGGTATCTACCCCGCAGTAGACCCGCTGGAGTCCACCTCCAGAATACTCACACCCGACATCGTAGGTCAGGAGCATTACGAGGTTGCGCGTGCGGTGCAGTCTATCCTCCAGCGCTATAACGAGCTTCAGGATATCATCGCTATCCTCGGTATGGACGAGTTGTCCGATGAGGATAAGCTGACTGTTTCCCGTGCAAGAAAGATCCAGCGTTTCCTGTCCCAGCCGTTCTCCGTTGCGGAGCAGTTTACAGGTATGGAGGGCAAGTATGTTCCTCTTAAGGAAACTATCCGCGGCTTCAAGGAGATCATTGAGGGCAAGCACGACGATCTGCCCGAGTCCGCATTCCTGTTCGTTGGTACTATCGAAGAGGCAGTGGAAAAGGCGAAGAAGGGTTAAGGTGAAAGCTTATGACTCCGTTCAAGCTTGAGATCATCACGCCCGAAAAGAAATTCTTTGACGGCGAGACCGAGCAGATAATCGTTCGCACCACCGTCGGCGACGTGGGTATCCTTAACGGACATGAGCCGTATTGTGCGGCACTGGGAATAGGTCAGATGCGCGTTATGGTGGACGGAAAGCTTCGCCATGCAGCGACATCGGGCGGCATTATCAAGGTAAGCCGCGAAAAGACCGTTGTTCTGGTGGATTCCTGCGAATGGGCTGACGAGATCGACGTTAAGCGTGCAGAAGCAGCCAAGGATACAGCCGAAGCTCGTATCAAGGCGGCAGAAAGCGACAGACAGCTCAAAATGGCTGAAACAAAGCTTAAGCGCGCGCTCAATCGTATCGACGCGGCAAGATTCAAATAACAAAAAGGACTCTGCAAATGCAGAGGCTTTTGTATATGTGTTAGAAAAGACTATAAAGGTAGTTCATGTTATTTTTATTATAGGTTTTGCCCTTGTAGGTTACTGTTAATTTAGGACAGTCGTCGAATGCACTCCACTCAATGCTTCTCACACCGTCAGGTATAACCAATGAGGTAAGACTTGAGCAGTTGGAGAATGCATAATACTCAATATTTCTCACGCTGTCAGGGATAACGACCGAGGTGAGGTTTGAACAATCATAGAATGTACAATGCACAATATTCTTCACACCGTTTGGGATAACGATTGAGGTTAGTTTTGAGCAGTTAGAGAATGCATAATCCCCAATACTTTTCACGCTGTTAGGGATAACGATCGAGGAGAGGCTTTCGCAGCCGGCGAATGCATAATCCCCAATGCTTTTCACGTTGTCGGGTATAACGATCGAGGAGAGACTATCGCAGCTAGCGAATGCATACGCGCCAATGCTTGTCACGCTGTCAGGTATTGTATATTTTGTTACACTGCCGGGACACAGCACCAAAACTGTTCCGTCTTTGCTCAGCAAAGCACCGTCAACAGTTTTATATATGCCGTTTTCACCTGATACCATAAACTTGGTAAGGCTTGTGCAGTTAATGAATGCACCGTCCCTAATATTTGTCAAACTGTCAGGGATAACGATTGAGGTGAGACTTGAGTTCAGTGGGAACGGCCAAGGTCCAATACCTGTTACAGGCTTGCCATCGATTTCAGAGGGAATAACAAGTGTCGTATCAGTGCCTACATATTCTGTTATAGTAACCTCGTTATTGTCTATTTTATACTTGAAATCGCTTGTGGGATTTGCCTCAAGCTCTGCTGCATAGCTTGTCTTGATATACTTGCCGTTGTCCAGTCTGTAAAAGCCTGTGTTTGTATATCCGACAACAGTGAGCTTCTGGTCAGCCTTTACGCTGCCTGTTCTTGGAGCATTAGAAAGCGCCTTGCTGCGGATAATTACGGATTTGGTTGCATACATTGTCACAGGCGTGTTGTATTTGAAGTATTTCCATGTGGTAGCGGAGGGATTTACATACTTTGTTAAGATATAGCTGCCGTCCGTCAATTTTGAGTAGCCGGTGTTGGTGTAGCCGATAACAGTGAGCTTCTGTCCTGATTTAACGCTGCCGGCTTTTGCGCCGTTTGAAAGCGCCTTTTGGCGGGTCACAACATTGTTTGCCGCATACATAGTCTTTGCAGTCTTGTACTTAAAGGTCGTCCAGTTAGTGCAGGTCTTGCCGAGATATTTTTTCATAACATAGCTGCCGTTGTTAAGCTTGTAATACTGTCCTTTTTCGCCGACAACCGTCACCTTTGTGCCTGAATAAATGAGCTCCAACTGTTTGTGACCAGCGTTAGGCGAATCGTAGGAGTAGCACTTCTTGTTCACATACATCGAGGTGCTTTGAGTTTCAGCAGTCGCAGTTATTGCAGTTGTGTCGTCTGCTGCGTATACCGTCACGGGTGCGCAGAGAGTACCCGCAACAAGAACTGCGGCAACCATTTTTTTGAACCAGTTCATTTGCATATACCGTCCTTTATATATTGGATTTTTTGCCACATTTCATTATATACCGAATATATAAATAAAGCAAGCGTTTGAGAGAATTTCAGCGTAATGCATAAGCGAGAGTAAATTACGTTGTGATATATACGCATCGAAAATTGACTTTTGTCGGCATTTGTGCTATCATAATATAAGCCATGAAAACGGCGTTTTTGCACGAAAAAGAGGTATAAATTTATGCGAATGAGAAAAAAGAAGCACCTTGAGGACAGGCTCGCCGCCTGCAAAGAGGTCATGATCTATATGCAGAATCAGAACGAATTTGCCGACGATCCGCTTGATGACGAGCTTTTCTTCGACAGCATTAGGGTATTCGGAAACAACAATCCTTTGCACCTTGAGATAGGCTGCGGCAAGGGCGCGTTTATAATCGAGCTTGCAAAGCGCAATCCCGATATAAACTACATAGCCATTGAAAAAACGCCTAACGTTATCGTTACAGGCGCGGAAATGCTTATTGAAAGCGGCATGAAGAACGTGCGCTTTTGCCTTGGGCAGGCAGAATATCTGCACCATTTGTTCCGTCCGCATACCGTGGAGAGGCTATATCTCAATTTCTCCTGCCCATTCCCTAAGGAGAGCTACGCCAAGCACCGATTGACCCACACAAGATTTTTGGAGATTTACCGCGAGGTGCTGAAAAGCGGTGCTGAGATACACCAAAAGACCGACAACCGCAGGTTGTTTGAATTTTCCATCGAGCATTTTTCCGCAAACGGCTTCAGAATGCAGAATGTTTCGCTTGATCTGCATAACAGCGGGTTTGAGGGGAATATTATGACAGAGTATGAAACGCGCTTTACCGAAATGGGGCTTCCGATATACAGACTGGAGGCTATCAATCCCTAAAGCGCAAAGGAGCGCCATGAAAAAGATCAGCGGTACATTTAAAAGCGCATCGGGGCTTTGCGATGTACATTACTATTTCTATCTTCCTAAAAATCCGAAAGCGGCAGTTATGCTTTCCCACGGAATGTGCGAGTATATCGAGCGGTATGAGGAATTTGCACAGTTTTTGTGCGACAGTGATGTAGCGTTCTGCGGCTGTGACCATATAGGTCATGGACGCTCTATTGCAAGCGAGTATATGCTTGGATACTTCGGGCATGAGCTTGGGCATATCCGCATGGCTCAGGATCTGCAGAGAATGAAGCGCGTCATGGAGAAAAAGCTGCCGAATATTCCGCATTTTCTGATAGGGCACAGCATGGGCAGCTTTCTTGCGAGGATATACTTTTCGCGCTGCCGCACTGACCGTTGGAACGGTGCTATCTTTCTAGGCACGGCAGGCCCTGTTTCGTGGCTTGGTGCGCTTCAAAATCATCTTGATAATCTTGCAAGCCGCCACGGAGAATTTTGGCGCTACACGTGGGGCATGGACCTTGCACTGGGAGTATTCAATCTTCGCACTGTGAATTACCGCACCCCCAGCGATTGGCTGACGCGCGATGACAAGGTAGTGGATAAATTCCAAGCTGACCCGAAGTGCAATTTTGCCTTTACGTCCATTGGCTACCGCGATCTTATCACTGCACTTATCTTCTGCAACAGCCGCTTTGTTGTCGAAAACACCCGCACCGATGTTCCTATGCTTTTTATGTCAGGCGGAATGGATCCCGTTGGCGAGTACGGCTATGGCGTGCGTAAAGCTTGCAGGCGCTATAAGCGCCACGGCTGCAACGCAAGGCTGCGTATCTACCGCGAGGCGCGTCACGAGCTGCTTCATGAGCTTAACAAGGACGAAGTATTCCGCGACTTGCTGGATTTTATCATCAAACGCGCATAGCCTTGACAACTTCCCGAAATAGTGCTAAAATATTAGCATAAGGGAGTGATATTATGGCAAAGCGCGATGACCGCAAAAAAGACGATAACAAGCTTGAAAGAGCAATAGTGAGAAATTGGATAATCTGCGGCGTTTCGGCTGCCGCGATAATCATTCTCAGATTTTTTGTTAATTGATAATACCTTGAGTGTAAAGAAAATGTTTTATAGAATAAAAGCCTGAGAAAAACATCTCAGGCTTTTGCTTGTCGAAAAAGTATATTTTTGCCCGCGAAGCGGGCATTTTGATAACTTTTTTGACCGAATTCACTTCGGTCAAAAAACACTTATATCCGCACAACTGTGCGAGTTGGCGGCATCGCCGCCAGCGAGTGCGGGCAGTGCGGATGTTTCGGCGGAAAAGTCCCAACGGGACTTTTTCGACGGTCTCAAGCCTAAGAAGAATTTCTCAGGCTTGTTTTTATCCTCGGATCACGGAATAAAGCTCCTCTGCGCCGCTTACCATGTGCTTTGGCGAGCAGGCGGAAAGCTCCTCCTTGCTGCGGAAGCCCCAAAGCACGGCGCAGCTGTCAAGTCCTGCCGCAGCCGCAGTCTGCATATCAACATTGCTGTCGCCTATGTATATTGCTTCGCGGATATCCGCGCCGTGTCTGCGGCAAAGCTCCAGTGCGGCGTTTGGCGCAGGCTTTGCGGGAAATCCCGCACCGTATCCGATGAGGTCGCTGATGTTATCTCCAAAGCAGGAGGTCAGCAGTTCTTTTGAAAAATCATGCGCCTTGTTCGTGTTCACTACACAGGTAACGCCCTCGGAATTGAGCCTTTCAAGCAGTGCGGCTATGCCGTTATACGGCACGGTGCGGTCTGATTTATGCTCGGAATAATAGGCAGTGAACAACTCGTAGCAGTGCTGATGCTCCTCGTCCGAATGTCCCTCGGGGAGTATACGGTGTATCAGATTAGGTATGCCGTTTCCGACAAAAAGCTTATAGCTTTCCTCAGAGTGACAGGGCTTTCCCATCTGCTTCAGCGCGTGGTTTCCTGCCGCCGCGAGGTCGCCGAGCGTATTTAAAAGTGTGCCGTCAAGGTCGAATATCGCAAGCTTGTACATGATGTATCCTTTCATTTGTCTGTTTAATGTGCCAACTCAATTATACTACCCAAAATTGCGGCTGTCAATCTTGAAATATACTTAAATATGTGTTATACTAATAGAGTATATAGTTTTTAGAAAGGAACATATTTTTTATGTTGACCAAAAAAGAATTTGATGCGCGTCTTGACCGTATGCTGGTCGAGCAGGAGCAGCTTTTCCGCCGCCCCAATCCCAGAACTGATTTCTACAACGGAATTTACGACCGCTACGAAAACCCCGTTCTCACCGCGGCTCATGCGCCCATACTTTGGCGCTATGATATGTGCTACGAGGATAACCCCAATCTTATGGAACGCCTTGGCATAAACGCTGTAATGAACAGCGGCGCAGTATATCTTGACGGAAAATACTGCCTTGTTGTTCGCGTTGAGGGCAGCGACCGTAAGAGCTTCTTCGCTGTTGCGGAAAGCACCAGCCCGACAGAGGGCTT
>JAZNTS010000047.1:0-5964 GCA_045591905.1 Oscillospiraceae bacterium | reverse complement strand
ACGGAGCTTCCGCAGTAGCGGCGCCATTCCTGCGCGGTGACGTGTCCCTTGTTTTCAAGGAAGGAGTTCAGTATTCCCACTGTGGCAACGCCCTGTCCAGGGAAATCCTGAATATCCAGCAGCTGGAAGCCTGACATCTGTCCGCTTCTGACAGCAGTCTCGATATCATCGCGGTAGCACTGCACAGACAGCTTTCCCGAGGCGCGGAAGAAATCCTCCCAGTGGGAGAAAAGTCCCTTTTCGATAAGTCCAGTACGGTAGGCTTCATAAGCCTTGTGACGGACGGGGCCCTGTTATTTCTCCGTCTCATTGAAATCGGGATACATCGCAAACTGACCTACCTCGTGCGATATAACAGGCACATCGGGAACAAGCGCACCGCTGTCCTCTGCGCTTACCTTTTTCATCTCCGTGCCGTACTGTATCATTATCTCGCCGCCGTTGCTGCCAATAGCTTCTGCTTCATCAATGAGTGGGTCGTAATTATGCACGGTGTTCGGCTCTGTTGTTTGTATATGCCCCTGCGGAGCGTCGCACATCGCATAGCTTCCACGAATAAGGCGGTCGCGGTCAAAACGTACACCGCTGAAAAAGTCGTCCTCATCAAGCACGCACGGAACGAACTGATAATTATTCGAGCCGCCCACATACATCTTATCGGGGCAGACCGCGCGATATCCCGCAATAAGCTCGTTAAGGCGCTCCTTGCTACCCCAAAGCTCGTTACCCATCGACATCATCACAAATGACGGGTGATGTGAAAACTCGCGCAGTATGCGGAAGCCCTCATCGCGCAGATAATTATGCTCCTCGCCGAACTCATCGGGAATAGTTCCCCAGAACGGCAGCTCGGGCTGCATATAGATACCCATGATATCCGCTGCAGCAAAGGCTGCCTCAGGCGGACAGCAGGTATGGAAGCGATAATGGTTTATGCCGTACTCCTTGGCGGTCTTTAACACATCAAGCCACGCCTCGACATCTGCAGGCGCATAGCCTGTTTTCGGGAACACCATTCCGTCATGCTTGCCGCGCAGAAAGGTCTGTCTGCCGTTTATTAGCAGCTTCAAGCCCTCGCCTTTCATCTCGCGCATACCAAAGTGTATAGTTCTGCTGTCGCCGCCAATGGCAATTTCAAGCTTCAGCAGATTCGGAGCAAACTCGTCCCACATCGGAACGTCACACGGCAGCTTTATATCACATTGGAGAACGCCTTCGCTATACTCTGCTTCAACGCTCGCGTACTCTCTGTTTTCATCGAAAACGCGAAGCTTAGCCTTACCCTGCTGCGCTCCCGCTATCTCTGAGCGAACAGAAACACAGTGCTCCGAAATATTCGGGAAAACATACACTGCCTCGGGGTAAGCTTCATAGCACTGCAGCTCCATTCTGCCGATAATACCGTTCCAGTTGGTCTGAGTATCGCGCGAGGTCATGTGACCGCCGCCCGTAGGATAATCAACATTTGCTACACGCACGACAAGCTCATGCTCGCCCACGGAAAGTCCACCAAGCGAAAAACGGTGCGGTGAGCAGAGCGAATTGCCGAAACGGCACTCTCTGCCGTCTATATAGACAGCGGTCATTCGTGTGCGCTCAAGGAAAAGCGTAATGCACTTTCCCTCCATCTCGGGCGTTATCTGAATATTTCTGCGAAACCACGCATAACCCTCGAATTTTCGCATATCGGTAAGACAGCCGTATTCTATCTCGTTATTCTCGCGGAAAAGCCCTGCATTCGATGTAGAATCGGGCAGCACTATGCTGTCTGGATATTCTGTCGGCGAAAGAGTGCGCTTACTTTCGTCAAGAAATGCGTCCCATCTGCCGCTGAGGTCAGTTATTATCATTTAAGTAATCTCCGTTCATTTATTTTGTTGTCTTAATGCCTTTGGAGTCCCAGTAAGCCTCCTGTATCACGCGCATCACCATGTCCTTGTCCTCCTCGGACAGCGAGCCGCCCGAAAAAAGAGCGGTCACCCCGCCTACTACAGCGTCAACGGAAAATGCTCCTTGCGGCGTAATTTCCTCAGAGCAGGTCAGGTATTCCAGCGTTACATTGAAATACTCCGCAAGCTTTCTAAGCACGCCCGCGCGGGGATAACGCTCCCCCGACTCGTAATACTGTATGGATTTTCGTGACACGCCTACCGCCTGTGCAAGCTCTGTCTGCGATATCGAATAGCGCCGCCGAAGCGCCGAAAGCCTTTCACTGAATTGCATAAGCACCTCCGTCAATAGTTCCCAAAAGGTACTACATTGAGAACTTTATAATACTATGATATTATAAAATGCCTGAAATGTCAATAACAAAAATAAATCTCACGAAAAAACTGCCCGAGAAAAACTCGGGCAGTTGGCTTATCAAAAAAGTATAGTTGCATTTTGGGTGTCGTTAATCCATCAAAAACCTTATTCTATGGTATATGTGATAATGTTGCTGATCGGTACATATTGTCCCTTGACATAGGCAGTAAGATAAATCTCGTAGGTGCCTGCTTCCTCAAGGAAGTAGCGGTAGCTGTACTCATTCTCGGCGTTGCGGTGCAGCATCTGTACACCATCTTTAAACACCATCCAGCCAAGATTGTGATAGCCCTCTACCTCGGGACGGTGAACGGTGTGATCTTCGTCCATAGTGATAACTACGGGGTCTTCTATTACGATCTCGCTTTTTTCCTTTTCGTTCCACGAGAAAAACTCAAACCTTTCGCCGTTTACGTTGACATCAGCGGTGCAGTCTGTGATAACGCTGTTGGCGTCATAGCCAAGCAACGAACCCGCTCTGCTGCCCGAAACGCTGCCGCTGACCGATACGTTTTTATAGCCGCAGCCGATGGACTGTCCTGCCGCAATGCCGACGGAGCTTCCGCCGCGGATATCTGCGTTTGTGAAGCTGATGTCGGTAAGCGAACCGTATACTCCCCAGCCGATAAAGCCGATGTCGGTATCGTCCGAGTCAATGGTAAGTCCGCTGATAATATGACCGTTTCCTGCGAATATCGCATTGTAGGGATTATCATTTCCCCAGCCCATAGGCGCCCACTGTCTGCCCGAAAGGTCGATATCCGCTGTAAGCTCTATAACAATGAAATCCGCAGTCTGTGTGTTGATGTAATAGCATACGCTCGCAAGCTGCTCAGAGGTAGCTACGGGGAAATATCCTTTGGGAACATATTCGTCCAGATAGTCTGCGTCTGCAAGCAGCGGAATATCGCCGTAATCTCTGCTCTCCAGCCAGCCCGAATGGTCGGGATAGCGCGCCAGAAGCTCGCTGCACTGCTCCATTACCTTTTGCTCGAGCTGATATTCTCTGTATGCTTCGGAGTCTTCTGAATACAAAGTGATGATATCTCCCGCTCCTGCAAGCATTAAGGAACCGTCATATTCGTTGAAATATACAGTGTATTTGTTGTCGTTAAAGGTAAGCTCTATATATTCTATCTGCGGCGATACCGTGTAATCGAAGCGTTCTCCGTCAATGATTATACAATCCTCCGTGATGCTCCATTCTTCTGAAAAATCCTCGCCGTTGTACCATGCTCCCACGATCAGTGCGGGGTCCTCACCATTTTCAGCGATGTACTGTGCAAGAGCGTCGCTGCCTTTTCGGAATAGCGTCGTTGTGCCGTAATTTTGCGATACAAGGCTAATAACGTCATTCTCTATGCGCACGTGATAGCTGCTTTCCGTATCAAAAGCTGTCAATATCATCTCGCAGCCGTTCCATTTGTATTCAGCCAATTCCATTATTTCTTCTGTATAACCGAGAGTCATTGCGCCATCTCTGAAGGAAAAAACTATATCATCGTAACAGTACACCCACTCGCCCTCGGCGGCTTTATGCAGCGCGCTTATGTACGCTTTTCCTTTTTCGCTGTCCGAGGGAACGGCGGTAATTCCGTCGATCCGCATACTTCCGTCGGAAAGCAGTACGGGCATTTCGGTTGGATAGCCTTTGCAGCATTGAAATGGCATTCCGTCCATTATACTGAGCAGATAGCCGTGCTCGTCTACCCATATACCATCGGGAAGCTCCGAGCCGTATTCGACATCAGCTGCGCTGACGGTGTTATCCTTGGAGGAGGTATCAGCAGTGATGCCGACAGCCGCCGCGGGGTTGCGTTCAAGCTGCGAGGTTGCGATATCCTGTGATTGACAGCCGCACAGCATCGCGCATATCAATATCGAAATGACCGCGCGTGATGTTTTCTTTATCATATAATACCCCTTTCAACACATTTACTCAAAAATAACCAATTATATTGTAACACCGATCATCAATATAGTCAAGTAATTTTTAATCCCGTTTTTCAAGCAGAAACTAATGTTTTAAACAAGCCGAACTGCCCGAGGATTACTCGGGCAGTTAGTTTTTTTAATTAAAGATCGTAGTAGCTCGCAAACTCAGCGGGGTGAGGTATCTTATTGATAGCAGCAGCCTCTGCGCGCTTCTTCTTCAGCCAGATCTCAATGAGGCGCTCGGGGAATACGCCGCCCTCCATGAGGTAATCATGGTCAGCTTCGAGCGCGTCAAGTGCCTCGTCAAGAGTTGTGGGCAGGGACTGGATCTTTGCCTTTTCCTCATCGGAAAGGGTGTACAGATTAAAGTCAAACGGACCCCAGCCGCACTTGGACGGATCGATCTTGTTCTTTACGCCGTCGATACCTGCCATCAGGATAGCTGCATAAGCGTAATAGGGGTTGCAGGTAGCGTCAGGGCTTCTCAGCTCAAAGCGGCGCTTGTCGGGAGCCTTTGCATACGCGGGAATACGAATTACCGCGCTGCGGTTAGAGGTAGCGTAACCGATGGTAACGGGTGCCTCAAATCCGGGAACAAGTCGCTTGTAGGAGTTTGTGGAGGGGTTTGTGAAGCCGCAGAGAGAACGAGCGTGCTTCAGCAGACCGCCGATAAAGTAAAGCGCAGTTTCGGAAAGCTCAGAATAACCGTTGGGATCGTAGAACACAGGCTTGCCGTCCTTGAACAGCAGCATATGAACGTGCATACCGTTGCCTGCCTCGCTGTAAATAGGCTTGGGCATAAAGGTTGCTGTTCTGCCGTCCTGAAGAGCCGCATTCTTAACCATGTACTTGATGGTCATTGTGTTATCTGCCATCTTTGTCAGCTCGCCAAGCTCGACCTCGATCTCGACCTGACCCGAACCGCCAACCTCGTGGTGATGATACTTGACCTTGATTCCGCGCTCCTCAAGCATAAGGCAGATACGGCTTCTGAGGTCGTATGTGATATCGTTAGGGAGGTCAGCGTGATATCCGCGGTGACCGGGAGTGATATAGCCCTTGTTGTTGCTGTCAGCATACTCGGAGTTCCAAGACGCCTGTCTTGTGTCAACAGTGAAGCCCATATCCTCGGGCTTTGTGCTGTAAGATACGTTATCGAAAATATGGAACTCAAACTCAGGACCGATGATCATTTCATCAGCAATACCCGTGGATTTGAGATACTCAACAGCGTGCTTGGAAACATTTCTGGGATCCTGATTGAAACGATAGTTGGGACTGGAAATTACATAAACGTCACCGATCATAGAAAGCGTGGTAACCTCTGCAAACGGATCGAGGGATGCACTGGAAAGGTCGGGGATAAAGATCATGTCGCTCTTTTCAACGGGCGCAAAGCCGTAGTTAGAGCCGTCAAAGCCGATACCTGATTCCATAAGATCGGGAACAAAGCGGCTTTCGGGAATAGCGATATGGCGCCAGCGACCGTCAAGGTCAACCATTTTAAAATCGAGCATCTTTACTTCATGCTCTGTGCAGAATTTTTTTGCTTCCTCAAAGGTTTTAAACATCGTTATACTCCTCATAGCATTTGATTTATTCTGCGTAGTGGATAAAACAACCACAACACTATTTAAATTTTAACATATTTTATTCTTCTTGTCAAGCGTTTTTGTGCAATTTCGACAGTAAAAGAGCATCAATAAGGCTGCCCAACCGAGC
>JAZNTS010000046.1:0-12518 GCA_045591905.1 Oscillospiraceae bacterium | reverse complement strand
CCGCCGAAGCGTTAAGCTTGTCCGCAACGTATCCATATACTTTCGTCCAACCCCCGTCAGGCTTAACGGTAACACTGAAGCTCTCCACGCTGCCGCCGTCAAGGAAGAATATGCCGCCGTCGGCATAAGGGTAACGGTACTCTCTATTATATATGTTATAGATATAGCTTTCATCATCTGCGCCAATGACCGACCACAGCTCATCGCCTGCGTCCTTGTAGAAATACTCTGCGCCGTTGCTGTAGGCATACATTTCATCGGCGCCGTCTTTGCCGTAATAGCTCAATATCATCTCGCCGCCGTTGTTGATGTAAAAGGAGAAATCCATTATCTTGTCGCCTGTGGAAAGGTCGATCATCGTTGTGTGAGCACTGTTCAGCTTTTCGTAGTTTTCCTTGGCGGCTTTAACATCATTATAGCCGTCAGGCATCTGCGCTATACAGCCGCTCATACAAATAACTGCGGAAATTGCGGCAGCACCGGAAAGTAGTTTTCTCATTGCTCCTCCAAAATAAAAAGGGCAGAAATCCAGCTTTCGCTGATTGCCGCCCTGCAAAAAACAAAAATACTGCCGATGATTATTCAGCGAAGCCGCTCTCTACCAGCTTAACCAGACCGTCAACAGCGAGCTGCTCGTCGCTGCCGTCAGCGATTATGCGAATGTTAGCGCCGCCAACGATGCCGAGGGACAGGATACCCAGAAGGCTCTTTGCGTTTACTCTGCGCTCTTCCTTCTCTACCCAGATAGAAGACTTGAATTCGTTAGCCTTCTGAATGAAGAAAGTTGCGGGTCTTGCGTGCAGACCAACCTGATTTTTAACTTCGATGTCTTTCATGCACATGGTGAAAATCCTCCGTTTAAATAATATTTGCCTGTACCTAGTACTTCTTTCTTTTGCTATAAAAAGCTTACCAGCTATGACAAGACAACAGCACGTTCGCTGTTTGATCTCTTGGTTATAGTATATCCAAAACTGTTTTTTTCGTCAACACAATTTTTCGATTTTGTCATTTTTAAAGCTGATTTTCTGTTTTTTGCAGAATAATTCACCAACAGAACGATGGACAATTGTACAATTCTACTAAAAAGTTTTCAACATAATAATCAACATATCCATTAGTTTTCAACCATTTTTTGCTTATTAACAGGTCGTGGACTGCGTTTTAAAACAACAGAGTTTGGCAATATTGAACAATTTTGCATAAAGGAACACTTTTTGTTGCTGAAACTATAGAAATCTGTATATATTTATGATATAATTATTGCAGTAGTATTCACTTCTATGTTATTTTTGGACAAGGTGATCAAAAATGGATATCAGTATCAAATTTCAGATCCTAGCGATAGGTATACTTATCGTAATAATGGTTGATTTTCTCTGCAGCAAAAAGCTGCCGCTGATCTCAACCAAAACATTTACATTGTTTTGGGCGGCAAGCTTTTTCAATCTGCTTGCGGATATCGGCTCCTACTACACCATAACACACATTGATTCCGTGCCCGAATGGCTCAACAGACTTATGCATCAGCTTTTTCTGGGCTCTCTCAATGCTATGGTCTTTTTGCTGTTTATGTATGTGTGGTTTTTGTGCGGCGCTCAAAAACGAATATCAAAGCCTGTTCTATTAGCCTGTACGATACCGTTTATTATCGCGATCGGATATGCGATATTCGGAAAGATCGACTACAATGTAGATGACAGAGGCGCATATTCCAGCGGCCCGATGGTAACAGCGTTCTATATCTCTGTTGCCGTGTATATCGTTGCGATAATCGTGCTGCTTTGCACAAGAGATAAGCGATATGATCTCGAAAACAGCGAGATACTGCCCGATTTCAAGCGCGCAAGGGTGTCTATACTCGTGGGTCTTTGTATATGGGCTGCTATTGCGCTCGTACAGTTTTTCACGACATATTGGCTTCTTTCCGCAATGGGAAATTCTCTGATGGTTCTGTATGTTTATATGCGCTTTGAAAACCCCAGAGAATACATGGACTCTGAAACAGATACGCTCAACCGCCGTGCATTCCATATAATGATGCGCGAAATGTTCGCCCGCAACAAGACGTTTTACATCTTTAACCTCACGCTGGACGAAGTCGAAAGCATTCAAAAAGCCATGGGCTATGATATGCCCAAGGAGATACTCAGACAAGCTACCGCAAAGATAAGCAGAGATTTTCCGCACATAAGGATATATCACTCCCGCTCCTGCACGATAACCATGCTTGTATATGATCGTGATACCCTCGACAAGATCATAGCCTGCACCGAAAGCTGGGATTTCAGATGTGACACCGCATCTGCCGACAACGCATTCTCTCCGTATTACCACTTCAATATCATCGAATGTCCGAAGTATGCGCAGACCGCCGACGAGGCTTACGAAACGCTCGACTACTGTCTTAACGACCGAACCATGAGCGAAAACGGCAAGATATATTTCGTAAGCGATGAGCTTGTCGAAAAGAGGAATTACCGTAAGGCTGTGCTTGCTGTTCTTACAGAGGCTGTTCGCACAAAGGCGTTCAATGTGGTGTATCAGCCGATATATTCCGCAAAGAAAAGACGTTTCGCGTCCGCTGAGGCTCTGGTAAGACTTCAGGATACCACAACGGTCGGCTTTATATCACCCGAATATTTCATTCCGCTCGCCGAAGAGCAAGGACTTATCAGCGAGATAGGCAATATCGTTTTTGAAAAGGTATGTGAATTTGCGGCGCGCGAAAAGCTTTGGCAGCTTGGTATAGACTATGTCGAGGTAAACCTTTCGGGTGTGCAGAGCGTTGATATAGGCATCGTGGCACAGCTAAGCAAGATAATGACAAAATACGGCGTTCACCCCGGATTTTTCAATCTTGAGATAACCGAAACCGCTTCCATCGATGGCGGCGATATGCTGCAATACAATATGGAGCAGTTCAGAAAGCTTGGCTGTCACTTCTCAATGGACGATTTCGGCACAGGCTATTCAAATCTTTCGCAGATGGCTAAGGTGCATTTTGAGCTGATAAAGCTGGATAAAAGCCTTATCTGGCCTTGCTTCGGTGATGACCCCACAGAGCCGAGAATTATCCTCAACAGTTGTATAGACATGATATTGCAGCTTGGCGTAAACATCGTTGCAGAGGGTGTTGAAACCGCCGAGCAGGCAGAAATGCTAATAAACAAAGGTGTTGTATATCTTCAGGGCTACTACTTCTGCAGACCTGTTCCCGAAGCGGATTTTATTAAGGCGGTAAAAGAAAAGCTCGCGCAGCAGAATGTAAATGCTTAAATAAGAAATGTCCTCGAATTAACCTCGAGGGCATTTTTGTGCACATAAAAAAGACCTGAGATAACTCAGGTCTTTTGTTATTTATGCGATGAAATTATACCACAGCACCCTTGGAGATGAATACGGGATAATCCTTGGAGCCTGTGATCGCACGGTTCTTGCTGAGTGTAACGTCCTTATCGGAGATAGCGTCCATAAATGTAGCCTTTTCCTCAACAATGGTATCCTGCATAATGATGGAGTTCTTAACAACTGCGCCCTTCTTAACAACTACGCCTCTGAACAGCACGCTGTTTTCAACTGTACCCTCGATGATGCAGCCGTCAGCGATGAGCGAGCCCTTAACGTCAGCCTCAATGCCGTACTTAGCGGGAGCAACGTCGCGGATCTTAGTGTAGATAGGACGCTCAAGGTCAAATACCTCGTGGCAGATATCGCGGTTCATCATATCAGTGTTAGCCTTGTAGTAGGTCTTCATGCTATCGATGATCTCGAAATAATTCTCATACTTGTAGCCCATGATCTTAAAGTCATGCAGCTTGTGCAGCAGGATATCTGTTTCAAAGCTGTACAGACCACGGCACTCAGACTCTCTGATAAGATCCTCAAGGAACTTGCGCTTCATAACAAAAACATCAAGAGCAACGTTCATCTCGCCGCTGATCGCAGGTCTTGCGAGAACGTCATAAACAGTGTTGTCCTCGTTGATGCAGAGAACTGTCTTTGTCATAGCTCTTTCAGTTGTGTAAACACCTCTGCCGTATACGCAGGTGATGTCTGCGCCGCTCTTCTCATGGAATTCTATCATAGGCCTGATATCCATGTTAGCGATAACATTTGTGTCTGCCATAACTACATATTCAGCGTCAGACTCGCGGATAAACTCGGCTGCGCCAGCAAGCGCTTCAAGTCTGCCGCGGTAGATACCGCTACCCTCTCTGCCGTAGGGAGGCAGAATGTGCAGACCGCCTGTCTTTCTTGCGAGATCCCACTCACTACCCATTCCGAGATGGTTCATCAGTGAATAATAGTTATGCTTTGTAATAATTCCAACCTGTGTAATTCCCGAATTTACCATAGAGGACAGAGGGAAGTCGATCAGACGATATCTTGCTCCGAAAGGAACGCTCGCCATCGCTCTCGCCTTTGTCAGCTCGGGAAGGTTTGCTTCATGCATATTAGCAAAAATAAGTCCTAAAACATTAGCCATACTTGCCATATCAAAAACGTCCTTTCCTTATCAAATATCCTTAGAGATCATAGCCTTGGGAGCAGCAACTGCATTTGCAGACACGTTTACCTTATGTCCGATTACTGCAACGCCCCACTGCGACTTGTCTTCAATGCGCTCGGGACGGTCGCCGATGTGTGCACCCTCGCCTATAACACAGTTTTCGCCAACGATAGCGTATTCAACAACTGCTCCCTTCTTGATAACAGAGCCGGGCATGATGATACTGTCGGTAACAACCGCGCCTTCTTCGATAGTTACGCCTGCGAACAGAACGGAGAAATCAACTGTACCGTAGATCTCGCAGCCCTCTGCAACCATAGAGTTCTCGATCTTGCTGTTCTCGCCTGTATAGTGAGGCGGCATAACAGGGTTTCTGGAGTAGATCTTCCAGCTGTCGTCAAGCAGGTCAAGGGGAACATTCGGATCGAGCACGTCCATATTAGCTTCCCAGAGGGAGTCGATAGTTCCAACGTCCTTCCAGTATCCGTCAAAGTGGTATGCAACCATCTTTTCGTTGTTTGCAAGCATCATAGGAATGATGTTCTTACCAAAGTCCTTTGTAGCGCCCTCGTCGTTCTCGTTGTCGATGAGGTGCTTTCTCAGCTTAGACCATGTGAATACATAGATACCCATGGAAGCAAGATTGGACTTAGGCTCAGCGGGCTTCTCAGCGAACTCGTAGATAGTACCATCGGGATTTGCGCTCATGATACCGAAACGGGGAGCCTCCTCCCACGGAACCTCAAGCACTGCGATAGTAGCGTCAGCGTTCTGCTCCTTGTGATAATCTATCATCTTTGCATAGTCCATCTTGTAGATGTGGTCGCCCGAAAGGATAACCACATATTCGGGGTTGTATCTGTCAACGAAGCCGATGTTCTGGTAGATAGCATTCGCAGTACCGGAATACCAAGCCTTGCCTGCAGCGGACTCATAAGGGGGCAGAACGTGCACGCCGCCGTGCGCTCTGTCAAGACCCCAAGGCTGACCGTTACCTATGTATTCGTTGAGCACCAAGGGCTGATACTGCGTCAGAACACCAACGGTATCAATACCCGAATTTACGCAGTTAGAGAGCGGGAAGTCGATGATTCTGTACTTACCGCCGTAAGGAACGGCAGGCTTTGCCATATCCTGTGTCAGTGCGTAAAGACGGCTGCCCTGACCGCCGGCAAGCAGCATAGCTACGCACTCTTTTTTGATGTGATTCATATATTTCCTCCTGTCCCGACGTGAAGTCGTGATTTTTTCAATTACTTTGCAGCCTTTTTCTTGCTGTCTGCGGATTTTTTCGCAGCCTTTTCCTCAGCTTTTGCCTGCTTTTCAGCGGCAGCCTCGCTGGGCGACTTGCGAATGTTCTTTATCTTGAAATACATAACCGACATAGGCGGCAGATCGAGAGTGATCTTGTACTTCTCGTCATGCATACCCTCCTCCTGTGCGGTGAGTACGCCGTTCTTTACGCCTGTGCCTCCGTATTTCTCGTCATCGGAGTTGAACACTTCCTCATAATCAGCATAATAAGGAACGCCGATATCATATATTTCATGACGTACAGGCTGGAAGTTGCATACGCAGATGACCTCGTCCTTGTTTCTTGCAATACGTCTGAAAGCGATTACGCTGTTTGCGTTGTCCTCGCTGGATATCCAGTGGAAGCCCTCCCAGCTCGTGTCGCATTCCCACAGAGGAGTAAGCTCCTTATACAGCTTGTTGAGATCCTTAACATACTGATGCAGCTTGTAGTGAGGATCGAACTCCAGAACGTCCCAGTCAAGACCCGTCTGGAAGTTCCACTCCTTATACTGCGCGAACTCCTGTCCCATGAACATCAGCTTCTTGCCGGGGTGAGCCATCATATAGCCGAGGAATGTACGCATAGAATTGAAGCGGTACTCTCTCGGGCCGCCCATCTTATCAAGCATCGAGCATTTGCCGTATACTACCTCGTCATGCGAAATCGGGAGAATAAAGTTCTCCGAGAACGCATAATAGAACGAGAATGTTACAAGGTTGTGGTTATAGGGACGTGAAAGCGGATCCATCGACATATAGCGCAGCATATCGTTCATCCAGCCCATATTCCACTTGAAGTTGAAGCCAAGACCGCCTATATCGGCAGGCTTTGTAACCATCGGCCATGCAGTGGACTCCTCCGCGATCATCATGATGTTGGGGTGCTCTCTGAACAGCGCCGCATTCAGCTTTTGCAGGAACGCGATAGCCTCAAGGTTGCCGTGGTCGCCGTAGCAGTTGGGACGCCACTCGCCGTCCTTTCTGTCATAGTCAAGATACAGCATAGAAGCGACCGCGTCAACACGCAGACCGTCTATATGATATTTCTCTATCCAGTAATTTGCATTGGAAACAAGGAACGACTGTATCTCGGGCTTGCCCCAGTCGAAAATGTGAGTTCCCCAGTTCTTGTGCTCACGCTTCAGCGGGTCGTCATACTCATAACAGCTTGTGCCGTCAAATTCATACAGACCTGCCGCGTCCTTGGGGAAGTGCGCAGGCACCCAGTCGATGATAACGCCGATACCCGCATTATGGCACTTGTCAACAAACGCCATAAAGTCCTTGGGAGTACCAAATCTCGATGTAGGCGCAAAATATCCTATCTGCTGATAGCCCCAGCTTCCGTCAAAGGGGTGCTCTGCTATCGGCATAAGCTCTACATGGGTGTAGCCCATCTCTTTAACATAAGGGATAAGCTCGTCTGCGAGGCGGCGGTAATCGTAGTATTCCTCGCCGTTTTTCTTCCAAGAGCCGAGATTTACCTCATAAATATTTGCGGCGCTTTCGTAAATGTTTTTAGCCGCAAGCTGCTCGCAATATTTTTTGTCTGTCCAGCGGTAGCCCTCGATATCGTAATATCTTGTCGCGGTATTGGGGCGCACCTCCATAAAATAACCGTACGGGTCAGCCTTGAGCTTGATAAGACCGTCGGGAGTTTCAATGCTGTATTTGTAGCATTCCATCTCCTTTATGCCTTCTATGTACAGCTCCCAGATTCCGCCGTCGCTTATCTTGTTCATATAGCTCTGCGCTCTGTCCCAGTGATTGAAATCACCGACAACGCTAACGGAATTTGCATGGGGTGCCCACACTCTGAACACCACGCACTCTTTTCCGTCTTTAACTATCCTATGAGAGCCAAAGAAATCGTATGCATGGGAATTTTCTCCCTGATGGAAGAGATGGAGCGGTACATTATATTCTTCGGGAACAATGATCGCCATTATATTACCTCCAGCAAAATGATAAAGCGGTTCTTATTTTTATTGCAGAGCCGCCAAAATTGTACGCCTTGCACATAATTACCAAAAAACGCAGCTATAGCGCACAAATCCTTGTAATTATTGTATCACATTACCGTTTTTATTGCAATAGTTTTGTGAATAATTCATGTTTATTGCTATTTTTTTATCAAGCTTTTTGGTATATATCACCAATATTTTTCAACGCTATTCAACTTATCAGGCGAAGCACTACATTTTTCGTCAAAAAAACGCCGCAAATGACATGGTTTCAAAAACCGAAAGCACTTGCGGCGGTTGATACTTATTACATAGTAATCACTATTTATATACAATGTTATCCGTATTTAATTTATCTGTAAATCCCATGTAGTAGCCTATATGCGTCACTATCGGGATAAGCGCATAATACACAAGCATAAGCGACGGGAACAGCACGCTCATATTATCGAACTGTCTGAGCGTTGTCGGTATCCACGCGTCGGTTTCGGGTACAGCGTCGGGAATGAAAGTATTCACAAACGGAAATGCGCTGCCGCTTATGAATTTGTACAGATACAGCGTATCTTCTTCAGGAAAAAACAGCTTATTCAGCAGCAGAACCACTGTCGGCGCAGCAGCCACGACATACATCAGCAGACCGATAAGAAGCCAACGGTATTTCAGCGGACTGTCAACTCTGCCATGCTTGATGAGAGAGCGCTCCGCTACACCGTCTTTCCACGCAACCGTGAAAATAAGCATATAAAATATCATCACAGCGATTATTATGCCAAGTATATTAAAAAAAGTGTTCTTTCCAAACATAACAAGCGCCATCGTGGCAATAAGGCACATAATATTTCCAAGAACGATGTAGCCAACACCTCTGAGAAAAAGCGATAAAAAAGATTGTCTTTTCATGGTATTCCTTTCGGATATAATATCTGAGGGGTTTTGTGAGATAATATCGATGTACGGCGTCCTTTCGGACGACTAAACACAAGGAGAATCTAATTATGAACGATTTTAAAAATCGGCAAAGCGCCGAGATACTGAAAAGCGTTTACAAAAACGCAGATATGGCTTATGATTCAAGCACCGATGTTCTCAAGCACTGCAAGCACGCAAAGCTTAGAAGTGAGATAGCCGCTGAGCGCGAGCGCTATCGCAGCGTTGCAAATCAAGCACGAACCGAGCTTGTGCGCCGCGGCAGCGTACCCAAGACATTCCCTGCGGCATCAAAAATGATGGCGAAAATGGGTATAAGCATGAAGACCATGCAAGACAGCAGCTCTCAGAACATCGCCGAGATGATGCTTCGCGGCACCACTATGGGCATAATTGATATGCAGCACGCGCTGAACCGTTCCTCAAAGGCTGAGGAGCGTATCCGCACAGAAGCCGACGCACTGCTTAAGCGTGAGCAGCAGTTCTGCGACAACCTGAAAAAATACCTGTGAGAAAGCGTCAGCCATACGCAGAGCCTGTACCCTGCGACATCGCGATAAAAAGCGCTCCCTCGGAGGACGGAAGTCCTGCGCCCATTACACCGGTGCAGTAATCACGAGTTTTCCTTCTCGACAGTGGGATTTATAATATTTCCCGAAGCGATGTTTTCCATCACTATGGTGGCACGGCGGCGCTGCTCCTTGGCATTGTCGTCGTTGCCCATCATATCCTCGACCTCGTCGCGAACAAATATTCCCACATTGTCGGGGCAGGTTGACCAGCGTGCGTCCTCGACAAAGCCTGTTTTATTAAGCTGCAAGCCCTGTCCCTCGCACATAGTTATATCGCTGTATTCATCATCAAGCAATATGAAGTATCGCTGATCTTCTCCGCCCATATCCTCAAAAACTTGGATAATTCCATCGTCGGCGAGTATCATCTGTCCGTCGCCAACGGTCACTTCGGCGGAAAGCTTCATTTTTTCGATATCTGTATACTGAGTGACGCCCGCCTCATAAGAGAGGTTCAAGAAATTCACTCCCACGTGAACATATCCGTTGTTATCGAAATCGGGACAGTATTTTTCAAGAGTCGTTTCGATATCATCGACCTTTGCATAAATACCGCTTTTGTTTTCGTTTGAAACAAGCAATACATACAGATCGTTGCGTTCTTTCATAACAGTCTGCATAGTCATAAATCCGACTAGCAGCACTACCAGTGTTATTACAATAACGCGCCATTTATAATGGTAGAAGAAATTTTCAACTTTTTTCCAGCCGTGAAGCTCAACCTTTTCAACAGGTTTTTCTTCAAGTATCTCGCTTTCCTCTACAAGACCCTGTTTCAGTTTCAGAAGTTCTCTTTTTTCAAGAAGCTTTCTTTGCTCCTCATCGAATTTGCCTGACATTTTTACCTCCTGCGGAAAAATCCGCGTGTCTTTGCTAAACTAAACAAATTACCGCTTTGTGCAAATCAGCGCCAAAAGCCGCAATTTATATTATTATACCTCAAATGTGCAGGTTATGTCAATACCTGAGGCATCTCGATGATACCGTTCGCATTGTTTCACATTTTTTTAAATTAACATTTCCGAAACATTTCAAAAACATCTCAAAAATATTCACGCTGTATAATGAAGTCACGATCAAGATAACAAATCTTTAAGGAGGCTTTATTATGAACAGAAATGATACTCAATTTATCGTGCAGAAGATACGCTCGCAATACGTTGAAGCGGACAGCTCAAAAAAGGAGCTGGATATGCTTCGCGAGCTTGACGCTGAGGTCAAGCGCCCCGCACAGGTGTTTGGGTACGTCTTCGGCACTATCGGCGCTATCATCATGGGAGCAGGAATGAGCCTTGTTATGACCGATATCGGAACAATACTCGGCATTAACAACGCCATGACGCCCGGAATAGTAGTAGGAATTATCGGTATGCTTATGGCTATAGTAAACTATCCTATCTACAAAAACATTCTCGCTTCCCGCAAGGAAAAATACGCCGAGCGCATTTTAAAGCTTAGCGAAAAGATAATGAGCAAGGAGGAAAACTGATATGGCTGTTTCAAAAATTGTATCGTTAAACAAAAAGATCGAAGCCGCTGTCGTAGGCGGTTACAAAAAGATAGAGGACAAGTTTGTGGGCTGTTTCCTTGTAAAAGACGGAGAGAGTGTGGCACAAGCTAAGAAAAGACTGAAAGCATGATGGCAAGAACTCTGCAATAAAAGCGCTTATCATGAATAAACTCCCTCTTTTGCGGAATGCTACTGCAAAAGGAGGGAGCTTATGTCTTTTTACGGAAAGCTTAGCGCGGCACTTATTTCTATGGTGCTGGTTGGAGGCGGCGCGGCATACTATTCTAATATCGGCACCGATGTTATGAAGCGAGTCACCGAACTGACCGACAGTATAGGCTGCTATATTATTAAGGAATATCAGGGTATGATCGCGCTGTTCAAAGAGGGCAGCGACACGCCGCTCGCCGTTTACAGTCTGCCCGCGGATAGTCTGAGCAGCGCTGACGAGGAGCTGCTAAAAGAGGGAATAAGACTGCGTGGCAGCGATGAGGTCACAAGATTGCTTGAAGATCTTGATATTGAATTACCATAGGTTATATAAACAGCTAAAAATACTATTCGTGTACTAGCTCTACCCGAAATGCCAAGCAATCATCTTATCAAATTCTATACTAAATGCACAAGCACGCCGTTTTTTGCGCATTTGTGCAAAAACTCTTGATTTTCGCAGGAAATTATGATATCATATTCTACACTGAACGAAAAGGAGAGAACTTATGCCAAAGAAGAAACACGATGCCATAACGAAGCTTTCGGAAAAATACCGCAATTCCAGTAAGCAGAGCATAATAGTATACCTTATAATCCGCGGAATCATAATCGGCGTTATGATACGACAGATCACTCTCGGCGATTGGCACAATGTATTTCTGTGCGGTCTTTCGCTGGTGTTGCTGTTTATACCGTTCTTTCTGCGCTCGACCTTTAAGATCAATCTGCCGAGCGTGTTGGAAATAGCGGTATTCCTGTTTGTTTTTGCCGCTGAGATACTGGGCGAAATAGCGAATTTTTACGGTCACATTCCAATATGGGACACTATGCTGCATACAGTCACGGGATTTCTTGCAGCGGCGGTCGGTTTTGGCACGATCGACTTGCTGAACAGACATTCAAAGCGGCTAAAAATGACTCCGCTGTTCGTTGCGCTGGTATCGTTCTGTTTTTCCATGACCGTAGGAGTAGTTTGGGAATTTGGCGAATACGCCGTTGACCGCCTGCTGAAATTCGACACGCAAAAAGATCGGATAATCACCGAAATATCAAGCGTGAAGCTGCACCCCGAGGGTGAAAACGAGGAAGTAAAGATAAACGGAATCTCCTACACGATCATTTTTGACGCTGACGGAAACGAGCTTGCAAGGATAGACGGTGGCTATCTCGATATCGGGCTTCGCGACACTATGAAAGATATGCTGGTCAATATGATCGGCGCTGTGGTATTCTCAGCAGCAGGATTTCTCTACATACACCGCCGCGATAAATACAAATTCGCAGAAAGCTTTATCATAACTCCTCTTGAAGATGAAAAAGCAGAAATAACAGAGTTATAATTGACGATTATTGGTCAAATAAAAATCCCCGTAAAGAACTGGACTGAACCACTTTGTGCAGACAGCACAAAAAGACCCCCTAGGGTATAATCAAGCAAAGAACTGGCACCGTTTCTGAAGCGGTGTCAGTTTTGTCTTTAGCTGAATCCTTTCGTTGTTGTAAAACCGAATATAATCATC
>JAZNTS010000045.1:0-4233 GCA_045591905.1 Oscillospiraceae bacterium | reverse complement strand
GCTCGCACATAGGCTCCAGCACGTTCCTTTTAAGCGTGGTGAGAGTTTTTCCCGCCATGAGGTACGACTGTTCACGCGGACACGCAGCCACCCAAAAGCCCCATAATATCATTGAGATATAGGTCTTGCCGCTTCTTACGCTGCCTTCCAAAATGTTTATGCGGCGAAGCTTTCCGCTTTTCAGCAGTGACAGCGCTTGCTGCTGCTTCGGCGAAAGCTCACTCATCGCACTCCACCTCCGAGTAAGCCTTGATTAGCTTTGCAAGCCTGTCGTTCTCGTCTGCAGAGGTGTTTTCTCCAACCATGTCAAACACCAGTCTGAACACCTTTGCAAGCTTTTCGAGGTCTTTTTCGGCAAGGGTAGAGATAAGCTCCTCATCGGTTATCTTCTTTGCAAACATCTCGCCGAATTTCATAAATGAGCGGTTGTGCTTATCGAAAAACTCAGCCGCCGTAACTTTTTTAGCCATATTTTGCTCCTTTCTGCGGCAGTTCCGCAGATTAAGCATAAAACGCGGCTGTATGAAATTAACTGCAAAAAACTCCCCGAAAAGAATGTTCGCTCTTTTCGGGGAGTTTAAAATTTAATTAAATATATTCATAAGAATATTTGAACGGGTCTTTGGCAACGCCGTTTACACGGGTCTCAAAGTGGAGGTGATTTCCTGTTGACCAGCCTGTCGTTCCGACATAGCCGATGACCTCGCCCTTTTTAACCTCCTGTCCCACCTTGACTACTGTTTTGCGGCAGTGGGCATACAGCGTGGAAAGTCCGCCTCCGTGATCGATTATTATGTAGTTGCCATAGCCGCCATGCCAGCCGCCGTCGTTGTATGCAGTGATAACGGTGCCGCTTTGTGCCGCATATATATTTGCGCCGCCGATTCCGTGATTGCCTACGTCAATACCGTAGTGGCTGCCGCCGCGCCATGCGTCATATCCGAAATCTGTAGTGATAAGCTGATATTTCTTGTCAAGCGGCCATCTGAAGCCGTCGGAGCTGTAGTCGTATCCGCCCGAAAGCTCCGCCTGCTTTCTGCGCACGAGAGATTCTATCTCGTCGTTTATTTCTTCGATCTGTTCCTCGTATTCATCGGTATCGCTTCTAAGGGATTTGATCTGCCATTCAAGGCTTTCGTTGTATTCGGCGTATTCGTTCAGCTTTTCATAACGCTCATCGGATATCTTCTGCACCTCGTCCTTTTTGTCAAAGAGAACGGAAGCCTCCTGCTCCAGAATAAGCTTCTTGTCCTGAAGCGCTGATTTGTCAGCGTTAAGCTGTGCTATGTCATCGTTAAGACCCTGTATCAGATCCTCCTGATGATGGATATCGTCCAGAAGTTCGTTCATGAAATCAAGATTTTGCTGACTTATATTCTGCACTACATCGACATAAACAAGGAAATCATACCAGTCGTCCGAGCCGTTGAGTATCGGAGCGGTGTCGGTAGCGTCGTTCATATAAAGAGCGCGTACAAGCTGTGCGAATTTCTCGAGATTAAGCGCATTCTGCTGTTCAAGCTCTGAGATAGTGTCGCGTTTCAGCTCAATCTCTTCTTCCTTGTCCTCGATCTTAAGCTCGACATTTTCGATCTCGGCTTCTTTCTCGGCTATTCTTATCTGCATTGTTGTTATCTGATCGCCGAGATTGTCGATCTCCTCATTATAGCCTGCGATCTGATCGTTGATAAGGCTCATAGCGTACTCGTTGTCAGCAATGTCGCCGCTGAGTCCGTCTATTTCCTTCTCGCGCTTTTCGTTTTCCTTTGCAAGCTTCTCAGCCTTTGCTTCAAGCTCTGCAATTTCCGCGTCATAGTCGATAGCGGAAGCCGAAAGCTGCGCATTGAATGTAGGAGCGGCTAGCGTCGTAAACGCGACCGTCGCCGCAAGCAGGAAACGCGTTATTCTTTTGTTTATCTTAAACTTCCCCATAAATTCCCCTTTCTGTGGAATAAGCCGCTATATGCGGCATTTTTCTGCAGTATTTTCATGAACCATCAGGAAAAATACTGTGCCATCATATTGTTATTTTATCATCAATTGCTGCCTGTGTCAAGAGGAAATACTTCCCTCATATATAAAAGACGGGATTTTCATCTTTTCGTCACACTATGCATTTTCCTTGCGGCTGTTGATAAGCTCTGAGTAAAAACCGCCGTTTGTCATAAGCTGCTCATGAGTGCCTTGTTCTACTATGTGGCCCGACTTCATAACGAGGATACAGTCGGCGTTTCTTATAGTGGACAGCCTGTGCGCAACGACAAAGCTCGTTCTTCCTTTCATCATTCTGTCGAATGCGCTCTGAATACGCATTTCGGTTCTTGTATCAATGGAAGAGGTAGCCTCGTCCAGTATCAGCATAGGCGGCAGGGTGAGCATAACTCTTGCGATGCTGAGAAGCTGCTTTTGTCCTTGAGAAAGGTCGCCGCCGTCAGAGATTACCGTGTCATAGCCCTGCGGAAGTCGTCTGATAAAGCTGTGGGCGTGTGCCGCTTTAGCTGCTTCGATCACCTCGTCAAGCGTGGCTTCGGGTCTGCCGTAGGCGATGTTTTCGCGCACCGTGCCTTTGAACAGCCATGTTTCCTGAAGAACAATGCCGAACCCCCTGCGCAGACTGTTTCGAGTGAGCTGCTTTATTGGTGTTCCACTGACCCTTATCTCGCCCGATACCACATCATAAAAGCGCATAAGCAGATTTATAAGCGTTGTTTTTCCGCAGCCTGTAGGCCCAACTATAGCTATATGCTGACCGCTCTTGACGTTTAGGTTAAGCTGCTCTATGAGCGGTTTTTCGGGAACATAGCTGAACGATACATCGTCAAGCACTACATCTCCGTCACAGTTTTGAAGCACTTCGCAGTTCTTATCGGAAACTTCCTCGGGCTCGTCAATAAGCTCAAATATGCGACCTGCCGACGCGATGGCATTCTGAAGCTCAGTGATAACTCCGGATATCTCATTGAACGGCTTTGTGTACTGGTTGGCGTACTGCAAAAAGCAGGACAGACCGCCCACGCTGAAAGTACCCGCCGAGGTGATAACGCGCAGAGCGCCGAAAACTCCCACGCCCGCGTAAACGAGCGAATTAACAAAACGTGTGCAGGGGTTTGTAAGCGCGGAGTAGAACTGTGCACGTCTGCCGCAGATATTGAGCCTCTCGTTTATATCGTCGAATTGCTGCTGTGAAGCCTCCTCATATCCGAAAGCCTTAACAAGCTTCTGCCCGCCGATATGCTCGTCAATAAAGCCTGTAAGCTCGCCCTTTAATTTCGATTGCTCGCGGAATTTGTTGAAGCACAGCTTTGAAATAACTGCCGCAACAGCAAAGGAAACAGGCGTTATCAGCACAACGACAAGTGTTATTTCAAGGTTAAGCGACAGCATAAAGCACAGCGTACCGATTATGGTAACAACGCCTGTGAAAAGCTGCTGAAAGCCCTGTAAAAGTCCGTCGGATACAGCGTCAACATCGTTTACTACGCGGCTTATGATATCGCCGTGTGCGTTGGTATCAATATATGAAAGCGGTATATTCTGCACCTGTCGGAAAGCGTCTGTGCGAAGCGCCTTTACGGTACGGTGAGTTATCGCGTTGGTGCAGAAATACATCAGCCATTGCAGCCCCACAACTATCGGGATTATAACCGCTATCTTTATCAGTATCGGCGTCATAGCGGCGAAATCCGCGCCAAGCTCGGTTATGCAGTCTACAGCCTCGCCGACCAATACAGTTGTATAAAGCGACAGCAGCACGCTTGCCGCGGCGCATATAAGCGCGATAATAACGAGCCAAAGCTGCGGCTTGACATATCGGAGGATACGCAGCAGCGAGCCTTTTTTGTTCTTTTTTGCCACAGCTTATCCCTCCTTTTCCTGTTCGAGCAGCTCCTGCTCGGTGTATTGTGTAAGGCAAATCTCGCGGTAAACATCGCAGCTTTTCAGCAGCTTTGCGTGGGTGTCAATGCCCTCAACGATACCATCGTCAAGCACGATTATCTTGTCGGCATGGCGTATGGAATTTGCTCTCTGCGATACTATCACCACTGTCATAGAAAGCTTTTTCAGTGCTTTTCTAAGCTTCGCGTCTGTAGCGTAGTCAAGCGCACTCGAGCTGTCGTCAAGTATCAGTATCTCGGGAGACTTTGCGACCGCTCTCGCGATTGCAAGGCGCTGCTTTTGTCCGCCCGAAAAGTTCTTTCCGCCTTGAAGTATCTTTGCGTCAAGTCCATCGGG
>JAZNTS010000044.1:0-12330 GCA_045591905.1 Oscillospiraceae bacterium | reverse complement strand
CAAAAAGGGCTGCGATGTTATCATAAGCTATACCGAATCCCCCGAAACCGTAGAATACTGCGAGAAAAAGGGCATAAAGGTGATAGGCAATCACGACTACGGCGCTGATACAGAAAACTACGACAACCTGCTGCTTACCGTCTATCCCGATCACGACAGCTTCTATCTTGCTCAGTTCAAGCAGATGGATCTTGATACATGGGAGCCCGAAACTTTCGTTGGAACTGTTGCAAACGGAGCGGTTGCTGTTTCCGCCGCACAGGACTGCGCAAAGGACGGCACACAGGATATCATCGACGCACTTCTTCCAAAGCTTGCTACAGGAGACGCCTACATATTCAAAGGCGAGCTGAAGAATACATCGGGAAACATCATGATACAGCAATCGAGCATGATGGATCCTGCCGAGGTTTACGCTATGAGCTGGTATGTTCAAGGCGTAAACAACGAGCTTGATGTGTTCGTAGAGCAGAAAACAGAGCTTGAAATAAACGATTTTGAGATCGTTGAGTAATATTTAAATAGCACGATCCCCCTGAAGAGCCATCGCTTTTCAGGGGGATATTTATTACTATATTAAGCTTTCACGACTGTTACGAAAACTCCTTTATCTCGTAAGTCACTCCGCCTATCGTAAGCTTTGTTCCAACAAAGATCGGTGCTGCGCCATCTGTGGGTATCTGCTTCTCCTGCCCGTTGGGAAGCGTACATTCCCAAGACTCGGCAGAAAGATTCTTTATTCCCCACAAGGAGGGATTCAGCTTGTTACGCACGACCTCGGCAATTATCGAAATATCCTCAGAAAACAGCTTTGTGCCGTCCGAAAGCAGCACACGCTTTTTCCCGTCGGTAAGCTGCAAAGGCGGTGTAAAATGAGCCGAACACGGACAAATAAGCCTGCCCTCATCGTCCTTTTCATAAGCCTCGGCAAAGCTCTGCGCGCCGCAGGTGCAAGCGCAGATATCTCCGCGAAGTCTTATCAGCAGATCGAGCCACTGCTTTTCGATAAGGCGCTTTTCGGGCTGGTCAAGTCCAACGGTAAACGAATATGTACACGCCTCTCTGATGTATTCGGGCATGATGCGCCAAAACTTTATAATGTTGTTATGAACGCCGCGCACGGGACGGTTGCTGTCGTTGTCGGGGTCGTAAACGAACATCGGCTCAAAGCCGTAGTGGCGCCGCTCAGCTTCCTCTGTAAGACATACGCTTTTAAGCACACGACTGCCCTCCAGCGGGTCGCCGCGCAGCAGCAGTCTGAACAAAAGCACCGCCAACGAATAGCGGTCTGTAAGCTTGTCGGGCGCTTTTTCGCCGCGCACTATCTCGGGCGCCATATAGCCGGGCTTGCCCGCAATTCCGAGATGCTCTCCGTAGGGCGCGATGTTATCGCAGTCGCATATCTTCACATCTCCGTCCGATGGACGAATGAAAAAGCCGCCGTCGTTTAAGTCCTGATAGCTCTTACCGCTGTTGTGAAGCTCACGGAACGCCATAGCTATGCGGATAGCCGCATTTACGATGGGATACAGCCCCGAAAAACGCACGCGAGCGTTAAGGATATCGGAAAACGGCTTGTATTCAGGAGGGATAAGCTCCATAAGAAAGCCGAAGCCGTCTTTTGTTTCCTCCGTCAGCATAAGCGGCATGACAAAGCTCTCGCTGTCCGTGCTTCCGTCAGCAAGCAGAGCAAGGTTATCCCTGAATATGTCGGGGCGCTTCAGCTTGTTCTTGAAATACATCTTCAGCGCGTATTCCTTGTCGCGGTAGGCAACGCGGTATACCGTTCCCTGTCCGCCCGAGCCGAGCACTGCCTTTATTTCCGCAAAGCCGCCAAGCTCCAGCGGTATCTTGTCTCCGACCTTTATCATCAGAATCCGCCTCCGCTTATAGCGTCAAATTTCTCCTCCGCAGCCGTTTCGGCAGAGTTTCCGCACCACTCGCAAACTGTTTCAGCCTCGCCGTTCCAGCAGCTTGTCTTGCCGCAGTCGGCGCACTGGAAAAAGCCCTTTGCTCCGCAGTAGGGGCAGGTAGGATATTCCGTTGTGACATAAATATTGCCGCTTATCTTGGTATCGCCGAACTTCTCGCGGCTTGCGGTCTGCTCGGATACCTTGAACGCCCATGTAGCATACCATGCGCCGTCCTCGCGCTGCTCGGTGCGTATGCCGAAAAGCTTGTGGTCCTGTTTGCATTTTGTGAGAATTACTGCTGCTGTAAGCATTGTTGCTTCCTCCGTTTATAAAATTTATTTGAGCTTTGCCAATATCTTACCCGCCTCGGGGTGACCGTTTTCCATAGCAAGCGTGAAAAACCGCTTTGCTTCGTCGAGATTTTTCTCAACGTATACGCCTTTTAAATACATTATGCCGAGATTGTATTGCGCAATATCGAGATTTTGCTCCGCCGCCTTGGCAAACCACGCAAACGCACCGGCAGGATTTTTCGCGATACCGCTGCCTATGTACAGACATTTACCGTAGCTGCACTGCGCCCTTGCGTGACCCATCTCCGCAGCGCGCTTGTAGAACATCGCCGCACCCTCGTAGTCCTGCTCCGCAAGACAGCGGCGTGCAGACTGATACAGTTCCTCACCATCGTCCGAAAGCGGCTGAGGCTGCTCGGGAAGCTCCTCCGTATACTGCTCCTGCTCGGTAATGCCGCCGCGCCATTTTGCGGCTATCTCGGGATTTTTCGCCACATAAACGCCGTTTTCATAGCACAGCGCGATAACGTTCACCGCGTCATCATAGCCTGCGCGTGCCGCTTCCATAAACCAGTTGAACGCCGCCTGCTCGTTTCTTTCACAGAAAAGTCCCTCAGCAAGGAACTGCGCCGTCATGTACTGCGCCGCGGGAATGTTGTTCTCCGCACCGCGCAAAAACCACTCCCATGCCTGCTCAACGTCCTGCTGACAGCCTCTGCCCTCAAGACGATAAAATCCAACATAATACTGCGCTTCGCCGCAGTCCTGCAAAGCCGACTGCTCAAACCAGTACATCGCCTTGGAATAATCCTTGATACGGTCGAAATGTCTGCCAAGGCTATACTGCTCCGCCGCATCGGTGATGTTTTTTTTGCTTTCAGTCACCGAAACAGGCGTTTCAGCGGGACGTCTGAATGCTATCTCACAGCCAAGCGCCTGACCGATAGCCTCAACTGCGTCAGCGGCGCTCTTTCCTTTAAGCCCTATCTCATCGCGCAGGGATTTAACGCACCGCGCGGCAGCGGCACAGCGCACCTCAAAGGGCTTGCCGCATACTCCCGCAAGCTTTTTTGCGCAACCGTCATACAGCGCCACATACACAAGCCTGCGCACCGCGTTTTCTTTAGGGAATATATCCGCAATAAGCGCGTCCGTTTTGCGCCTGTCAAGCAGCGTTTCCTTGCCGAAGCGCTGCGCTATATAGCCGACTATGCCCACTATGTCGCGGATAGGCTCGCCCTCCGCCGTGTGCACAGTCTTGCAAAAGCCGCAGTAGTCCTGCGCCTTGCTGTCAAATTCACGTCCGCATCTTCCGCAGACCATAGGGATTACCCCCTCTCAAAAATGGTGTTATACTTCATACCACAGGTGACAAAGCATATGGAAATCTGTCACGCCGAAATCCAAATACCAAGCGAAATTTTCATAGGCTAGGAACCAAGGCGCGGGCGTACTTTTGTACGTCAAGCCGCAGGTGACGAAGCATATGGAAATTTATCGCTCACAAACCCAAATACCAAGAGAAATTTTCATAGGCAAGGAACCAAGGCGCTGGCGTGCTTTCTGCACGTCAAGCCGCAGGTGACGAAGCATATGGAAATTTATCGCAGGTATTTTGATCAATGCCAGCCGCACTCGTCATAATCCTTCCACTTCTCGTTGTAGCGCATCTCCTCCGCAAGCTTCATGCAGATAAATGCAACAGCGCCTGCAACTATTACAACTGCGCCGAGAATGGGCAGAACTATAGATGTAAAGGGATTATTCTTCTTGTTCATAGTAAAATACCTCTCTTTTAATTATTCGTCAAGCAAAAGCTTGTATATCTCCTGTTTAGGAAAGCCTGTTTCCTTTGCCGCTTTCTTGCAGGCTTCGGACATCTTCTCTCCGCCAAGCACGAGCTGCCTTGCAAGCTCTGCCGCTTGCTCTATCGTAAGCTCCTCGGCGGCTGTCTTTTCCGCGCCCGCAACAACTATAACATACTCGCCGCGCGGCTCGGTAGTTTCATAATAGCCGCAAAGCTCGTCAAGAGTACCCCTGATGACTTCTTCATGCAGCTTTGTAAGCTCGCGGCAAAGCGCACAGTATCTGTCGCCGCCGAATGCCGCTTTCATATCCTGGAGCGTTTTTATCAGCTTATGCGGTGCTTCATAAAATATCAGCGTGTGCGACAGGTTTTTTATTTCCTCAAGACGTGCGGCGCGCTCTTTTTTGGGAACAGGCAAAAAGCCCTCAAACGCAAAGCGCATGGTGTCTATTCCGCTTATCGCAACAGCCGCTATCGCCGCATTACAGCTTGGTATCACCTCAACAGGCGTTCCCTGCTCATAGCATTTCTGCACAAGATACACTCCGGGGTCGGAGATACACGGCATTCCCGCGTCCGATACAAGCGCAACGGAATTACCCTCTGCAAGCAAGGCGAGTATCTTCGCGCTTTTTTCAGCCTCGTGCGGCTTATAGTAGCTAAGCATTGGCTTTTTGATCCCGAAATGCGTCATCAGCCGCAGCGTTACGCGCGTGTCCTCTGCCGCGATATAGTCCACTTTTTCAAGCGTTTCAATGCCGCGCGGACTGAAATCCGAAAGATTGCCTATCGGCGTGCCGACAACGTAAAGCTTTCCCGTATCATTCATAAAGGCGCGAATACTCCTCTGTGTAGGATTTATCGTCGTTGCGCAGTATCATGGGCTTTTCAACTATCATACCCGATTTTGCGCCTTTCTTTCCCGTTATAAGGAAAAGCCACGGCTTATCAAGGATACTATTGTGAACGAATGTTATGCTCTTAGGCTCTATTTTGTTTTCACGCATAGAGTTTATAACATCGGCAAGACGCTCGGGACGGTGACACATCTTCAAAAGTCCGCCGTATTTCAGCAGCTTTCCCGCAGCCTTGCATACATCGTCAACGGTACACATAAGCTCATGCCGCGCAATAGCCTGCGGGCGCGAGGTCTTTTCAAAGCCGCTGCCGCTGGTCATATAGGGCGGATTTGCGGTCACGATGTCAACGGACTCAAACGCAAGCATCTTCTGGTCAAGCTCGCGCAGGTCGGTCAGAATGGGCGCAACCGTGTTTTCAAGACCGTTCTTCTTGACCGACATATTCAGAAGCTCGATAGCCTCCTCCTGTATATCTATCGCATATACAAGGCGCGGCATAACATTCTTGCAGAAGATAAGCGGAATTATTCCACAGCCTGTGCACAGGTCGCACACAACGCTGTCGGGGCGCACTCCCGCATAATACGCGAGAAGAAAAGCGTCTGTTCCGAAGCGGTGGTCATCGGAAACGTACATGGTAAGCTTACCGAGGGCAAAGGTCTCCATAACATTTCAATCCTTTCTGTTTTTTATCCTATAAATATCTGTCCGTCGGGGACGACTAGATTTTTTCGTTTGCTGCTAATCACCAAAGACATCACAAGAGAAACAGGACCGACCCTGCCTATAAACATTGTGATTATAAGCACAGACCTTCCTATGATTCCTGCCGAGGCGGTCGCTCCGGACGAAATACCTGTGGTCGAAAAGGCAGAAACAGCCTCAAACAAGCATTCAATCGCATTGGAAGATGAAGAACAGTACAGCACGGTAAAGCATATCGCAACCGCCATCATAGCAAGCGCAGTGATAACCAGTGTCCTGTATACGGCAAGCTTATTGATCTTATGCTGAAACAGTTCGACATCATTTTTGTTTCTGATATATGAAACTACGGTCATAATAAGCACAAGCACCGTCGTTACCTTAATACCGCCGCCGGTTGAAGCAGGCGCCGCACCGACAAACATAAGCACTATTGTAGACAGATACGAGAAATCTGTCATTCCCTCTACCGAAATACTGTTATAGCCTGCGGTTCTGGCAGTAACGCTTGAAAAAAACGAATTGACCAGCTTATCACCGAAATCCATACTGCCAATAGTCTGAGTGTTTCCCCACTCTGCAATCAAATAGACAAGCATTCCGCCGACAACGAGAGCTGCCGTCATAACCAGCACCGCTTTGGTATGCAGGCTCAGCTTTTTCCTTTTTCTCAGATTCAAAAAGTTTTCCCATACAATAAAACCCACGCCGCCAATGATAATAAGCAGGGCTATTGTAATAAGCACCAACGGGTCGTCATTGAAATGAGTAAGACTGGAAAAAGCCTCCTCTTGCCCCATAAGGTCAAATCCGGCATTGCAGAAGGCTGTAACGCTCATGAACAAGCTCACCCATATACCATAAGCACCATATCTCGGAATAAATGAAATACACATAACAGCCGCACCCGCGAGTTCAATTATCAGCGAATACTTCATGATGCTTATAAATATAGTTCTGCCTTGCTCAAAGTTGCTCTCAGTAAGTCCGTCTGCAGCGCTTGCAAGAGTGCGGAAGCCAAGCTTTTTACCTGCGGCGATATTGAAAAAGGTTATTATCGTCACAAATCCCAAGCCGCCTATCTGTATCAGCAGCATGATTACTATCTGCCCGAATATGCTCCAATGCAAATATGTATCAAACACGACCAGCCCTGTAACACAGGTTGCCGAAGTAGCGGTGAACAGGCAATCAAAAAACGGGGTATATTCTCCGCTTTTTGAAGATAACGGCAGACACAAAAGCAGCGCTCCCGAAACTATTATTATTAAAAATCCCAACACCAGCGTCCTTGCAGGCGAGATCTTTTTTACGTTTTTGTTTAGTATCGGCATTATATCCTCCGAAATATCACACCTATGCAAGCGGGTGCAATGTTGTATCCTCGCACTGAATGACAATGCTTTCTATTATAAGCGCTTCGGCGTTGCTGTTGCTAAGCTCGAACCTAACGCCCTCAAGCTTTTGCTCGGCGGTAAATTCTATCACAAGAACTCCGCCGCTCTGCTCGGTTATGATATAATCAAGCATTCGTTCTCCCTCGGAAGCTGTAAGGTTTATCAGCGTGCGTCCGAGGTCTGTGCCATCGCCCGTCACGGTTATGCGGTATGTTCCCGCTTTGTACAGCGTCAGGTAATTTGTATAGGCGCTTGCACCTGTCGGGCATACTACCCGTCCGTCCTCATAAGAAGCGGTCTTGCTTGCTGTAAGCTCTGCGCCCGAATATCTCACAGTGCCGTTGTCGCTAAGGCTGTAGCCCTGTGAACGCGCCCATTCGCGCGCTTCATCGGTGCAGGCGTAAAGCTGCATATTGTTGTTTATACCGCCCACAAGGGAAACATCGTCTATCCATGCGTGAAGATTATCCTCGCGGTCGGCGACCATGAAATGCGGGCGCTTTGTAAGGTCTGCAAGGTCATAGAAGCTGTCCGCGAGAGTTATATCTCCCTCGGGGAGAATGAACTGTCCCTTTATATAGCGTTCGGAAGCAAGATCGTAAAAGCATACTGTGTAAAGTCCGCTGCCCTGCACCATGCTGAGAGCCTGCTCCATGCGTTCAGCGCCGACAAGCGCGTTTTTGCCCTGTACTACATTGTAATTGACATAACAATAAGCATTTGTATACAGCAGCCCTGCCGAAAGCGTCAGCGAATACAGCAGATATAAACGACTGCTTTTTTTGACGATAAACTGTATCAGCAGCAGTGCCATCAGTATTATCATCGTTGTTGCCATCATCTTGATAAAAGACTGCTCAGTCGGAAGCGATTTCATCTTCTCGCCGTAGCGTATAGGTGCAAGCCCCATTATCATTGCGGAGGTCATGCGCGTGCCCGAAACAACGGACGGCACCACAAAAGCTACTGTCAGCACATTTATCACCGCAGCACTGCACAGCGCCGCAAGCGAATGAAATATGGTATAACAGCCGCGGCAAATAAGCACAAGCACCGCAAATATCGCAACGGGATAGAACACCTCGGTATAGCGGCCGTATATCAGCGTATCACAGCGCGCCTCAAGGTGAGGAGAGGTGCATTTAAACACCGCGCTCACAGCAAAAACCGCAACCATCACAAGCAAAGTGAACAGCGAAAGTATCGCCTCGTTATCGGATAAATGCTCCGTTTTTTCGGCGTAGGCTGTCTTTTTTGCCTTTATCAGCGCTCTGAAATACTTCCACAGCACGCTGATTATCACTACGATACACACCGCGCCGAAGCCCCATGTTGAGGTTATAAAATAAAACAGGTGACCGATAAGCGTTTTGAAAAAGTTTGTTATAATTTCGCCGCCCGCGGAAAAAATCCTTGACAGCGTGTTTTCAAGCGTATTGGTAGGAGCCGAGCCTGTTTCCTCCACAAGCCACAGCGCATTCTGAAACACCCTTTTTAGCACGATATCAGCCGCAAGCCCTGCGCCGATACCCGAGAAAAATCCGACAAAGCCGAATATTTTTCTTTTCATCGCAAAACGCACGATAAACACAAGCGCTATACCGCCCGCCATAAGCGCGAGCATACGGCCGTGTGCGGCGTAGCCTGCGATAAGCGCAAGTCCGCCGAGCGCCGAAAGCACCTGCTTTTTTGCACCCTCACTTGAAAGCGCCTTGTACACAAGCAGCAGAAACACCCACGGAATAATATCGCAAAGGGTCTCGTTCCATGTGAATTTTGTCAGCAGCATATAGCTGGGATAGAGTCCGCTGATGAGCGCGAACAGCACCGCAGCGCCTTTATTTATCCCAAATGCACTTCTGCCGAGATAGTATGCGATAACGGGCGCAAAGCTTACCAGCACGCCGTTTATTGCAAGCATGAGGTCGTAGCGCAGATAGGGGTCGTCTGTGATGACAAAAACGGGAGCGTACAAAAGTCCCTGAAGATATCCGTAATAGCCTCCCTCGGAAACAGTAGACGACCAATCCAGACCGTTCACATACGCGGCAATAGCGGAAACACTGTATTCATCGGGGGTAAGGTTAAATATGGTCGCACACTGAATAAGCAAAAGGTGAACGGCAAGCGCACCGAAATATATGCCAAGCATGATAAATATATCGGTGTTTATCCGTGTTTGCTTCACTGCGATCGCTTTCATACCTTAGTTCTCCCTAAACATCGCCGAGCTGCTTGTATCTGATGTAGTCCCTCGCGGCAGTGCCGTATGCCAACACTGTGTGGTTGGAGGTCACACCGATAAGATCGTAGTGCTCGGGTGAAAACGGTATCGTTGTGCCGTTTTCTATTATGATGATACCCGTTTCGGGCAGACTTTTTTCGTTGTTTATAAGCAGCACTGTCGTCTGCGGTATAAGGAACTGCACCAGTCCCGCAGTGCGTGAGCCTGTCTTGTATGCCGCCACGGCAGGGGATTTCGGATCGTCGTACAGCAGCTCGCAGACAGCCTTTGCGGGCGCGGTCTTAACCGCATTCTCCTCTGCCCTCATAGGCAGATACGAAAACGCTGTAAAGCCTGTCGTGTAGATAAACACGGCGCATATAAGCCCCGAAGCAAGCTGCGTCGGAAAGCGCCTTGTGCAAGCAGCACCTATTATCATCGCGGAAAACATCGTAAACACCATCGACGACATTATCACAAAGCTCATCTCGGTGAAATCCTCACCGTAGTTTTCGCTTATCCTCCACGGAAGCAGACCCAGTATCGGCGACTCGCGGTATGAGCCTGTATCAAGATAACTATAAGCCGTAAGCGAAAAGCCAAGACACACATAAGCGTAGATGGACGCGCTGCCGATAACGGTCTTTATCGTATAGCCATATGTGAACAAAAACGCCAACACGAAAAATATCGCAAGCGGCGCCACGCTGTCGGTATAGCGACCAAAGATAACAAGATCCTTTATCTCTCCGAACTGAGAGGAATTGAATTTGTACAGCACGGAAAGCAGCAGAGTGCCTCCTACCGCAAAAAAGCCGAAAACGCCGAACACGGTGATACGCGTGCTGTATTTGTGCTTTGCAGGCTCATAAACGCGCGTACCGTCCTCGTGAAGCCTTCTGCGTTGGCTGAACCACTCGCTGCAGCGCTTTGCGCAGATTATTATGAAAAATGCGACTGCCATCGCGCCGATTCCAAGCGTAGATGTAAAAAATGTGTACAGATGCCCGAACAGCGTTGCAAGAAATCTGTCAAAGCCGCTGTCTGTCAGCAGACCGCCAAGCCGTTCAAATCCGCCCTCCACGGTATTTCCTCGCGCCGCCCCGCCCCATACGGCAGCCTCTACCGAAACGCGCAGCAGATACTCTGCGAAAAATGACACGCCGAGCGTCAAAAAGAACGTGGGAAGATTCAGTATCTTCTCTCTGAACACAAAACGGGAAATGAGCAGGGTGATTATCAATGCGATAACTACCGCAATAAGACGCGAATGTGCCGCATAGCATACCGCGCACATAAAGCCCGTAAGCACGGAAAATGTAAAACGCGAATAACGGTTTTTCCTGTCCCACGCCATATAAACACACCACACCAGCACCCACGGCAGCAGGCTCGATATAGCCTCGTTCCATATAAACTTTGAGTGGGCGACATAAGTGGTGTAAAAGCCGCATGAGAACGCTATCGCTATCTTTTGCCTTACCTTTAGTATGCCAAGCTTTGAAGCAAGATGATAGGCTATCATAGGAATAAAGCTTATGATAATTCCGTTCATAACAAGCATCGCCTTATACAGCGCATAGGGCGAGCCGAACACCAGCGCAAGCGGAACATAAAGCAGCGCCTGAATATAGCCGTAGTAATAGCCCACAGCTCCCATAAGGCCCGACCAGTCCCTGCCCGTATAAAATGCGGTTATACTTGCAACGCCTATCTCATCGGGATTTACCGCGGGAAGCTCCATCATAAGAGAAAGCATCGCGTGCACCACCACCGAGCAGGCGAACAGCACAAACATCACGCCTCTGTCGCCGAATGTTGAATAAAAACGCTCAAGTTTTTTCTTCATTACTTAGTAATTTCCTCTTTTGAATAGCTGCAAACATTGTAGTTTTTACAGCCGTCATTTGTATTGTTGTATTCTATCCTTTTCACATGGAAAAGAGTTTCGTCCATCACTCTGCGGCAGCCCGAGATAGCGTCAGCCACCAGCCCGAATATGCCTATCTGAAATCCCACGATGGCAAGCACCGCCATAAGTACAAGCGACTGGATATGACCTCCGCCCTCGCCAAGACACATATAAACGATAAATCTAACGCCAAGCACAAGCGCCGCGGCAATAAACACCGCCGCTATTGCAAGAAAGGTCTTTAGCGGCTTTCTCATCACATAGTTTCTGATAATAGTCCCGCTTGAGCGCTTGATATAACCCCACATCGACTTGAACAAACGGCTCTTTCTCAGCTCGGGATTGGTGTCTATGTCAACCGACAGTATCTTCGCCCTGTCAGCGCCCGCTGTGATTATCGTTTCCAGTGTGTAGGTGTAGTCAGACAGAACGTTCAGCCTCATAGCAGCCTCTCTTGTGTAGGAGCGAAAGCCGCTGGTCGTGTCAACGACATCGGTGCCGCTCGCTTTTCTCACAACGCTGCTGCCGAGCTTTTGCAGTTTTTTCTTCATCGGCGAAAAATGCTGTATGTCATCGGTGCGGCGGTTTCCTATCACCATAGTAGCTTTTCCCTCCAGCAAGGGACGCACCAGCTTTTCTATATCGTGACCGCTGTACTGATTGTCGGCGTCGGTATTTACTATAATATCCGCGCCAAGCCTTAAGCAAGCGTCTATTCCCGCCATAAAGCCTTTGGCTAGTCCGCGGTTATGCGTAAATCCAACGATGTGATGCACTCCAAGCTCCTTTGCGCGCTGCGCTGTGCCGTCGGTGCTTCCGTCATCGATTATAAGATATTCTATCTCGTCGATACCGTCAATATGTCGCGGAAGATCGTTTATCGTAACTTCAAGAGTTTCCGCCTCGTTATAACAGGGTATCTGAATTATCAGCTTCATTTTATCGTCCTTTTTTTACATCAGGAACTGACCGGGCAAACGCAGCACAAGCTGGTATACGACAAGCTCTGCAAGGATACCTATAACAGCCCTCAGCTTTGAGGGTCTGCCGCTCTCGGTCAGTGCCTCGTAGTAGCCCTCGGCTTTGCCGTCGTCATAGCTTTGGCGTATCTTTTTTATTCTGCGCACGCAGAACCTGTAGTACAGATAATCGCCGAAAACGCACAGCAGCATGGTTAGTCCCACGCTTAAAACCGTACCTACAACAGACAAGGTCTGAA
>JAZNTS010000043.1:0-6108 GCA_045591905.1 Oscillospiraceae bacterium | reverse complement strand
ATCGAGGCTCTGCGTAAGATAAAGATCGTTCCTAAGCAGCAGATCGACGCTGCCGCTAACCTGCTTTATCAGATGGCGAATGCGCTGTCACAGGTAGGCTATCAAAGACTTCTTGCCGTGCAGAAAACAGGCGAGAGCGAAGCGGCTATTGATGGTATCAACGAGAAGTTCGACGCTGTTCAGAATCAGATCGACGTTGTATGCGAGGATATGGCGACTGTCAATCGTGCATTTGAGGATATCGAAAAGGCTACAGACAGCTCTGTCAGAGCGGTAGAAAGCACAGACAGCATCATCAAGGCTATCGAGAGCGCTTCCACACAGCTTACTCTTATCGGCTTCAATGCATCTATTGAGGCAAAAAGAGCGGGCGCGGCAGGCGCAGGCTTTAATGTTATCGCACAGGAGGTGCGTAACCTTGCCGACAGAAACACAAAGCTTGCGGGCGAGGTAGAGTCTACACTGAACGATATCAAAAAGGCTATCAACGGTATCAACGAGCAGCTCAAGTCCATGACTGCAAACGTGAACGAAAACGCAAAATCCATTGCAGAGCTTAAAACTATGCTTGACGAAACAAGCGAGCTTGTACATAGCATAAAGTGATCAAGCCGCAAGGCTTACATAAAACCAACAACGAAAGGACGGTACAAACCAATGGCTAATCGTTTTATTCTTAATGAGACCTCCTACCACGGCGCGGGCGCTATCGCTTCTATCGCTGACGAGGCAAAGAACAGAGGCTTTAAAAAGGCGCTTCTCTGCTCCGACCCCGACCTTATAAAGTTCGGCGTTACAAAGAAAGTGACAGATGTTCTGGATAATGCAGGTCTTGCTTATGAGATATATTCTGATATCAAGCCCAATCCCACTATAGAAAATGTTCAGAACGGTGTTGAGGCTTTCAAAAAGAGCGGTGCTGACTACATTATCGCAGTAGGCGGCGGCTCCTCCATGGATACCGCCAAGGCTATCGGAATCATCATCAACAACCCCGAATTTGCCGATGTAAGAAGTCTTGAGGGCGTTGCTCCCACAAAGAAGCCTTGTGTACCGATCATCGCTGTTCCCACAACGGCAGGTACAGCCGCAGAGGTAACCATCAACTACGTTATCACAGACGTTGAAAAGGATCGCAAGATGGTATGCGTTGACCCGCATGATATCCCGATCGTTGCAATAGTTGACCCCGATATGATGAGCACTATGCCTAAGGGCCTCACTGCCGCAACAGGTATGGACGCGCTCACACACGCTATCGAGGGCTACATCACCAAGGGCGCTTGGGAGCTGTCCGATATGTTCCACATCAAGGCTATTGAGATAATCGCACGCTCGCTGAGAGGCGCTGTTGACAATACTCCAGACGGCCGCGAGGGTATGGCGCTCGGTCAGTATGTTGCAGGTATGGGCTTCTCAAATGTTGGTCTTGGTATAGTTCACTCTATGGCTCACCCTCTCGGTGCGCTGTATGATACTCCCCATGGTGTTGCAAACGCTATCATTCTCCCCACTGTTATGGAGTACAACGCTCCCTGCACAGGCGAGAAGTACCGCGATATCGCAAAGGCTATGGGCGTTAAGGGCACAGAGAACATGACTCAGGAGGAGTACAGAAAGGCTGCTATCGACGCTGTTAAGCAGCTCTCCGCTGACGTTGGAATCCCTGCAGACCTCAAGGACATCGTTAAGGAGCAGGATCTTGCATTCCTCGCACAGTCCGCTTACGACGACGCTTGCCGTCCCGGCAATCCCAGAGATACCTCTGTAGAGGAGATTACAGAGCTTTACAAGAAGCTGCTGTGATAAACTGAGCAATATTAAAGCCGCTTTTGATTTTACATCAAAAGCGGCTTTGTTGTTTTATTTGCGGTTTTTGTCGTAGATAACCTTTAAGCCTTTCAGCAGCAGGTCATCATCAAGTATGATATTATTGCGGCAGTAGGGGGTTATAACACCCGAAAGACCGCCTGTCGCTATCACTGTGCATTCGCCAAGCTCTGCGGTTATCCTGTCGATCATTCCGTCCAGTGCGCCTGCGTTTCCGTAGATTATGCCGCTTTTAAGGCATTCTGCGGTTTCGGTGCCGATAAGCTTTTTCGGCGGTTCAAGATCTACCTTGCGAAGCTGTGAAGTCCTACTGATAAGCGATTCGTGCGATACCGACACGCCGGGGAGTATCATTCCGCCGAGGTAGTCGCGGTTTGCGCTTATTACAGATATCGTTGTAGCAGTGCCCATGTCGATTATTACCATCGGCGCGGTGTAGTATTCAATGCCTGCAACAGCGTCAACAACGAGGTCGCTTCCAAGCTGCGCGGGATTGTCTATCTTTATGCTAAGACCTGTTTTTATGCCTGGCCCTACTACAAGAGCGGTAGTCTTGGTGAGCTTCTCAGCCGCCGCTTTTACGTTTTTTGTGACGTTCGGCACGACCGAGGATATTATGCAGCCTGTGATGTCCTCTGCGCTGATGCAGTGCATCTCCATTGCCGTTTTGAATATTGCCGCGTATTCAAGCGCGGTAGCTGTGCTGTTTGTTGATACCCTTTCTCTGAACAGGATATCATTGTCCTTGCAGCAGCCGATAACTATATTGGTGTTGCCTACATCAATTGCAAAGATCATATCATTCCACCTGTTGTGCCTTTTGTTTTTTGAGCGAGCCGCCCTCTATGAGCTTGGCTTTTATAAGTACGATACCTACCGCGCCTGTTATCAGCGTAGAGGCTATCATCTCGAATACCGAGTTTATGCCTACGAATGTGCATACAAAGATGAATATATTCTGTCCCGCGATAAGCTCCTGCATGTATTCTGTGTTGCTGAAAAGCAGAACGAGCGCAGTCATAAACAGCACTGTGTTGAAGAATGCCGCACAGAAGCCTGTGATAAAGCAGGCAATACCCGAGCCGACAAGCTTTCTTGCGCCCTTGTAAACAAATCCGACCAGAAGTCCGTCAAGAACGCGCGGGATAAAGCGCTGAACGAAAGCAAGGAACGGGTCGATGGCAAAGAGTGTTGCGCCCATAGCGCTGATTCCGCCTACGCCGATGCACTGTAAAAAGCTTGTAAGTCCGAAGACACCGCCAACGATCGCGCCGCCGACAGGTCCGAGTGCAATGCCTGCTATCGCAACGGGTATAACGTTGAAGGTGATGGCAAGCGGGCCGATGTTGAGATAGCCGAGGGGTGTGTACGACATCACTAAAAGGATTGCCGTCAGAAGTCCCAGCAGAACTATCTGCTTTGCGTTTGGTTTTTTTGTCATATTAAATTCCTCCTTGTTAATGTTCTCCTCACGGGAGATACATTACACCAACATTATAGCACATTTTTTTGAAAAGTCTATATATTTTTATTAATTTTTGTGCTATAATGAAATATATTGATTATTATATGATCGGAGTTGTGTATTATGCTAAAAGGAAAGACCGTTGTTCTGGGCGTAACGGGCAGTATCGCGGCTTATAAGATAGCAAATCTTGCGAGAATGCTGAAAAAGCTTCATGCCGATGTTCAGGTGCTTATGACAGAAAACGCGGTGAATTTTATAAATCCCATCACATTTGAATCGCTCACAGGAAACAAATGCCTTATCGACACATTCGACAGGAATTTTCAGTACAGCGTCGAGCACGTTGCGCTTGCAAAGCGCGCTGATGTTGTGCTGATAGCTCCCGCGTCTGCCAACGTTATAGGAAAGATAGCGGGCGGAATTGCCGATGATATGCTCACCACTACAGTTATGGCGTGTCCGTGCAAAAAGCTTGTGTCCCCAGCGATGAACCATAATATGCTGCACAATCCTATCGTACAGGATAACATCAAAAAGCTCAAGGACTACGGCTATGTTATCATACCGCCCGACAGCGGAATGCTTGCAAACGGCGACATGGGCGACGGCAGAATGCCCGAGGAGAGCGTGCTGCTACAGTATGTGCTGTGCGAGATAGCTTGCGAAAAGGATATGCTTGGCAAAAAGGTGCTGGTTACAGCGGGCGCAACGCGCGAGTCTATCGACCCTGTTCGCTTTATCACCAATCACTCCAGCGGCAGAATGGGCTTTGCTATGGCAAAGGCTGCGATGCTGCGCGGCGCAGAGGTAACGCTTGTGACAGGTCACGCAGAGGTAGAGCCGCCTATGTTTGTGGAAACAGTCAGAGTGACCTCCGCACAGGATATGTTTGAAGCAGTGACAGAGCGCTCGGACGCTTGCGATATCATCATAAAAGCCGCAGCAGTAGCGGATTATACTCCCATATCGACCGCTGACAGCAAGATAAAGAAGAGCGACGGCGATATGAAGATAGAGCTTAAGCGCACCAAGGATATATTGAAGCACCTCGGCGAGAACAAGCGCAGAGGACAGTTTATCTGTGGCTTTTCGATGGAAACGGACAATGTGCTGGAGAACTCACGCAGAAAGCTTGCGGCCAAAAACTGCGACATGATATGCGCAAACAGCCTCAGAACAGAGGGAGCGGGCTTTGGCGGAGATACCAATGTGATAACTGTTATCACCGCTGAAAAGGAGCGCGAGCTTGAGCTTATGACAAAGGAAAGCGCCGCTCATGCAATACTTGACGAAATCATCGCGGCTTTAAAGTAATATCGGGCGAAAAAGGTTGCTTTTTTTACAAGAGTGTTGTATAATAAAAATGACAATGTTGCACTTTACAGTGCTAAATCATTTTGAAAGGACGCAAAAACCATGAACATCGCTGTTATAGGACTTGGACTTATCGGAGGCTCTATATGCAAAGCCTTGAAAGCCAATACTTTCCATCATATAATGGGCATCGACACAAACAAGGAGACCATCAGAAAGGCGCTGGAATGCGGCGCTATCGATGAGGAGATAGACGAGAGCCGTCTTAACGAAGCAAATCTCACCATCGTTGCGCTTTATCCTATCCCCACTGTTGAGATGATAAAAAAGAATGCGGACAATTTCCGCAAGGGCAGTATAGTTATTGACGTGTGCGGTGTAAAAAGCTACATCGTAGAGGCGTGTACGCCTGTTTTGGACGAGCGCGGAGTTATCTTTATCGGCACTCACCCTATGGCAGGTACGGAAAACAGCGGCTTTGACTATGCAACAAAAGACCTTTTTGCAAAGGCAAGCTATATCCTCACTCCCACAGAAAGCACACCTCAGATAGCGGTAGACCTTGTATCAACGCTTGGCGCGTGTATGGGCTTCGGACAGGTAGTAATTGCTACTCCCGAGCAGCACGACATTAATATCGCGTACACCTCGCAGCTTGCGCACGTTGTATCGAACGCTTATGTAAAAAGCCCGTCGCTGTTCAGAGCCGATGGCTTCTCCGCAGGCAGCTTCTTAGACCTCACCCGTGTTGCAAAGCTGAATGAGGATATGTGGTCAAGCCTGTTTTTGTGCAACAAAAAGCCGCTTCTTGACGAAATAGATACGATAATGAACGCCCTCGCCGAATACCGTGACGCTATGCAGAACGATGATATGGAAACTCTGCGCGAGATACTTAAGATAGGACGCGAGCGCAAGGAAGAGAGCATGAAATACTACGGACAGGAGCGTTAAAATGGCAAAGAAAAAGCCGCGCATAAGCTACATAGTATCGCTGTGCGGTATTATGAGCGGACTTTCGCTGGTCATGATGTTTTTTCTAAGCATGATACCCGCGTTTGAATATATAAGTCCCGCTGTATCGGGCGTGCTTTTGTGGGTCGTTGCAGAGCGCCTCGGTACAAAATACGGCATCATAAGCTATGCTGCGGTAGGGCTTTTGTGCCTGTTTTTGACGCCTAATTATGAAGCAAGCATGATGTTCATATTCCTGCTTGGCTACTATCCAATGGTAAGGCAGTATTTTATGAAGCTGCCGCATTTTCTGCTGAAATGGCTTGTAAAGCTTGCGGTCTACGCTGCGGCTGCGATAGCCTGCTATTGGCTGCTGATAAATCTGTTCAATATGCATCAGCTTCTCGAGGATATGGGCGAGTTCGGCGAATACGGCGCGTGGATACTGCTTGCGATGGGCGCGGCGGTGTTCGTGCTGTACGATATATTTCTTGGGCTGTTTGAGCCGTTTTACGAAAAGGTGATGAAGCCCAAGATAGCAA
>JAZNTS010000042.1:0-9228 GCA_045591905.1 Oscillospiraceae bacterium | reverse complement strand
TTTATATGAAAAATATCATTACAATTCAACATACGCAATCAGTACATCACACCAACGGAATGGTGGGTTCGTGGACTGATTGGGAATTATCACCGTTAGGTATCGAGCAAGCCGAAAAAATTGGTGAAAAGCTGAAAAGCGAATTGAAAGACAATAAATACATCATTTACTCGTCTGACTTATTAAGAGCAAAACAGACCGCAGAAATAGTAGGCAAGCATTTGGGTGTTATTCCTATATTGAAAACAGAGTTACGAGAGCGAAATCTCGGAAAGTGCTGCGGTAGATCCGTACAGTGGCTCAGGGAAAATCTTGAACAGCAGGAAAAAACGATAGATGACAGACTATTCAGCGACGCTGAAAGCCGCAGGGATGAATATAACAGATTAAAGCCCTTTTTCGATGAAATAATGACAAGCGATGAAACCAATATAATTGTTGTTTCGCACGGAGACCTTCTGAGTGTTTTCAATGCGATGTTCTTAAAGCTTGATGTTGAATCGCTGAATCATTGCGAAATGTTCGGATTATCAGGCGGAGTATCCTTTATGTTTGAAAACGATGATAAAAAGCGTTTTGTAAAGCGTATCAGCGATATGTCGTATATAGTGTGAATATACACAAACAGTAGCGACATCAAAGTGGTTTTTCAGCGATATCGCACCCAGTTGATTTATATTCAACCAATGCGTTCTTGAAAAGCGTTAAATTGTGGTATATAATTTAAACATCGAATCAAGGCCACAAAGGAGAACTGCTATGATGTTTCTTTCCGAAAACCTCAAAAAGTACCGACTGCTTAAAAACCTCACCCAAGAGGATATTGCCGAAATGCTCAACATCACTCCACAGAGCGTTTCAAAATGGGAGCGAGGCGAGAGCTACCCTGACATAACCTTTCTACCTGCACTTGCTAATATTTTCGAGACAAGCATTGACTTGCTGATAGGTATGGATACTATCCGTGCCGAGCAGACACTCTACAACATACACAAATCCGCCACTGAAATTCAACGGAACGGCGACTACGCTTCGGCAGAAAAAGTATATCGTGACGCTTTGCTCATCTACCCTAATAAGCCGGGAATGATCTTAGGTCTTGCTGGTGTACTGGCACTGCAAGGTAAATCCGAGGAAGCGATCGAGCTTACGGAACGAGGTCTCCCCATATCCACAAACGAGGAGCAAAAGGCAACGATGCGTGCGACACTGTGTTTTCTGTATCTTAAATGCGGCAGAAAGGATAAGGCTTACGCACTTGCTTCCGAGCTTCCACACATAAGAGAAAGCCGAGAAACTATTCTACCCATGATCTCACAAGATCTGAATGATGACGAGATCGATGAAAATATAAAAACGATACTTCTCGGGATTTGATATCAGAGAAATAGGTGCGACATCAGAGTGGTTTTGCGAAGCAAAATCGGTGACGCTCCGTCACCGAAACGGCGATGTTGCCGTTTGCGAAGCAAACCTGCGACACGGTGTCGCAGGTCGCCCTCTGAGGCGGCGCGTCCGTACGCCGCGTTTGGGGCGACTGCAACAACATCGTGTTGTCGCACCTGTTTTCATATTGATGCTCAATCAAATCTGAGCCTGCTGATATTATCAGCTATCCACCTTGTCATTTTCATGTTTGTCTCGAAAACATCACGATATCTGTCCTGCTCCGAGAACCACGCCGTTGCGATAAGCTGATTGGATAATATCACATACGGAACCGCTTCAAATTCCTCGGCGGTCATCTTTACAACGCTGTCGTAGCCTGTGATTATCTCCTTTAGTACGCCTACCCATTTTATGAGCTTTTCTTCATCGTTCTCTGCGAATGACTCTGACAGTATCGCCGTTGCGGCGTAGCAGGGATCGAAGATGCGTACATTTCGTTCGGCAAGATCAAAGTCGATGAATCCGCACTTGCCGCCGCAGGTTATGATGTTGCTGGGGTTAGGGTCACGGTGGATTATCTGCTTTGGAATCTTGTTGAATAAAGCTCCGAAAACGGTGGTATACTTCTCCTCAAGACCCTCAGGCAGACTGATGCGCTCTTTAAGCTTCGGCATAGCCCAGCCTGTCACGGCAGAGTATATGTCCGCCTCGTTTATGACCGCGTCAACCCTGCTTAATGCAAGGTGAAGCTGTCCTATCATCTCGCCGATAAAGCGGGCGTGCGATGCCTTGTCCTCCTGATACATATCTGCAGGTGCGATAAGCTCGCCGTCCAGTCTTTCGGAAAGGCAGAAGTACAGCTCGCCGTCTGCGACATAGTCGTTGCCGTCGGTGGTCTGAACAGGCTCTGCCACACACAAGCCGCAGTGCGATATCGCTCTTGAAAGGCTGATATGCTTTTTAAGCTCGCCTAAGTTGGGTGTGACTTTAAGCACATATTTCTCACCGATATAATAGGCGTTATCGTTACATTCGCCTGTGCTTGCGATGTATACATTTCTGATAGCCTCGTTTTGCATATCCCAGTGCTTCAGGATAGCGGATATTTTGTTGTGTGTTATCATAATATATTCCTCCTTGAACAGATCGATAGCATAAGGCTTTTTCGCCTTGAAGCTTCTGAGGAACTCAGACGGGGTATAGCCGATCTCACGCCTGAACGCTTTATAAAAGCCCGCATAGGTCTCGAAGCCGTAAAGCAGTGCGGCGTCTGTCTTGCTCATTCCGTTTGATATATCGTATATTCCATAAAGCAGCTTTCTTCTGAGAACGTACTGCATAAGCGGCATTCCCACAGCTAACTGAAACAGCCGATAGAAATGGTACAGCGAAAATCCTGCTATATCCGCAAGCTCCGCTGCGGATATTTCTGCTTTTATGTTATCATCGATATAGTTTATGGTCTTCTGGATCATCTCACGGTTGTCCATCTGATACACCTCGTTTTCTTTCTGCTTGCAAGCTGTGATTATATAATAGCATATATTTCAGATAATTTCATTTCCTGTGTTGCGAAATTTTGGGTGTGTGTTTTTTTAGGTGCGACACGGTGTCGCAGGTCGCCCTCTAAGGCGGTGCATCCAATGCACGCATTATGCCTTCGGCAAAACGCTCTCTGGGGCGACGGCGCAAACCTCGTGTTTGCGCTGGTACATCTCCGTTTCGGTGACGGAACGTCACCGATTTTGCTGCGCAAAATCACTCCGATGTCGCACCTGAAATTTTAATTGTCCCGAAAAATGCTTGCAATCCACTGCCAAAAGCCGTATAATGAAAGAAAAACGGAATGAGGTGGTAATATGGGATTTGGATATGGAATGAGCTGTCCGAAATGCCAAAAAACATTTGAACTGTTTTTCAGTGTAGGAATGATGTACCCATCAACATATTCAGATGCATTGAAGAGAGCACGTTCAGGTAAGCTTGGCGAAGAATACAAGCAATTCTTCAAAGAACACCCACACCCCGACGGTGCAATAAGTGTGAACAAGATCGTCCTTGTCTGCAACGCTTGCGGAAACATCGAAAACAGAAGCAGCTATTCGCTGTTCACAAGATTGCCTGATCGTACCCCACATCAAAAAAGTCAATCTCTGTATTCTATCTTATCCGGTGAGCTCGATAGAGATTACATTTCACCCAAGGAACTAAACGATGACTATGAGCTATACGCATACTATCCTCACAAGTGCAGCAAATGCGGCGAAGCTATGACAACTATACCTACCGATGATATTATGCAAGCTGATACAAATCAGCCTTGTAAGTATTTGAAATGCCCTGATTGTAAAGTTGAGCTTGTTTACTCTGACTGTATCGACTGGGACTAAAAATTCTACGCCCGAAGCAATTCGGGCGTATTTTCATTCTAATCCTTTTTCATCGTCGGCATAAAAATGTCCTCCAGCACCTCCGCAGCCGCCTCGTCAGCCGAGCGAATCGCGTGTGCATAGATATTTCCCGTCGTCGTAATATTCGCATGACCCAGACGGCTGCTGACCGTCTTTATCGGCACGCCGCCTGCGATCATGAGCGTTGCATTCGTGTGGCGAAGCCCGTGTATCGAAACATCGGGCAAGCCCTTTCGCTGCACGAATTTGTGGAACCACGCACTCACGATATCGGGTCGCTGCGGCTCGCCCTTCCAGTTCGTAAATACTCGGTCACTCTCAACCCACATATCGCCGAGCTCGGCTTTCAACTCGTCCTGCCATTGCTTGTATTCTTTCAGGAGGTCTATCGCAACGGTCGGGACTTTTATCACTCGCTTGCTGCTTTCGGTCTTGGTGTCGTCCACGAAAACTCCCCTGTCGGGGACATACAGCAGGCTGCGGCGGATATGCAGACACCGCTTCTCGAAGTCCACATCGTGCCATTCAAGACCCAGCGCCTCTCCCCTGCGCAGTCCCGTATACATCAGCAGAAGCACGATAACGGCGAAGTTGTACGGCTCGCCATGCAGAGCCTCGGCAAGCTGTGCCGCACCGTGCTCGTCCAGAAACCTCGCCTCGTGGCGCTTTGCCTTTGGCGGCTTTACTCGGTCGCAGGGGTTGCTGAATATCATCTGCCACTGCACCGCTGTTTGCAGAATCACCGACAGCAGGCGGTGGTATTTCTGTATCGTCACGCCCGAAAGTCCCTTGTCCTCGCCGCGCTGAAAGCAGTCCTCGAATTTAAGCCCCAGAGCCGCACAGGCTTTTTGCGCCGTAAGCTCCGTCACCTTGCCGCCCTCAATGAGGGTGTTGAGCGTTTCTTTCTGCACGCCCATGGCGGTGTAGACGGTGGTTTTCGTGACACCGAGGCGCTCGATGACCTCGCCTATATCAACGGTGGGATACCAGTAGACATCGCCCCTCACGCCGCTTTCCGACAGGTTATCGTAGAACGACAGCAGATGAAACGGCATTATCTTGCACAGCTTCAGGTTGCCGAGGGCGGCTTTTATTCGGGGAGTCATGGCGCGGTAGCCGCGTATCGTTGACGGGCGGAGCTGCTTCTCCGCATAGTCCTTGAACCAGCGCTCGATGAAGTCCCCGAGCCTTGTGGAGTTGTCCAGCACCTGACCGTTCTTGCACTGCTCCTCGAACAGTATCGCAAGGCGGTACGCCTCCTTTTCAGCGTTCTTCTCGCTCATCTTCGGGGAGGGAGTGAAGGTCTTGTATTTGACGATGCGCTTGCCCCTGCCGTCAAAGCCGCAGGAGGCTCGCAGCTCGTAGCTTTTTCCTCGTTTTCTTATGCTTGGCATGGTGGCTCCTTTCTGAATAGTTAGGAATTAGGAATGAGGAGTGAGGAATTTCGGTGTCCGCCGTTGGCGGACGTATCAAAATAGCGGCTTCGCCGCAAAAGGGTAAATTGGTCAAAGTTTTATTATTTCTGTGCCTTGGCTGTTGGCGTATCGCACAGTGTAAGCAGTACCGCCCGTTGCCCTATGTTGGGCGGCATCCGTGCCGCCCTTTTGGGGCAACTGCGCAAACATCGTGTTTGCGCCTTTGTTTTCCCTCAGATAACATATCAGATATCCGCTGCAATCAACCATGTGGCGGTTTCGGTCGAGCATACAGTTACTTGTGTAGCGGTCGGACAGCACACGCACCTTATCGGCTTTCGCCATGATATCATAATACCGCCTGCACTGGTCTGCATTCCATTTCAGCGTTTGCTGCTCGGGAGGACACGGCAGAACAAGCACAAGCCTTATGTGCGGATATCTCTCTTTCAGCCGCAGTATAGTTTCCTCTGCGAGCATATCAAACCCCAACGCACCGCCTGCGCCAAAGAACACCACGCCACGCTCAATAAGCGACACGATGGCGGCTTCAAGGTCGGCGGCAAGCTGTCCGCAGTTCTGTGGGAGCTTGCGGTGTCCCGAAAAGCAAGCTACTTTTGATTTGTCTATCATAATTCAGCACTCCAATACTATTATTTGTATTATATTATACACTTAAATAATAGCATTATCAACACGCTTGTTTATATTATTTTTCGAATGTATATGTAATATAATAAAAGGTGTAGAAAGGGGTGCTGTTATGACAATCGGTGAACGCTTACGAAAATTGAGAACCGCAAAAGGGCTGACAATATACAAGCTCTCAAAAGAAACTGATATTTCACAAAACCACATCAGCGCAATCGAACTCAACAAAAGACAGCCTACTATCGACACCCTTTCAAGACTTGTAGTGCCGCTTGGTATATCGCTTGCCGAGTTATTCAACGAAGATACGGAAGCCTCATATCTCACAAAATCCGAGCGTGATCTTATCGAGAACTACCGTGAGCTGCCCGAAGAAAAAGCGCAGATATTACTAAATCTCAGTGATATGCTTAAATAACCAATACGCCCAAAGTATGCTGATAATCTAAAGAGTGATATTATGAATAGGATAAAGCAACTTCGTGAAGAAAAGAAAATGACACAAATACGTCTCAGCACTGAGCTTGAGGTCACACAGGAAACTGTCAGCTCATACGAAAACGGCAGACATTATCCCAGTGTGCAGACCTTGCTGAAAATGTCCGAAATATTCAACGCAAGCTGTGATTATATTCTCGGTCTGTCTGATGTGCGCAATGTCATGCACAACAATCTTGACAGTGCCGAGGAAGCCGCTTTTAAATCGCTGTATCGTGCGCTTTATCCGCAAGAACGAGAGCTTGCAAAGGCATATATGCAAGGGCTGATTGATAATCACTGAAAGGTAGTTCCGTATGGGCGTTTATGAAACAACTGCAAAGCGTATTCGTGAGCTGTGCGAGCAGCACAACATCACGCCAAACGGACTTTCGTATGCTTCGGGCGTATCACAATCGACTATAAAAAGCATACTCAACGGCGAAAGCACAAACCCAGGCATTGTAACTATCAAAAAGATCTGCGACGGGTTTAATATCACACTGGCTGAGTTTTTCGATACAGATGATTTTAACCAGCTTGAACAGGAACTGAAATAAACTTCTAGGTGCGACCAAAAATCGCACCTTTTTTGCGCCAAAATCAAAGTGGTGCAAACCAATCCTGTTTTCACCGCTCGCAACGCCTCTGGCAAATAAAGTAGGTCGCTTTGCTCCGATGTTCAGCTTCGCCGAACGCAAGCGGTGTAGGGCAGTGTTGTTCACAACACTATTCCTGCTTACAAGTATTTCGCCATTACCTCGCGCATTACCTCGTCAATTTGAAACGACGAGCGGCTGTCGCTCTTGGGCTGCAACTGCGGCTTGTCCAGCCTGTTCTTTATCTGATTGAACAGCACGCTCCCGAAGTAGCCTGCGAAGTTCTCAAACCTCTTGCCCTTAACCGCCTGTATCGCCTTGCGGATATCCTCGTCGCATACCTCTCCGAATACTCGCTGAAGCTCCGAATTATCCACGGTGTCGCCGCTGATAGTGCGGCTTTTTGCTTTCATGCAATCCGTTATTACCTCGACTACTTTGTCGATGTAGTCCGCTCCGTATTCTGCACGAAGAATATCGGCATTTATCTGCCTTTCGATAGAAACAGTATTTTGTTTATATTTAGTATTTAATATATTATTATTTGATTGTGCCGAATTTTTCGGGACGGTAATTTTCGGTGCGGTATTTTCCGTCACCTCGTCATCATCTGCCGAGTATTGAAGTGCCGTATTTTGCGGCACTGTGCTCTCAAAAAAAGTGTAGCTCTTTCGGGCATAGCGACCTATCTCGTCCTTGCTTTCAATGCGTACATAGCCAAGCTCCTCAAGCTCTCTGATATAGCGGAGAATGGTGTCCTTGTTCACACCGACCAGACGAGCCATTCCTTTGACGGAGAAATCCCAGTCGTCAGGCAACGACAGCACCGCCGTAAAAAATCCTCTTGCCGCAAGGCTGAGCCGCTTGTCCATAATGATGTCGTTTGATATGCAGGTGTAGTTCGAATGATGTCCGTCCCTCTCGATGTGAAACAAGCAGCTCGCCTCCTTTCAGATAATTAGGAATTAGGAGTTAGGAATGAGGAATTAATGTGTCCGACTTTGTCGGAGTGATAGAAATTACGGATTTACCGCAAAGTTACAGCGTAGCCGTCATTAAAATCGCCGACGAAGGAGGCGCACCGAAATTCCTAATTTCTCACTCCTCATTCCTCATTTTTAATAAAGTCTGCGGATACCGCCGATGGTCTGGGGTTCTTCGGGCTCCTCATCGCAGAGGGTGGAGTTGTTCAGAAACTCCGTGAACTTGTCCACATTGACGAGGATTCGTCCCGAGATACGCACTGCCTTGATCTTACCGCTGCTGGCGAGCTTCCTCACGAAATACTGCGACACCCCGAACATCTCCGATACCTCGGCAACGCTTGCCATCTTGGGGACTTTTACGCCTGCGGGCTGAATCTGCGCAGGCATGGACGCCTGCGCCGCTGCCCCCGAAGTCCGACACGATGTCGGACGGCTCTGGGCAGCATGGGTTACATTGATAGTTGTGTTTTCTGTCATGATAAATTCCTCCTTTTATTTTCGAGAACTGTCGTTCCCTTTCGTGTGATGTCATTCTATCCTATGTTTAACTGCAAAAAACTGCAAGGCTGTAATCGTGCGTCTGCTAAAAGAAAAAGGTCTTGAACAACAAGACCTCACAAGCCATATTGGCGTTAAAAAGAGCGTATTCAGTGCGTGGAAAAAAGGAAACAGAATAGAACTGGCAAAATAAAAAGTTATATCCAAAAAGCATATGATGAGCTTTTGGCTCGCAATGATATAACGTCTCTTTTTTTGATATTGTATCAAATTAGGTGCAATCTATTTCATGGTTCAAAAACCATACATTGCGAAAGAGATACTGACCTTGTTAGAGCTTCTTCAGTAATTCTAGAAGGATACCTTAGGCAAGGCTGAACATACACAAATTCGGCGGAGCATTTCACTCCGCCGTCATTATTTATTACCCCAGCTCACCCCTCGCCGTGGGCGCTCAGATATCCGCATATCCTGTCTGCACTCTCCGCTACTCCCACGGAGCTGTCCAGCACAAGCTCGTAATTGCTCTCATCGCCCCATTCAAGGCCTGAGATATTCTTGTAGTACATCGCCCTCGCCTTGTCGGAACGGGCGATGTTTCTTTCTGCCTGCTCACGGGTGTCGCCGTAGACCTCCATCACCCTGCCGATGCGGTATTCCAGCGGTGCGTGAATGAAGATACAGACCACATTCGGGTCATCCTTCAGCACATGATCCGCCGCCCTGCCGACTATCACACAGCTTCCCTGCTCTGCGATCTTCTCAATGATCTTCTTCTGTGCGATTATCGCCTGATGAACTA
>JAZNTS010000041.1:0-4100 GCA_045591905.1 Oscillospiraceae bacterium | reverse complement strand
CTTTTGATAAGTTCGTATACACTAAGAAAACGCTTGGTACTCAGATGAAGGCAACAGGCGAGATCATGGCAATTGCTCCCACATTTGAGGCAGGCATGATGAAGGCTGTTCGCTCCATCGAGCTTGGCATGGACACTCTCACAAAGAAGGTGTTCACAGAGCTTACCGACGAGGAAGTTGAGAAGAAGCTGTACGACGTTGACGTTGACCGCTGCTTCTGCATCTTTGAGGCATTAAAGCGTGGTATCTCCATCGACAGGATCCACGAGATCACAATGGTGGACAACTGGTTCATAAGCAAGCTCAACAACCTTGTAAAGCTTGAGAAGTGGCTTGCTGAGGGCGAGCTTACCGAGGAGAAGTACGCTACTGCAAAGAAGTACTGCTATCTTGACAGCACTATCGAGCGCATCTCGGGTCAGAAGATAAAGAACAGAAAGCTTGCTTCCTACAAGATGGTTGACACCTGTGCGGCTGAGTTCTCTGCTGCAACACCTTATTTCTACAATACATTTGATGACGAAAACGAGGCTAAGGAGTTTATCGAAACTCACCCCTCCGACAAGAAAAAGATCATCGTATTCGGTTCAGGTCCTATCCGTATCGGTCAGGGCATCGAGTTTGACTACTGCTCCGTTCACTGCGTATGGGCGCTGAAGGAGGAGGGCTGCGAGGCTATCATCTGCAACAACAACCCCGAAACAGTTTCTACCGACTTTGATACAGGCGACAGACTTTATTTCGATCCGCTGACACGCGAGGACGTTGAGGCTCTCATCGAAACAGAGAAGCCTTACGGTGTTGTTGTTCAGTTCGGCGGTCAGACTGCTATCAAGCTTATCAAGCACCTTACAGACCTCGGAGTTAAGATACTCGGCACATCTGCTGCTGATGTTGACGCTGCTGAGGACAGAGAGCTGTTTGACGAGCTGCTTGAAAAGTGCGGTATTCCGAGACCCGAGGGTACGACAGTATTCACAACTGAGGAGGCCCTCACAGCGGCAAACAAGCTTGGCTATCCCGTGCTGCTGCGCCCCTCTTACGTTCTCGGCGGTCAGAACATGATCATCGCTCACTGCGACAATGATGTTCAGGAATATATGGAGATCATCACTGCAACAGAGCTTGAAAACCCCGTTCTTATCGATAAGTATATGATGGGTACAGAGGTCGAGGTAGACGCTATCTGCGACGGCGAGGACTTCCTCATTCCCGGTATCATGGAGCACGTTGAGCGCGCAGGCGTTCACTCGGGTGACTCCATCTCCATCTACCCCTGTCAGAACCTCACCGAGCACATCAAGCGTGTTATCATCGACTACACCGAGAAGCTTGCAAAGGCTCTGCACGTTATCGGTCTTGTTAATATCCAGTACGTTGTTTACAACCACGAGGTATTCGTTATCGAGGTAAATCCGCGTTCTTCCAGAACAGTTCCTTATATCAGCAAGGTTACGGGCGTTCCCATGGTTGACCTTGCCACAAAGATACTGCTTGGTAAGAAGCTGAAGGATATGGGCTATAAGAGCGGTCTTTATCCCAATGCTGATTATATCGCAGTTAAGGTTCCCGTGTTCAGCTTTGAAAAGCTGCATGATGTGGATAACCAGCTCGGCCCCGAGATGAAGTCCACAGGCGAGTGTCTTGGTATCGCAAGAACTTTCGGTGAGGCTCTGCTCAAGGGTCTGACCGCTGCAGGCTACAAGATGCACGACAAGGGCGGCGTTCTTATCTCTGTTCGCGACAGCGACAAGCACGAGGTTATTGAGATCGCAAGCCGTTTTGAAGCTCTCGGATTTGAGATATACGCTACCAGCGGTACTGCTTCTATCCTTAACAGAAACATGATCGCTGCAAACCACGTTTACCGTATCTCCGAGGGTGAGCCGAATGTTATCTCCCTGCTTGAAAGCGGTAAGATAAATTACGTTATCTCTACCTCTGAAACAGGCAGAAAGCCCTCTCGCGACAGCGTAAGAATGCGCCGTAAGGCAGTAGAGCGTTCCATCGCTTGCCTTACCTCCATTGATACAGCGAACGCGCTGCTTGAGTGTCTTGAGATGCACAAGAGCGTTGACGATGTAGAAATGGTAGATATAACAACTATCTAACAGGCAAACGATAAGCACGCATCTTCTGCGTCAACTGCACAACGGCAGGCACCAAGCCTAGCCGTTCCGCAGTTTCCTTGAATCTACGCGCTTCTCGCTCGCCTGAATCTGCTATAGACAGTCGCAGCGACTATGATAAGTTTTAATTTTCACCCAAACGGCGGGATTAGCTCTCGCCGTTTTCGGGTATTATCTGAAAGGAATTTTAATGAAGATCGGCAAATATCCCGTTAAGCACACCTACAAGGTCGCGCGCATAATATCGGACGTTCTTTCACTTGGACTGGTGGTTCTGATAGTGTCTGCGACATTCGCTTTTTTGGAAAGCTACAAGCATTTTTACTCGCTTATTGACATAAACAATGAGGCTGCACTTGAAGCGCTTCGTCAGAACAACCCCGATTATGAGTGGCAGCAATGGCTGTCGCTGATCTTTCCTGTGCTTGCCGTGGCAGTGCTTGCGGTCTACATCGTGCTTGTACTTAAAAGCCATAAGCTGAGCCGCTATGACGTGAACAAAAGAAACGCGCAGAAATGCTACGACGCGTATGCGTTTGGTGCGTCGCTGTGTAAGATTCCCGTGCTGCTGATAGTGTTTGACCTTATGTGTATAGCTCAGGATAAGCTGCTTATGTCAGCGTATGGATTCTCATGGTTCAGTTGGCTTACACTGCTTAGTCTTTTGATGATCATGATCATCGTGCGATACACTATGCACAGACTTGCGTATATTACAGCAAAGCCTGCGGCGGTAAGCTCTGACGCAGTAAAGGTGAAAGCTGTTGCGGTAAGCAGCAAGCTCGAGGATTCCGATAAAAAAGAAGATAATAAGGAGGAAATATGAGTTATTTCTGTGACAAATATCCCGTTGTAGAGAAAAAAGCCCTTGCAGGCGGAGTTTTCTCTGTGACAGTAAAATGCCCCGAGGCTGCCAATGCGGCTGAGGTCGGACAATTTGCAAACATACTTGCCGACGGCTACACACTGCGCCGTCCTATCTCCATCTGCGAGATCGACAAGGAAAAGGGAACACTGCGTTTTGTGTTTGAGGTGCGCGGTAAGGGAACTGAGGTGATCTCCCACGTAAACGAGGGTGATAACATTGATGTTCTCGGCCCGCTCGGCAACGGCTTTAAAGCCCCCGAGGGCAAGCGCGTTATCGTTGTAGGCGGCGGTATAGGCGTGCCTCCGCTGCTTGGCATTGCAAAGAGCCACGGCGATAAATGCACAGCTATCCTTGGATTCAGAAGCTACGACAAGATAATCCTTGCTGATGAGTTTGAAAAGTTCGGCGCAAATGTTGCGGTATGCACGGACGACGGCAGCGTTGGCTTTAAGGGACTGGTAACAGTTCCGCTTGAGAACACGCTGAAGAACGTAGGCGCCGACCTTGTTTGCGCGTGCGGCCCCGAGCCTATGATAAAGGCTGTTGTGAAGCTTTGTGAGCAGTACAATATTCCTTGCCGCGTTTCGCTTGAGCAGCGCATGGGCTGCGGCGTAGGTGCTTGCGTTGTTTGCAGCTGCATGACTGTAAAGGACGGCAAGGAGCACTATGCGAGAGTTTGCAAGGACGGACCTGTATTCGATGCAAAGGAGGTAAGATTCGATGGCTGATCTTTCTGTAAAAATCGCGGGAATTGAATTTAAAAATCCCGTTATCATGGCGTCGGGTGCGTATGGCAACGGCGAATGCTACACCGACCTGTATCCTATCTCCGAGCTTGGCGGTATCTCCTGCAAGGGCATGACTATCGAGCCGAAAATGGGCAATATTCCGCCCAGAATTGCCGAAACTCCCAGTGGTATCCTCAATTCCGTGGGACTTCAGAACATTGGCGTACGCGGTTTTGTTGACTACTATCTTGACGGACTTAAAGAAGAGGGTAAGGGCACTGTTATCATAGCAAATGTTGCAGGCGCAACACTTGAGGACTACATCGCGGCTGCCGAGGTGCTGGAAAACAGCAGCGTTGACATGATAGAGCTCAA
>JAZNTS010000040.1:0-12320 GCA_045591905.1 Oscillospiraceae bacterium | reverse complement strand
GTAAGCGTAAAGCACCCCTATGTTATCATCATAGATTCTTCCGCGGCGGCAAATATGCTTCTTGGAAGCCTTTACTGCGCGCGGCTTCTCGGAGAGTATTCACCCGTGTCGCTTGTTATGACCTGCGAAAGTATAACCTACCATCAAGCGAAGCTTATTGAAAACCTCTCGATCGACCTCATTTCAAATGAGGAGCTTCAGCTCACCGTCGATGAAACGGCACAATTTCTGAGGCTGTGCGATGCCTACAGCTCTGACGCAGCCGAAATATGTTCACGCACCTCGGGCGAGATACTAAAGATAAGGCTCTGTGCAATAATCCTTGCCAACGGTGGAAGCATTTCAAGCTACGAGCTTCAAGACCTGCTCCCCGCAGCGATGCTCCACGTTTTAGACCAAAACACAATATTATGCGCTCTTTGTGCCGCGGCGTTCTTCATTCTCGACGAGCAGACCTGCACTTGGTTTGCAGAAGAAAAAGCGTTGGTTGACTACTACGGAGCAAAGGCGCTCACACTGTCAGCCATCAGAAAAGGGATAAACAGGATAAACGATATACTTCCACTTGTTGAAGTAAACCGCCGCACAAACAAATACAGCACACCCTTTTACATGAAGCTGTCGCTATTCAAATATTCCGCTCAGCTGCCAAAAGACGTTAAAAATGCCATATACCGCTGCTCTGCGAAAGACTGCCTGCGTGCAAACAGAAACTTTCTTGCATTCTGTCAGTATTGCTCCGCGGGTGAATACGACAAAGCCGCTGTTATTCCATCTCATGGCATTTTAATGTTTGACATAATTCTGCAAAGCAAGCGGCAGATATACGAGATCTTCAAAAATGCAAGTCTTGATAATCCGCTGATGATACCCAGACTTCTCCGTCTGCTGTCGCTGCTCGCGCTTACCGATTACAAGCCGTATGTCAAGGAGCATTTCAACGTAATAATCAAAAGCATCACCGAGCGTTCCGACATCACCGAAGAAAAGCGCCGCGATATGCTTTGCTACGCTTATGCGCTCCGAAGCTACGAAGACTTCTACCTGATGGAAAAAATGGGAACTCACATAAAACGCGCCTATGAATACTATTCAGGAGTTGCCGCGTTCAGCCCGCCTTTTTATTCATGGTCGCTGTACGCGCCATCGGTATTTGAGCTTATCCACAGATTTTCCATTCCATTAGAAGCTGAAGCAGAGCAGTTCACACGTTACCATCATATGTATACCGAAATGATAGGTCACGGAGCATACATCGAAAAGCTTTATGTAGCGGAAATGTACTATTACACAGAAGATTTCGAAAAGGGACTCAGCCTTTCGCGCGACATAGCGTTGCAGTGCAGCTCCGAAAGACTTGTCCCCACAAAGCTTATCGCGCTGTATACTGCAGCGCGCTGCTCGCTGATACTCGGCAATTACGAGCCATTTTCTCTGCTTTGCAGCGAGATAGCCGAGCTTGGCAGCAGATACTACTCAAGCGAATCAGGCGATATGGCACTTTTAATTCTTGCGCAGCTTTCATGCATAAAGGGCGGCACCGATGAAGAGCGCTGGAACACCGTTTCAAAATCAGACGAGCGAATCATGCTCAACCGCTTCGCCGCTCCGTTTTATTACTGTGTCCGCTGCTTTTCAGCGCTGATACACAAAGAATACAACACGCTTTTTGATCGCAACGCTGATTATCTCAGCATCGCAAACGAAGTACGCAACGAAACCGCCGCCGCAAGAATAGAGCTTATGACCGCAATCGCGCATTATAAAACAGGCAACGAAAAAACGGCTATGGCGCTCATTCAAAAAGCGCTGGATAAGCTTATACCGTCGGGACTTATAATGCACGCCGCAGAAATAAGCGTTCACTTCCCAGCGGTATTCAAGATTGCTCAGTGCAGATTAGGGCCAAAATACAAAAAGCTTCTCAGCGAGATACTCGACACTGCCCATTCGCTCAGAAAAAGCATAGAGCTTGTTCGCATACAAGAACTTACCGAAAACGACTTATACGACAGCAAAGCAGCTGTAAAAGCTCAGCACAAAGCCACAATTCAGCGTTCCGAAGCAGAGCCTCGGCTCACCGCAAAAGCTTATGACATAGCTAAGCTTGCAGCAAACGGCGCTTCCAACGAGGTCATCGCAGAAAGCCTTGGCATAAGTATAGACAGCGTGAAAAGCAGCCTTAAACGAACCTACACAAAGCTCGGAATAAAGTCACGGGGACAATTGAAACGATTATTTAATAGTAGCAGCAAAACGCCCTGAGAAAGCACATTTCTCAGGGAGTTGCTTTATTCTGTTATTTTTTCAGCCGTCACTTTCTTTTTACGCAAATGACAGGTGAATAGTATCATTATCGCGAACAGCAATACTCCGCTTAATGTAAAAGCCAAGCCCGCTTTAAGTCCCGCAGGGAAAAACTCCAGCTTCACAGTATGCTCGCCCGCTTCGATAGGAACAGCAATAAGTGCGCCGTCCATCGTTGTTGTCAGCGGCACCTGTACTCCGTCAACAATAGCTGTCCAGCCCTCCTCCATAGGGATAGTGGTGAACAGAACGCTGTCCTCATTGGCGTTCATGGTAAGGTCCAGCGTTTCGACCGCTGTGCGCTCCAGAGTCGTATCGGCATTCTTTGCATTCATCGCTGCGTTAAACTGCTCCAGCACCGCCATGTTAGCAGAATAGAACTGCGCCTCTTTAAAATACACCGCGTCATCAAGCAGCTTGAGCTTCAGCTCAAAGCTTTCGCCCGCACTGTAGTTGCCGAGATATTCTACACTGTAGTTCTCGTACAGGAAGTAGTTGCCTCTGTACGAATCATCGATATACATCTGCGTTTCACGCTCGTATTTTGTCGGCAAATACATATAAACAGGACCGTCAATATCCACTGTTACATTGTAGGATATCCACGCCTCTCCGCTTTCAGTGCGCTTGCGATAGCTGTGGTGCGCGTCCGTTGTAGAGCCTGTTCGGATATTCTCGCTATCAAATTCAAGATCGGTGATCTTAACAAAAACATCGCCCAGTTCAACACCCGAAAGAGACCTTGCAAGCTCATTCTGAAGCAGGAACGGCTGTTCTATCTCAAACACCTCAGCTTCAGGGTCTTCGGGCTCTGCAAGCTCCTCTGCTGTGATCGCATAATCATCTACATTCAGATAAAGCACGCTGCTGTCAGCAAGATACACAATATCAAGCGCGTCCGTGTTTTTATAGACAGATATCTTGTCCGCTTCATTTTCGGGCTGATAGCTTACATCGACCGTATCGGTATATGGAAGCGTTTTTTCGTCCTTTGCAAGAACATACTTCACGCCGAAAATATCGTCAGTCAGCACAGTCGAGCCGTCATAGCGCGTGTAATGCTCTCTCGACACAAAGCCCAGCTGCTTCAGCAGCAATATAGCCTTGGAGTTCAGCGTACTGGAGCTGTGGCTCATACCATACATCTGAAGCGCTATCGGGTCATTCACACAGCGATGGTAAGTCTTTTCCATGCGATAGAAGCTATCGTCAAGTTGCTGCACTTCCTCGGTCACCTTTCTGGTCTCGGGGATATCAAATCGGTAAGACGCACGCGTAGAAAACACTATATCCTCATGCATCTGATGCAGCGACATCACCGTATTCATAAAGCATTCAGCGCATACAAGCACCACAAGCAGAGTTTTTGCGACATCAAAATCACAGTATTTTCTAAATACATAAAGCACAATGCAGATGACTGCAAGCACAACAAGCGGTATACCGATAGTCAGCACGGCGTCATAAAACTCGCTGTCATTATTATGGTCGGCAAAAAGCAGCATTGCAAGAAGCACCGCAAACGCCGCGCCTATGCTCTTGGGACGAATATTCTTCAACCTGTCAAACACCTGCGCACCCAAAAGAACTATCAGAAAGCTGATAACAAACGAGTATCTGTAAGGCAGCCAATTCGGCATCTGACCGCCATGCCACAGCATATCAACAGGACGGATATACATACAAAGCACAAGCGTGCCGATAAGTACCGCTCCCGAAATACGCTCACGCGCCGATATCCTGCGCGAGATAAAATATATCACCGCACATACAAGCGCAAGCGTTCCCGCGTACAGGGCAGGCATTCCCTCCATACGCACCGTGTCATAGGTGCTCGGGAAAAGCTTTATAAAAATATCGGATATATCAAAGTTCTCAACAAGCGAAAAGTCGGGCTTAGAAAAAGTAAATTTTCCGTTGGAAAGCGACTTGTAAACAGGCAACAGCATAAAGCACGACATCAGTATCGCCGACACCGATGCACAGCCGTACATCAGCATCGCCCCGAAGTATTCGCGCATAGTCTTATTGGAGCTTTTGCCCGAAGCAAGATAGTAAAACATATACAGCGCGGAAAAAATACCCACCATATAGCCGATATAGAAATTCGCAACAAAAATATAAACAAGCGACAGCACATACAGCTTGAAACGCCGCTTGTCGCACACTCGCTCAACGCCCATTACCACCAACGGAAGAGCGATAAGCCCGTCAAGCCACATAGGATCCATCGTCTGAACGACAAAAAATCCGCACAACGCAAACATTATCGAAAACAGCAGCGATGTGATATCCGAATAGCTGCGGTGCTTTTTCAGCAGAAAGCACATTGCAAGTCCGCAGCTTCCTGCCTTTGCAAGCATCATAGTGAGCAAGCCCTCGGTTATCCAGCTTCTGTCCCACAGCCATACCAGAAAATTAAACGGGCTTGCGAGATAATAGCCGATTATACCGGCGAACTCACCCGAAAGATTTCTGCTCCAGCTGTAAAAAAGGCTCTCCTCGCCCGCAAAAACATCGTACATATAATCATAGTAATATACATACTGCGCATTAAGATCAAGCGAAAGCACCGAGCGTTCACCAAAAGGCCAAACGCCGAACTGTATATAAGCAGCAAAAAGAATAATAATAGGCAGCAAGAACGACAGAAAATATGCGCGATTTCTCAGCACAAAATCCCATGCCCGAAGCAGTGTGCCGCGCGCCGCTGAAACCGCCGTAACGCTAGCTGCGGTCTGTTCGCTCATTATGCTCACCCTTTCTTTGTTCGCCTACGCGCTCCGCTATGATATACCGCGGACGCTGCTTTATCTCCTCGTAAATTTTAGACAGATAGAAGCCTATAACACCTATACCGATAAGGATACAAGCGCCTACGATAAGTATCAGCAGAATTACCGTTGAAAATCCCTCTGCGGCGTTTCCACAGAAATAGTTCACAAGCGTATGCACCCCGACCACGACCGCAAAAACGCCGAAGAGAACGCCGACCGCCGTAATAAGATGGATCGGCAGATTTGTGAAGCTTGTGATGGAGTTTACGGCAAACTTAAACAGCTTTGTAAAGCTCCATTTTGTTTTTCCCGCCGCACGCGGCTTTACGTCAAACTCTATCTTCTCTGTGCGGAAGCCTACCCAGCTTGAAAGCGCACGGAAAAACGTCATTCTTTCGGGAAGCTCGTTCAAAGCATCTACCGCACGGCGGTCAAGCAGCTTGAAATCGCTTGCGCCGTCAAGATTTATTCCCGAAGACGACTTCATCATCTTGTAAAAGCTCTTAGCAAAAAGCTTATAGAAAAGGCTTTCCTTTCCGCGTGACGCCTTTATCGCCTCAACGACCTCTGCACCGCTCTCCCACATACTGTACATCTTGGGAATAAGCTCAGGTGGGTGCTGAAGATCGCAGTCGATAAGCACCGCGCAATCTCCCTGCGCCGCCTTTAGACCCGCAAAGATAGCGCCCTCTTTGCCGAAATTACGCGAAAAGCGGACGCCGCGCACATTGGTATCAGCCTCATTGGCGGAGGTTATCTCCGCCCAAGTGCTGTCCTTTGAGCCGTCGTCCACAAAAATTATTTCATAATCTATCCCAGCCTGTACGAGTATATCCGATATCACACAGGCGGTATTTTTTATATTCTCCTGCTCATTATACGCAGGAATAATGACCGAAAGCATTGATATTTATTCTCCTATGATCTTGACAACAACGTCCTTTTCGCGGCAGCCGTCAAAATCTCCGTACATTATGTATTGTCTTGGGCCAAGCTCCAGTCGGCCGTCAGATATCGGCACCGTTACCGAAGCGCCAAAAATCATCTGCTTCAGATGACCTTGAGCCGCCGAGGAATAATCCACCTTGTAAACGCTCTCCTCGGGAACTACAGCAGACAGCAGAGCAAGCCAGTCGGCATAAAGATCCTCGTCATCGTGCTCAAGGAACACGGCCGAAGTGGTATGCTGCGATATTACAACACAAATTCCCTCAGTGACCATGCTGCGTCTTACGCACTCCTCGACCTCATAGGAAAGGTTAAAAAACTGCTGCTGCTCGTCCGATGCAATGGACAAGACCTGTCGGTAATTTTTCATATCTGCCTCCTGAACTAGTCTGTTTTTTCGCTTACTGTAAACGTTCCTGATATTACATCAGCATTTATCAGCCTTTCGCCGCCACTGAAGCTAAGCATATAGCTGCCGTCAATGCTGCCGCTTATCATATCGGATATAAATCTGCCTGTTTCTGTTTTATAGCTCAATGCCACCGAGCTGCCGCGAGGCAAAATAAGCTTAGCATTACCGCTTCGCGCCTCAATAACGCTTCCCGCTGCCGCATCGTCAAAATCAAGAAGTATATCTCCTGTGCCGCTGGTTAGCTTTACGGGCGTGCTGCATGAGGTCACGCTGATATCTCCGCTCTTTGTGACGACGTTCATCTCCTCGGACAAAACGCCGTCAGCACTTACAGCACCCGAAGAAGTATACACGGTGATACTGCGGTAGCAGACCTCAGGGAGATACAGCCTGAAGCCAAGCTGCTCTGACTCGGACGTCATAAACGTCAGCACGAACTCGTCACTTTCTGTGACGACCAAGCGATTGTCGCCTTTTTTTACAGTTATGGGAACGGTGCTTTTGAACTCAAAGCGTATCTCATCTCCGTCATACGGAATAAGCTCCACATTGGTTTTCAGCAGCTCAAGCTCAATATATTCGCAAAGCGATACGGAATTGCTTCCCTCATAATACTCGGCGTTGCCCTTGCTGTCGCGATATAACCACAGCAGCACGCCAAAAACGAGCGTCAGCACCGCAAACACTACCAAAGCGCGGTTTATAGCCTTATTCATCACTGCCAGCCTCTCAGCCTGTCGCACCTGCGACGAAGCACCAGAAACAACCTTGAAACACCAAAACCCGCCTTGACTGCGAGAAGTCCGCAGACCACTGCGGCACACGCCGCAAAAAGTCCGCCGAAAAGCATTATAAATGGCGAAAGCTCTGTCAGCACAAAGCTTACATCAAACACCAGCATAACTCCGCCAAGCACAGCAAAGAGAAGCCCTGCAGGAAGCGCCGCAACAGACGCTGTAAGCACTGCGAGCATAACCGCAAAAACCGCAGCAAAAAGAATAGAATAGGCGGAATATATTCCCCACACCTTTACTCTGTTCACTGTGCACCCCCAAAAGCCCGATAGCCGTGCGTAAGTCGAAATTATTTCAGTCTGGTGTTCTCAACAACTCTGCTGATATTCTCTCTGTAATCTGCCATTATCTTAACGATATCGCTTACTGTAGACATATTATCGGACGAGCCGCGCTTAACTTCGTCTACGCCGCTGTTAAGATACATGAATGTATTGTTTACGTCCTCAACGCTCTGATTCTGCTGCTCGATATTATCATACAGCGAATCGAAACGATGAGTAAGCTGCTCAAAGCTCTGCTGAAGCCCTGCCATTGTTGCCTCGGAGCGCTCGATGGCACGAGTGCTTGCGGCAAACTGGTCGGAAATTATCTCAACCTGATTGAGAAGCTGCCCAACCACCTCGGAAACACGCTCTGAAAAGCGGTCGCTGTTTTCAGAAAGCTCCTTCATTTCAGCCGCAACAACAGCAAAGCCTGCGCCCGCACTGCCCGCGTGAGAAGCCTCGACTGAAGCATTCAGCGACAGAAGCGTGGTCTTAAAGGATATAGTACCGAGCTGCTCTGCTATAGCGGCAACCTCGTTCATCTGCACCTTCATATCGTTTACCGCAGCGCTTGTGTCAAGTATACCCTTATTTACGTCCTGAAGCTGCGTTGTCATGGCAGACATATTTGTGTCGTTGTCAGACAGCGCTTCCTCAAACTTTTTCACCTGATGGTTAAGCTCTTTTATCTGCTTTGCAGTATCATTTACTCTGTCATGTACGTCGTGGCAAAGATTTGCAACGTCGGTAGCGCTGCTTATAATAGAAACAGAGCCTTGCTCCAGCGCACGCGCACTCTCCTTGATGCGGTCAGAGGAATTGTTGAAGTCGCTTTGTATCTTGTTTCCCATCTCCTGCATATCCCAGAGAATATTCTCGGACTGCACAGCCTGCATACGGTTGATATCAATGAACGCACGTCCGCGCTTGATAACAAGATAGATGATAAATCCAGCAAGCGAGAAAATACCAAGGCACAAAAGATACTGCGCAAGTCCCTCGGACTTTTCGGGATTGATGATGTACATCGCTACCAAAAGAACATCGGCAACGATAAGCTGCAGCTTTGTGTAAAACGGCTTCATATAAAGACCTGTTATCGCGATCGCACAAAGGAACATCGGAAAGTCGTCACTGTAGGACTCACCGCTGAACAGCGATATGGCGAAGATCATGACCTCAAGTCCGACAGCAAGCACCATCTCTCTGATCTCGCGCTTCACCAAACGCTTTTTCATAAGTATCAAAGCCACCAAAAATACGAGCATACAGCCGCCGATGGCAATAATTCCCGGAACATTAAGCTTAATGAGATTGATAATAAAAAACACACCCGAAACTGCGAAAGTCACAAGAAGCATAAGCTTATAGATGCGCTCGTGCGACATGGGCATTTTTTTGTCCTGCTTTGATCGTGTAACCTTTTTCATGGTAGTACACCTCCGTAGTTTGTGTTTATTTTTAAGCGTAAAGCGCTCTTAAACCTGTCAGCAGCGCTTCAGCAATATTACGCACTCCGTATGCGTTGTTCTCGGGAACAAATCGAATGCTCTCACCTTTTCCGCCCTGTAGCCATGCTCCGAGAGCCATTTGCAGTCCCTTGCAGCGGTCGCCGCGTTGCAGGATATCATTACTATCCTTTCGGGAGTCATCTCCGCACACGCGGAAAGCGTCATCTCGTCGCAGCCCTTTCTCGGCGGGTCAACTACGATGACATCGGGTCTTGAGCCTTGTTGCAGCAGCGTTTTTGCAGCTTGTCCCGCGTCGGCACAGATAAATTCCGCATTGTCGTAGCCGCCGCGCGCAGCGTTTTCCTTTGCGTTTTCCACAGCCTCGGGAACTATTTCCGCACCAACGACGCGCTTTGCCTGCTTTGCCATAGAAAGTCCGATAGTGCCAGCGCCGCAGTATAGGTCAAGCAGCAGCTTTCCCTGTGGTTCGGCAAAATCTGCCGCCTGACGATAAAGCGCCTCAGCCGCGGGAGTGTTCACCTGATAGAACGACTTCGGAGATATGGATATCTCGTTTTCACACATCGTATCTGTTATAACAGGCTCACCGAACAGCGTTATCTCATCGCTGCCCAGTATCACATTTGTTTTTTCTTTATTGATATTAAGCACAGCGCCCTTTATCTCGGGAAATCTGCGCATCGTTTCCTTTGCAAGCTTGCAAAGCTCGGGCGTTTTTCTTCTTGCCACAAGACACAAGGCGATCTCGCCGCTGTAGTGTCCCTTTCTCAGAAAGATATGGCGAAGCACACCCTCGTGCTTATGCTCGTTATACACCGATATTTTCAGTTTTTTCACCTGCTGTATCACATAAGCAGTAATATCCGAAAATATATCGGGCTGCAAAAGGCACTTTTTAACAGGTGTAACACGATGGCTGCGCTCGGAATAAAATCCGCAGTACACCTCGCCGATATCGGACTTTGCAACAGGCATCTGAAGCTTGTTGCGATAGCCCTCGGTGCTCTCGCTGCCGCATATCGGCAAAAACTCGGGAGAAAGACCGCCTATGCGCTCGAATGCATCGCGCACAAAACCCTCTTTAGCGCGAAGCTCCGCCTCGTAGCTTATATGCCTGAACGAGCAGCCGCCGCACTTCCCGTAAGATGGACAGTCGTTTTTAACTCTGTCAGCCGAGGGGCTTAGCAGTTCCTCCACTCTACCGTAAGCATAGCTCTTCAGCACCTTTACGATATGGCAGAGTATAACATCTCCGACAGCCGTCATCGGCACAAATACAGCCATGCCCTCATATCTGCCGACGCCGCTTCCCTCGTTAGTAAGACCTGTTATCTCAAGCCGGATAACATCGTTTTTTTCCATTAAAACTCACCGAGGCTTCTGCCCTTAAGAAATGCATTGATAAAACCGTCCAGCTCGCCGTCCATAACAGCCTGAACGTTACCTGTTTCAAAGTTGCTTCTGTTATCCTTAACAAGCGTGTAAGGCATGAATACATATGAACGTATCTGGCTGCCCCACTCTATCTTGAGCTGCTCACCCTTGATATCGGAAATCTTGTCAAGGTGCTCGCGCTCTTTTATCTCAATAAGCTTTGCGGCAAGCATCTTCATACAGAATTCGCGATTCTGCACCTGACTTCTCTGTGTCTGACAGGAAACAACGATGCCTGTAGGCTTGTGGATAAGTCTTACAGCCGAGGAGGTCTTGTTTACCTTCTGACCGCCCGCACCGCTGGCTCTGTACACTTCCATTTCGATATCATCGGGACGGATATCAACATCAACGTCCTTTTCTATTTCGGGCATTACCTCGACAGACGCAAAGCTTGTCTGACGTCTGCCTGCGGAGTCAAACGGCGACACTCTTACAAGTCTGTGAACGCCGTGCTCGCTCTTTAAAAAGCCGTATGCATTGTAGCCCTGAATGTGGATAGAAGCGCTCTTGATACCTGCTTCGTCACCGTCAAGGATATCAAGTATCTCGGTCTTGAATCCATGGCGGTCTGCCCATCTTGTATACATTCTCAGCAGCATGGATACCCAGTCCTGAGCCTCTGTACCGCCCGCGCCCGCATGGAACGACAGGATAGCGTTGCTGCTGTCATACTCGCCTTTAAGCAGGGTAGCAAGCTTCTGCTCCTCTAGCTGCGTCTTTACGGACTCTGCAAGCTCCTTTATCTCGTCAACCATGGTCTCGTCCTCGGATTCCTCCGCAAGCTCTATCATGGTGAGAACGTCCTCGTGGTTTGTTTTAAGCTTCTCATAGCCGCCGATAGTCCCCTTGTACTGACCTATCTGCTGCAGTATAGCCTGCGACTTTTCGGGGTCGTCCCAAAAGGTAGGCTCGGTAGATTTCATCTCAAGCTCGTCAAGCTTTATCTTTACTCTGTCAAGGTCGAGTGCGCCTTTAAGCTCCTCTATATCAGCGGTCAGCGCCTCCATGGCAAGTCTTACTTCATCGTACTGTATCATAGTATCTCCTATAAGGGGTCGGCGTGAAAATGCACGGAATGACCCATATTATTGTATTATCCTTTACATTATATCACAAAACATTCCGTTTTGCAAGACCTACAGTGCCATTATTTTGGAAAAAACACCGCCGCACATCTGCATAAACGCAAACGCGCGGCGATATCGTATTGTTTTACATCAAGTGAGCGCAAAGCCATCTCACCGTCTTTTTAAATTATCGCAATTTTTATTCTATCATATGCTTCGTCCCAATCATTCTGAGGATCGTCTATAACAATGCTTTCAACATTAAGCTGCTGCAGTATCCGCAGCTCGCGGCGCTGACGTTCCTCAAGACAGGCGATATACCCGTCAAAGCCCTGTGCGCCTATACTTTTGCCGTATGCGCCATTCACATGATAATCTATCACTCCGTCAAGCCAACCCTCGCGCTCTGCCGCGGCCTTTTTCACCGAAGCTGCAGGGTCGCTGTTTTTAAGATAAATCACCAGCGGACGCATCGGCTTCACTGCCTCTGCTATCATGCCGATGTATTCCGCCGAGCGCTGTTCGTCAAAGCCGAAACGCATCATAGTTTCACACATGGGATTTTGCAGCATCACGCAGTTAAACACATACGTTACATTTTCGTTTGAGCTTTCGCAGAACTCGCGCCATTTATCAAGCATCAGCGGCATCTCGCGCTCCCACGGCAGAAAATCGTATATTTTCCGCTGAAGCAGCATATCAAACAGCTTTCCATAGAACCTCGACAGCGGAACTACATATCCGCCGCACTTTTTCTCGCCGCACATCGTAATCTGTATGCGTTCATCGGCGGTAAGCTGCGCAAGCTCATCGTCTGTAATAAAACCGTGAAATTCATAA
>JAZNTS010000039.1:0-4718 GCA_045591905.1 Oscillospiraceae bacterium | reverse complement strand
GGTAATGATAGAGTTTATGTAAGCTCTGATGGCGGAAAGAGCTTTGAAAAAACAGCAACTGATATGTTTATTTCCGAGGATAGGCTCTGTGTTTCTCCTGACTCAGCAGGTACGTTCTATCTCCCCGCGGGTGCCGGACTTTACAAGACGACCGACTACGGCTCGACTTTCACTAAGTATGATGGCGTTAAAATGTGTGACGCAGTAAGTCTTGGCAAGGCGAAAAACGACGGCGACCCTTATGTGATCTATATTTACGGTACAGTCGCTGATAACTCCACAAAGGGCATCTATATGTCTGAGGACGACGGTGCTACCTGGACGCGCGTAAACGATGACGCTCACCGCTTCGGCGGACTTGGAAACGGTGACTGGATATGCGGCGACCTTAACGTTTACGGTCGTGTGTATATGAGTACCGTTGGTTTAGGTATCTGCTACTGCGATAAGACCGAAAAGTAATTGATATTAGCAAAGGCTCTGCATAACGCAGAGCCTTTCGATTATCTGTAATTTCCGCAATCTTTACAAAAAGAATCAGTGTTGCTGTTCATCGTTCCACAATTCTCACATTCCCATGTACGCGTGGCCTTATTTATTGCGGCATTATTAGAAACTGATACCCTCGATCTTGAAAGCACATTTTTGCTTGAATACTTTTCTTCGCCGTTATACCTCATTTCATCGTTAGTTTGGTTTTCTTGCCAAATAGCATACGCTTCAGCTTTAACAGCCTTATTATACGTAACAACAACACAGATATGTCCCCACGCAAGAATTAAGACAGGAACAAGCAAAAAATAAGGCGGCTCTGCATTTAACTCTGCGATAAAAATCACAAAAATCGCTGCTGTTCCAAGAATAAGTATTACCGAGTCGATAATATTATTTGTTTTTATAGCAGGAAGCGCTGAAGAAAAATCACGCTTCATATATGGCATAGCATATGAAGTTATGCCTATCACGGTATAGCCTATCGTAAGCACTACGCAAATAAAGATCATAATTCCGCCGCAGTTCTCGAAAAGCTTCTCAAATAAGCTCTCAATAACATAGCTCGGTGCAGTTCCCTCAAACAAAAATGAAACCGCTTTGAACTCAGATGCAACGACCAGCCACCAGAACAGCAGATCCATTACTGATGATATACAGAAAAGAAGCACCGCACGCATTTTCTCATTCTTCTCAGCGTCTGTCATTTTTGAGCTTGGACTGACTTGGCTTTGCGCAAACGGTGTACCGCCACTCAAGGCATACCCGCAGCCATCACAGAAAGCCGCACCATCAGCGACCTGTTTGCCGCATTTTGAACAAAACATAATAAAAACCTTCCTTTTCTTAATGTCACCATTCGGCAATTAGTAAAACCATATGGTGTTTTGATATATATTATATCACTGTAAATTCACTTTGTCAACACCAAAAGGTAATATATTGTTATAATTTATTAAAAATAAATACCGGACGGTGATATTGTGAACTACTATTATCGAATCAAAGACCTTCGCGAAGACGCAGATAAAAAACAATCAGAGCTTGCAGAAGAGCTGTTTATGCAAACAACACAGTACGGTCGTTATGAGCGCGGCGAGCGTGAGCTTCCTCTTAATATTGCAATTGCAATTGCCAAGTATTATGATGTTTCGCTGGATTATATAGCGGGACTTACCAATGTTAAGCGTCCGCTCGACAAGTTTGTGCTAAGCTATGACGAACAGCAGCTTCTGAGCACTTTTCGCAGCTTAAATGATTTTCAAAAGGGTCAGGTGTTTGAGCGAGTAAAAGCTATTGCTGATAATGAATAAAAGTATCTCCTCCGCGTGAAAACGGAGGAGATATTTTTTATTCAGCTATAAGGTCGAAATAAACGCCGCCTATCTCGATGCCGACAAGCTCGTCGAAGTCAAATTCAATGCTGTAATCTGCCCAGCGTGACGGGTTGTTGGTAATCTTGTATATCTCACCGCTTTGCCAGATATAGCAGTCATCACTAGAGCCGCCCGAGCCTTTAGGCAACTCTATCCTTTCGCCGTCCGAAAGCACAAGAGCTACAGTTTTGTTACTCACTTCAGCGTTGTATTCCTCCCAAGAAAGCGTTGAATATGATCTCCAGCCGCCCGATGGTAAATCTTCCGTAATAACAAGACCGTAGTCATCATTAGCGTACAGAGCATAGGAAAGCGGCGAAATTTCAATGTATGTCGGTGTCAGATACTTGCTTGCACGCTCATCGCCAACAATTTTGAAACGTTTAAATTCCATAGTGCTTTCTATATCTATTGACGCTATTTTGTTGAAGCTGCTCACCATAGAATAACACAGATATCCTGACAGCTCCTCGGTGCTCTGCAAAGCGTTCTCACTGTTAAGATAAAAATAGCGGTCTGTCGCAGTGCGAAGCTCTTTAACTTCAAAGCTGCCGAAAGAAGTTACACCGGCATGATCGGCATTAACACAGTCTATGCGTAAAATGCGGTGAGATGAGTTAGGCTGAGCTCCAAAAGGCTCTCCCGCAAGCCACTGTTCACCGCGCTCGTCAAGAGCCTCGTAATGCACTGCCGCATGGATATGTCTGCCGTCGCTGAGAAGCTGCTCGACAGTTATTTTAACATGACCGTCGCTGTCCTCAAAAACATTTGACTGTATCTCAGAAACAAGCACCTCGTTATCGGCAAAAAGATTGGTGAGATAATCAAAGCCGAATGCCGCACCAACACCGATGCCGCCGACCGCGATCGTCATCGCTGCCGCAACAGGCACTATGACAGCCTTTTTATTGAATTTACTTTTGTGTTTCATATTTTCCGCCTTTCTGATAGCTTCCTCAAAAAGCTGCTTGTCGCTCCTTTCGGAAGTAATTTTATCGAAAAGCTTATTGTATTCCTGCCTCATAAATCTTCCTCCTCTGAGAGCATCTTCCTAAGTTCCTTTCGTGCGCGCGTTAGCCGAGTTCTTACGGCGGCAGAGCTTGTTTTTCGCAGTCTTGCGATCTCCTCTGCCGAATAACCCTCGTAATAGAACAGGTATATGACCGCACTGCTTTCGGGTTTAAGCCGCTTTACACTTTCAAGCAAATGCAGCTCTTCCCTGCTTTCGCATACCTTTTCGGGCATATCATCTGCTCTGTGCTTTCGCCACGCGCAGCGCAGCAGATCCTTGCAAAGATTTATTGTAACTCGGATAAGCCACGCTTTGGTGTTTTCCTCGGTGATAAATTCCTCGTGTGACTGATACAGCCGAACAAAAGCGTCCTGAGTTACATCATCGGCGTCCTCGCGGTTCTTCATCATGCTGTAAGCAAGCCTGAACACCGTTGCACGATAAGCCTTGATGTATTTTTCAAATTGCTGCTCGGTCATTTTATCACCCTCTTTCTGAAAGCTGCTTTCATAAGTAAGACGAAATATAGTGGCAAAATGTTTCAATATCGCAGAAAAAATCCCCGTAAATAACGGGGATTTTCTTATGTTTGCGTAATATCAAAGCTCAGAAAGCTCGTTGAAGCACTGCTTCATAGCAGGATACAGCTTGCGGTACATCTCATATACCTTTTCGTACTGACGGGAGTTCTCCTCAATAGGCTCCTGTATCTTATCGGTCTTGATAACAGCGCGGCAAGCCTCGGGAACACTGGAATAGATACCTGCGCCAACGGCTGCAAGCAGAGCAACACCGAGAGCAGGACCCTCCTTGCTGGAGGCTGTCTTAACGGGGCAAGCATACAGATCAGCAAGCATCTGACGCCACAGAGGAGATGTTCCACCACCGCCGCAAGCCATCATGTCGCTTACGTTGATATCCATCTCGCGCATTACTTCAACGCAGTCACGCAGAGAGTAAGAAACGCCCTCCATAACAGCACGGAGCATATCCTTTTTCTTGTGCATTCCCGACAGACCGAAGAACACGCCTCTTGCGTTGGGGTCAAGATGAGGTGTTCTCTCGCCGTTGAGATAAGGCATATACAGCAGACGGTTTGCACCGATAGGAACACTGTCAGCCTCTTTATCCATGAGATAATAAGGGTCAACGCCCATAGCAAGCGCAGTTTCCATCTCAGACCAAGCGAAGTTATCTCTGAACCACTTGAGAGAATGACCCGCGGACTGGGTTACACCCATAACGTGCCAGCAATTGGGAACGGCACAGCAGAATGTGTGAACTCTGCCCTTTTTGTCAATAGCAATATCAGAAGTGTGAGCAAATACTACACCCGAAGTACCTATAGTTGTGAAAGCCTTGCCGTCCTCAACAACGCCTGTTCCGACAGCAGCAGCGGCATTATCACCTGCACCGCCGACAACGGGAGTTTCCTCTTTAAGTCCTGTGAGCTCAGCGACCTTTTTAGTGATAGTACCTGTTATCTCAGGCGACTCGTAGACCTTAGCGAGCAGCGCCTTGTCAATGCCGAGCTTTGTCAGCACCTCGTCAGACCAGCAGCGGTTGGGAATATCAAGAAGCTGCATACCCGAAGCGTCAGAAACCTCAGTCGCATACTCGCCTGTAAGCATAAATCTGATATAATCTTTAGGCAGCAGAATGTGACGGCACTTTTCATAATTCTCAGGCTCGTTATTCTTTACCCACATGATCTTAGCGGCAGTAAAGCCTGTGATAGCGGGATTTGCGGTGATCTCGATAAGTCTGTCACGACCGATGATACTTTCGATGTCCTTGCATTCCTCGGTTGTTCTTCCGTCGCACCAAATGATGGATCT
>JAZNTS010000038.1:0-10476 GCA_045591905.1 Oscillospiraceae bacterium | reverse complement strand
CATTTTCGGAGAAGCCTTGATCTTTATCTGATTATCTTGCCCTGTTTCTTTTCCTTTTTCATCTTGATGGGAGCTTCCTCGCCGCCTCTGTCCTCAAACACAGCCTCCTCATCATCGTCATAAACAGGAAGCTCGGGATTGGTTTCACCCTTTGCCTCATAAAACGGATTGATGATAAATTTCTGTATTGCGGGATAGCAGCAGAATACTGCAACAAAGCCAAGCCAGCCAAACGGTAAGATGGGAGCAAAGATCAAAACGAAAACATCAAAGAACAGCACCAGCATATAATAAATTATAAACAGTGCCAGTGCAATAAGGTTGCCCTTGAGGTTTACAAACGCTAAGATCAGCGAATTCTTGATTATAGAGGGCATCTTCAGATTGAGCGCCACTATCTGCGGATAGATGTAGAAATTCATCAGCAGGAATATGACCTCAGCCGCCATTGTCAGCGCATAATACAGCCAATAGTTATCCTGAGTATTCATGTTCGTCGAATAAAAATAGAATGCATAGAACGTCAGCGCGATGACTATTACATCAAATATACCGATAATGAATGACTGCTTGAAATTCTTTTTGAACGCCTGCCAGAAATCATGAAAAACAAACTGCGGCTTTTCAAGATAAATATTACGCAAAAGTGTTGTCGCAGCCGCTGTAGCGGGACCGAACGTCACAATAGGCAGGCAGAACAGCACATAAATAAAATTTATATACAACAGCGTCCAGAATTTGTTTGCAAAGACCTCCCAGAAGCGGAAGAACGGCTTTTTCTGCGGTCCTCTCTTTGCTACGCCCGAGCCTGTATCATTATAGTTTCTGAATAAACCCATTTTGTCAGTGATCCTTTCGTTGGCTTTTTACATAAAGCCTTGTAGAATAACGCCTATTATCATGATGACCGCAAGCACAAGCGCCATAACTCGCATTGCCGTCATCATTCTTTTTCTTTTCTTGTCGGTCATGTCGATAAATGTCCTTTCATAGCGATACATTTAGTATTATAACCCCTAAAGCCACCGATGTCAAGCGCACAATGTGTAAGCAAGATGAAAATTACACTCAATCGCTTGCGGCAAGCTCCTCAATGATCGCGCGTATCTCCTCTACGCCCTCGCCTGTCTGCGCGGAAAATTCCACAACGGTGATATCCTCGGCACAGGGAAGCTCCGTCATGAGCGCCTCGCGGCGTTCACTACGCTGCTTTTTAGACAGCTTGTCCGCTTTAGTCAGCACCACCACAAACGGCAGCTCGCTGTCTATAAGGTAATTTATCATCATGATATCGTCCTTAGTAGGCGGGTGACGGAAATCCACAAGCTGAAACACCAGCGCAAGCTCTCTGTCATCACCGAGATATCCCTCGATAAGCTCGCCCCAGCGTTCCTTTTCGGACTTCGCTACCTTTGCGTAGCCGTACCCCGGAAGATCAACGAAATGCACGTTTTCCAGCGCATAGAAGTTTATCGTTGCGGTCTTTCCGGGAACAGCGCTCACTCTCGCAAGAGATTTTCTGTTGAATATTTTATTTATCAGCGAGGATTTGCCCACATTTGAGCGTCCTGCAAAGGCAATCTCGGTCTTTGTGGACTTCGGTATCTGCTTGAAGCTTCCGTAGGAAGTGAAAAATTCAGCTTTGTTAAAATTCATTTGTCACCTGTCAGTTAGCCGAAAGCACGGGGATCTTTTCCGACATCTCAGCGCTTATGGCTTTTTTCTTTTTGATACTGCCATTCTTTTTAGGCGAGCAATTGGGCGTGACAAGAGCCGCGTCAAGCACCGTGCCGATGTCCTCGGCAACAACGAATTTGACGTTCTGTCTTACAACCTCGTCAAGCTCTGCAATATCAGGCTCGTTCTCCTTGGGGATACATACCGTCTTAACACCCGCACGATAAGCCGCCATAGCCTTTTCCTTAAGTCCGCCGATAGCAAGCACCTTTCCGCGCAGAGTTATCTCGCCCGTCATTGCCACATCGCGGCGCACGGGAATACCGCCAAGCGCAGACACAAGCGCTGTTGTCAGCGTAACACCCGCGGAGGGGCCATCTTTCGGAACTGCGCCCTCGGGGGCATGAACGTGTATATCCTTGTTCTTGTAGAACTCCTTATCAATGCCGTATTTGTCGGCAAGCGCCCTTGTGAGGCTCACCGCTATTTTAGCGGATTCTTTCATTACATCGCCGAGGCTGCCTGTGAACTCGGTCTTGCCCGTGCCGTCAAGCACAAGCACCTCAAGCGGAAGCATAGTACCGCCGACAGAAGTCCATGCAAGACCGTTTACAAGACCGATCTCGTCCTGTGCGGCAAGATGCTCAGGCAGATATTTCTTTACTCCGAGGAAATCAGAGAGATTCGCGTCAGTAACGTTTATCTTCTTCTCACCCGAAACCAGACGCTTTGCAGCCTTTCGGCAGATATCGGCTATCTTTCGCTCAAGCTTTCTTACGCCCGCTTCTTTAGTGTAGAAATCTATGATACCATACAGCGCCTTGTCGCTTACCTTAACGGTCGCAGACTTCTCGCCGTGCTTTTTGAGCTGCTTCGGAAGCAGATGCTTCTTTGCGATGTTAAACTTCTCCTCGCGTGTGTAGCTGTTAAGCTCTATTACCTCCATACGGTCAAGCAGCGGCGGTGAGATAGTGTCCAGCGAGTTTGCCGTTGTGATAAACAGCACATCACTGAGATCAACGGGTATCTCAAGATAATGGTCAACGAAAGCATTGTTCTGCTCGCTGTCAAGCACCTCAAGCATAGCCGAGGACGGATCACCCTTGTAGTCGTTGCTCATCTTGTCTATCTCATCGAGAAGTATCACGGGGTTCATGCTCTTGGCCTGCTTCAGCGCCGCGATAACACGACCGGGCATAGAGCCTACATAAGTCTTTCTGTGGCCGCGTATCTCAGCCTCGTCACGCACGCCGCCAAGCGAAATGCGCGCATAATTTCTGCCGAGCGCCTTTGCTATCGACTTGCCTATCGAGGTCTTGCCGACGCCGGGAGGGCCGTACAGACAGATTATCTGTCCCTTTATATCGGGAGCAAGAGCGCGCACAGCGATAGTTTCGGTGATACGCTCCTTTACCTTTGCAAGTCCGAAATGATCCTTATCAAGCTGTTTTTGTACCTTTGCGATATCCAGCTTGTCCTTTGTTCTCTCGTTCCAAGGAAGCTCCAGCACTGTATCGAGATAGCCGCGAATAACGCCCGCCTCCTGCGAAGAATAGGACATCTTCATCAGCTTTTCCGCTTCCTTTACAAGCTTATCCGTAACGTCCTCGGAAAGACCGAGAGCCGCAATCTGCTCTATGTAGCGCTCTACCTCCTCCTGGGGGCTGTCGCCGTCGCCAAGCTGACGCGAAATAACACGAAGCTGCTCTCTGAGGTAATATTCGCGCTGGTTCTTATCGACCTGCTCCTTTACCTGCTCTTGGATATCCATTTCGGTCTCGATTATCTCAAGCTCGCTCGTGAGCATTCCGATAAGCGTCTTTATCCTGTTGAGAGTGCCATTAGTTTCAAGCAATCTCTGCTTGTCCTCGACCTTCAGCACGACATTGAAAACTACCTTTTCAAACAGCTTTTCGCAGTCCTCCTCGCCAACGATGCTGTCATACAGCTCGCGCGGCATTTTGGGAGTTATCTGCGCATAGTCAACGAACGCATTCTTCAGTGCGCGTCTGCACGCGGTCTTTGTCGTATCGGACAGTGCGGTGTTGCGCGCAGGAAGCGCCTTTACCTCAAAGCGCAGATATTCGGTGCGGTTTGCGGTCTTAACTCTTTTTGCGCGGTAAAGTCCCTCCACAAGCACTCTTGTAGAGCCATCGGGAGTTGTCAGAAGCTGCCTTACCTCGGCAACCACGCCTATCTCATACAGCTCGTCGATCTCGGGGTCGGCGTTTGCCGCGTCCTTTTGAGCCACAAGGAATATATGTCCGTCGCCCTCCGTCGCAGCCTTCAGCGCATTCACTGAACGCTCTCTGCCCACATCAAAGTGAAGCACCATCGACGGAAAAACGACCAGCCCGCGCAGCGATATTGCTGGCAAGATCTCGTTGTTCTTCATAAAGATTATCTCCTTTCGCTTTCTCTATCTGACAGCGGCACAGCCGCAACGTTAATGTCTGATTTACGGTCTGCTCTGTTTCCTGCAGACACAATACTCATTATATAACATTTCGCGATTTTTTTCAAGTGTTTTGTCAAGCCAATTTATGAACCGCGCAATACCTTTTAATTGAAGATGAGGTTAAAAGTAAAGTAAAGTATCGGCTGATGGAGGATATAGATCCAGATAGTGTATTTTCCGACTGTCGCAAGCCATGGCATATGGACGGGGTAAGTCCATTTCGGCAAGTCGCCGTTCTTGGCGTAAACTCCGAAAAAGCTGCCCGCAAAGAACACGAACATCCACGGCAAAAGTGGGAAATAGTCGGACGACCAGAAGTAGGAGTTCTTCAGACCCAGTGGGAACAGCACTCCTACGTCATAAGCCTGCTGGGGTATCTCTATCAGCGCAAATCCGCCGAAGCCGAGGTAACCCTTGGCAATATTCATCGTGAATATAAACAGGAATACACATACAGCTATGCCAACGATCGACGGTATCTTGCTGAGGAAGCTCTCCGCAAGCCCGTACAGCATCATGCACACGCCCATAAAATGCAGTATACCGAACAATATCGTGCCATTTGTGAAGAACGGCATGATAAAAGTCATCAGCATACCGATGAAGAAGCACTGCACGCCTCTTTTTACGTTATTGGACGAGTATTTGCACACTGCGCCCGATATAAACATGAACATTCCCGCGAAGATGTCGCGGATAACGTCAAACCAGCTTTCAAAAAAGATAGGTACATCTACTCCGTGAAGATATTTCAGATCATACATCGCGTGGTAAACTACCATGCATATGATCGCAAAGCCTCTTAATTCGTCAAACAGCCCCACTCTTGAGGATTTTTTCGCTACAGCAGCCATTTCTGTCCTCCTACCAAATTACAGTATCTTTTATATTCTATCATATTTTCAGGAAAATTACAACAATATCTTGAACACTTTTGCATTTTGTGCTAAAATATATACTGGATAAATATGAAACACGCATTTTGAAAGGATTTAATTACCTATGGAATACATCAGCATCGGCGGCGTACAGATAGAAAAGACTGCCGCGCTTGCGCCGATGGCAAGCGTTGCAGACAGAGCCTACCGCCTTATGGCAAAGGAATACGGCGCTGCCTATGTCGTAGGTGAGATGGCAAGCTGCAAGGGACTGTGCTACAGCGACAGAAAGACCGCGGAGCTTCTGTCTGTCACTCCCACAGAGCGCCCCATGGCGGTGCAGCTTTTCGGCGCTGAGCCGCCATTTATGGCGCAGGCTGTGAAGATTGCAGAAAAATATCACCCCGAGATAATAGATATAAACGCAGGCTGTCCCATGCCGAAGATAGTCGGCGGCGGCGCGGGCAGCGCACTTATGAAAACGCCGAAGCTGTTCGGTGAGCTTGTAAAGGCGGCAGTCGAAGCTACAGAGCTTCCTGTGACCGTTAAGATACGCAAAGGCTGGGACAAAGACGATATAAACGCTGTGGAGATGGCAAAGATAGCCGAGGAAAACGGCGCCGCCGCAGTCGCTGTCCATGGCAGAACGCGCGAGCAGCTTTATTCGGGAACAGCCGATTGGGATATAATCCGCGAGGTTAAGCAGGCGGTCAGCATTCCCGTTATCGGAAACGGTGATGTTACAAGCGTTCAGCAGTGCGAGGAGATGTACAGATACACAGGCTGCGACCTTGTGATGATTGGCCGCGGCAGCTACGGCAGACCTTGGCTGTTCGGGCAGATAAAGGATTTCTACGAGGGAAAGCCCGTCCGTCCCGAGCCGTCTTTTGAGGAAAAGCTCACCATAATGCGCCGCCATATTGGATTGCTTGTAGAGGATAAAGGCGAGCGCGTCGGCATGAAGGAAGCGCGCCGCCACGCCTCATGGTACTTAAAGGGAATGAACGGTGCGGCAAGATTCCGCAATCTCTGCGGCACAATGAATACGCTTGACGATCTTGAGCACATGATAGAAGAGGTCGCACGTGCACAGGAGGGGGATTTATGAATAGTGTAGTCAATTATCTCAGTGCTAGCTTTATGTTTGATATACAGTCCGATCCGTTGGTAAAAGCATTTGAAAGAATTTGCTTCTGTGATACTGCTCACGAGTGTTTTGAAGCTTACAGCATTATATGCCACACGTTGCTTTCAGAAAACAAGAGTCTTTCGCAGTATCTGTATGATCTGCTTGCCTATGGCAATCATGCGGTTATGGAGAAATGCGCCGCTTCACCTACAGAAATGCAGAAAAAAGGTGTTGAGTTTGATGTTATGGCTGTAAAGCTGTTTTCCGAGTACAGCTCTGAAAAGCTGAAAACGGCAATGTCCGACCGTTGCGACAGTGAAATGCTGAAAGCGCTCCCCGATTATGAGCACGGCACTTTCGATTACACTGCTGAGTATTTTATAGAGCATTATGCCAGATACGGCAGCGGAATCTTCGCACGGTACAAGGCATTCTCATTCGATGGAGAGACGCTCTGCCCCATCGAAAACACAGACCCTATCCGCCTGTCCGACCTCAAAAATTACGAGGTGCAGCGCAAGCAGGTCGTGGATAATACCATTTGCTTTCTTAACGGCAAGCCTGCGCAGAACGTTCTGCTTTACGGCGATAGGGGCACAGGAAAATCCAGCACAGTAAAGGCTCTGCTTAACGAATATGACGAGCTTCGCATGGTTGAGCTTTCAAAAAATGATGTTTCGCGCCTTCCTCTGCTGTTTTCACTGCTGAAAAACAGCCCCTTGCATTTCATTGTCATGATAGACGACCTTACTTTTGCCGAAAACGACGACCGTTTCGGAATACTTAAAGCGGCGCTTGAAGGCTCGCTTGCGGCGCGCCCCGCAAACATTCTTGTATACGCTACGACAAACCGCCGCAAGATAATCAAGGAGACCTCCACGGAACGCTCCGGCGAGGAGATAAGCCGCTCCGACGCGATAGACGAAAGCATGACGCTCGCCGACCGCTTCGGGCTTTATGTAACCTTTAGCAAGCCCGACAAAAAGGTGTACCTTGACATAGTGAAAAAGCTCGCCGACGACAGAGGGCTGACATTGTCCGACGATGAGCTTTTCGCCGCCGCAGAGCGCTTTGCTCTCAGAAAAAGCGGACGTTCACCGCGAACCGCGCGCCGATTTATTGAACACATAAGCGCGTGCCTCGACCTTGGATTGGAGTATTGATATGAAGCGTTTTTTACCCTTATTGGCAGCATTCTGCCTTATATTCACCGCCTGTAACAAGCCCGAGGAGGAGTCCTCCTCGCTGCCTACCGAAATAATCGTATCATCGGGTTCGGACGTTCAGACCGAGGAGGCTCAGCCGTTTCCTGTAGTGATACGCGGCACCGAGATAAAGACTGAAGCCAAAACAGCCGTGAGCCTCTCCCCTGCCGTGACTGATATACTTGTTGAGGTCGGTTTTTCCAACAGACTTATCGCAAAAAGCAACTACTGCGATTTCCCCGACCTTGATATCAAAACGGTCGGCAGCAGCGAAAACCCTGATATCGAAGCTATCATAGAACTGAAGCCTGATGTGGTATTCACACTTTCCGCGCTGTCGGAGCGCGATGTATATTCACTCAGCGAAGCGGGCTGCGCCGTGATAATACTCGACCCGCCAAACACCATCGAAGAATACAGCGCACTGTACAGTGATATCGCGTCCGCATTCGGCGGCAGAGAAGCCGCAGAAACTTTCGTGGTCGCCGCAGCGGGAAAGCTCGAAAAAGCCGCAGAGTCGATACAGCTTGAAAGCTTTATCTATGTAACAGACAAGCTTACTGCCGCAGGAAGCAACACCTTTGACAGCGCGGTGCTGTCGATGTGCGGCGAAAACCTGTGCACGAGCGAGGGCTACACGCCGCTTGACGCACTCGGCGACATCTCTCCGAAATACATAATTGCCGCTGACACTCTTACAAAATCAGATATAAAAGACAATGATATATTGTCTGACTATATCGACGACGGCGCGGAGATACTGTTCGTTTCCTCGTTTGCATTTGAGCGCCCGACCGCGCGGACTGCCGATGTTTTTATGCAGATAGAAGAACAGCTCGGACTAACTCCCGAAGCTGAATAATATGCAAAATGCCCTGAGAGCTGTTCTCAGGGCATTGTTTTATGCGGTCTGCTGCGCTGTTCTTCGCCGTCACCGAAGGAAAGCCACTCGTCAATCATTTGTTGAATTTATGTGCGCGGCACAGCTCAAATAAAACCACTTGAAAAAAAAGCTGCTATATGCTATACTTATTAAAGTATGTAAAAAAGGAGCAAAACAATGTCTGAAAGAAAATACACAGGCGGAGCCGAGGGTATGAAGATACTTGACGAGTTTCTGCTGAAGATACAAAAGCCCTCGCGCTACATCGGCGGCGAGGTCGGCGCAGTTATCAAGGATAAGAGCAAGGTAGACGTGCGCTTTGCATTCTGCTTCCCCGACACCTACGAGATAGGAATGTCGCACCTCGGTATGAAGATACTGTACGGACTTAAAAACGCTGTGCCGAACTACTGGTGCGAGCGCGTTTTCATGCCACTCCCCGACATGGAGGAGGAGATGCGCAAGCGCGATATCCCGCTTTTCGCACTGGAGAGCCTTGACCCTATAAAGGACTTCGATTTTATCGGATTTACTATCCAGTATGAGATGTGCTACACGACTATCCTCGAAATGCTCGACCTTGCGGGAGTTCCCGTGCTTCAGAGCGAGCGCGAGGGTCTTGCGCCCATCGTTGTCGGCGGCGGCCCCTGCGTATGCAACGCCGAGCCGCTTGCGGACTTCTTCGACCTGTTCATTATCGGCGAGGGCGAGGAGGTAAACCTTGAGCTTATGCGCCTTATGGAGCAATGCAAAAAAGAGGGTACAAACCGACAGGAGTTTCTGCGCCGTGCGGCTAAAATTGAGGGTATCTATGTCCCCTCGCTGTATGATGTTTCCTATAACTACGATGGCACTGTTAAAGCTATAACTGCTAAAGAAACAGCGCCCTTACAGGTAACAAAGCGCATCGTAAAGGATATCGACAAGATGTATGCGCCCGACAGCTTTGTGGTTCCGTTCTGCAATATCGTGCATGACCGCGCTGTTGTGGAGGTGCTTCGCGGCTGTATCAGAGGCTGTCGCTTCTGTCAGGCAGGCTTTATCTACCGTCCGTTCAGAGAAAAATCCAAGGAAACTATACTCACGCAGACAAAAACTCTCTGCGAGAATACAGGCTATGACGAGGTATCGCTGTCCTCGCTGTCAACAAGTGATTTCAAGGACATTGAGGGTCTGCTCACAGACCTCACGGATTACACCAGCAAAAACGATATAAACCTGTCGTTGCCGTCGCTCAGAGTTGACCGCTTCAGCGACGAGGTGCTTAAAAAGATAACCGACGTGCGTAAGAGCGGACTTACCTTTGCGCCCGAGGCAGGAACTCAGCGCCTGCGCGACGTAATAAACAAAAACGTCACCGAGCAGAACGTGCTTGACAGCGTGAAAATTGCATTCGAGGGCGGTTATACTAATATCAAGCTGTATTTCATGCTTGGACTTCCCACAGAAACGCTTGAGGATATCGAGGGCATCTATGACCTCGCAAGAGCCGTTGTGGAGCAGTTCTATGCAAATCCCAACCGCAAAAAGGGTAAGCCTGTCAGCGTTTCAATATCGCTGTCAACGTTCATTCCGAAGCCCTTTACCCCTTTCGCGTTTGAGCCGCAGCTTGACGAGGAGAGCATAAAGGCGCGTCAGAAGCACGTTATCTCTATCTGCACAGATAAAAAGATAAGCATAAGCTGGTCGAAGTACAATACCTCTCTGCTTGCAGCTGTACTTGCACGCGGCGTCCGCCGTATAGGCAAGGTCATTTACTCCCCGTCGAAAAAGTGCTGGAAGCTGGATAGCTGGGAGGTATATTTCGATTTCGGCAAGTGGCAGCAGGCGTTTGACGAATGCGGTCTTTCTATGGAGTTCTATGCAAACCGCCGCCGCGATTACGATGAGATCGCACCGTGGAGTCACATAAATATGCTTGTTTCGCGTGAGTTCTTTATTGAAGAGAACAAACGCGCCCATGAGGGTATTGCTACCCCGAACTGCCGCGAAAAATGCTCGAACTGCGGCGTTACAAAATGCGTAGGAGGTGAAGTCTGCCGTGCCATGCGTTAATACAAGAGTGTTCTTTTCAAAGATGGACAGGGCGAAGTACATCTCGCACCTTGACCTTAACCACTGCGTTCAGCGCGCAATGCGCCGCAGTAAGCTGCCGATATGGCAGACCGAGGGCTACAACCCACACACCTACGTTGCTTTCATGCTGCCGCTGTCGCTTGGACAGGAGGGTGTGTGCGAGGCTATGG
>JAZNTS010000037.1:0-4155 GCA_045591905.1 Oscillospiraceae bacterium | reverse complement strand
ACAGTTGTGCGGATAGAAGTGTTTTGTGACCGAAGTGAATTCGGTCAAAAAAGTTATCAAAATGCCCGCTTCGCGGGCATAAACTTAGTTTTTCGACAAACTGAAGCCTGAGAGCGATTCTCAGGCTTTCTTTTCTTATTTGTTTGCTGTTAACAGCTTTCTTGTCTGCGGTATCTTGAACAGCAGTATAGCTCCTGTAAGAGTAAACACAAGCTCGGGCAGCATATACGCGCCATTGTAGAGCAGGCTGTACAGCACCTCGTTATCAGTGGAAAAACCCTCCCACAATTCGCCGAAGCTATGCCATATTACTATTCCGCAAAGGAAATGCAGCAAAAATCTCAGCACGATAACGCCTGCCGTACCAGTTACCCAGCCCACAATGCCTTTTTTACGCAGAATTCCCGCAAGACCCAGCAGCGTAAACGGCAGTATATAGTCAAGCATTATACAGGCTAACAGCATGACGGGAGTAAGTCCCCAGCCGAAAAGTCCGTCAATACAGCCCTGACCGAACTGTATAAGCGCAATCACAAAAGACGCAAAAAGACCGCTCACCGCTCCGTGCCTTATGCTGTAGACGCATATCGGCAGCATAGACAGCAGCGTGACCGAGCCGCCCCACGGAAGATGAAACACTCTTACATAGCTTAATACGGCGGCAAGCGCTACCATCACCGCGCCCTCAACGAGAGCTGTTATTTTTGCGTGGCTCGCGCCCGCCTGTTTTGTAGTTTCTGTCATGATTTTACCTTTCCTTTCGGACGAGTTTCCTGTTGGTCATCTGCAAAAAACGGCATAAAAATACCCAAAGACCTGTGGTCCTTACGGTCTTCGGGCTGAAAGCTATACGTTTTCGTCGGTAAAAAAATGCGTGCCGACGGATATCAGCACGCACCCAAATGTCTAAATCCAAGAACATTCTTTCCTACGTCGGCATTATCCGAATCAGGTATATGGGTCTGTATCTCAGCCGATACACTCTCAGCCCCGCTGTCGAAGCTCCCCTTTCAGTCCATTGACAGTATACTACATAAATCCTAAGTTGTCAAGCCTTAAAGCAAAATTTCCGTTTCTGCAGGAGCAGCGCCCATAAGGCTGACGCTAAGCTTATCAGGCTGGGATACGCCCGCATACAGCGTAAATCCGCTTCCCGAAACGCTTCTCACTCCGTTTTCGTCCACGGTTTCAAAAGCGCTCTTTGGGACGGTTATCTCTATATCGGCTCTTTCACCGCTGCCGAGATAAATGCGCTTAAAGCCGCACAGGCTCACATTCGGCACATCATTTTCTCCGTAGCCCTTGATATAAAGCTGCACAACGTCCTCGCTTGCCGCACCAACGTTTCTGACAGATATCTTGGCAGTATTTCCGATGTAGCTTACGCTTTCGCAGACAAATTTTCCGTAGCTTAGTCCATATCCAAACGGATACAGCACATTTTCACTGTCGCAATATCGATATGTCCTGCCTTTCATGGAATAGTCACTGAAATCGGGCAGCTTGTCGCTGTCCTTATAGAATGTCACAGGCAGCTTTCCCGAGGGTGATACCTCGCCAAAAAGCAGCTTTGCGAGCGCCGCTCCTCCGTACTGACCCGAATACCACATCTGAAGCAGCGCGTCGCAGTCTGTTTCGATATTGACCGAGCTTCCAGAAGCAAGCACCGCCACCATCGGCTTGCCTGTGGCTTTGAGCCTTTGCAGCAGTATGCGCTGACTTTCGGGGAGATAAAGGTCAGGCTTGTCGCCCGAAGCGTAAGAGTTGCCCGTGTCGCCCTCCTCGCCCTCCAAAGAGGCGTCAAGACCTACGCACGCGATAACTATATCTGCGTTTTCCGCGGCGGCTACTGCTTCCGCGTAACGGTCGCCTGCCTGTGCAAGCCCCTCGGTACGGTCGCTGTAGAGGTGACAGCCCTCGGCAAAGATAACGCGTCCCTTGAAGCTGTCCTGTATTCCCTCCAGAAACGTCACATAGCGGTCAGGCGTGCCGTTGTAGTTTCCAACCAGTACAGCGCGGCTTGCCGCATTTGGCCCTACGACCGCAAGAGTAAGCTCCTCCGTATTTTTAAGCGGAAGTATACCGTTATTTTTAAGCAGCACAGCCGATTTCAGTGCAGCCTCAAGCGCAAGCGCCTTATGTTCCTTGCAAGCTACCGCAGAAAACGGAATATCATCGTATTCCGTCTTATCAAGCTGTCCCAGACGTATTCTTGTGCGTAGTGCGCGAACGCAGGCGCTGCGGATATCCTCATCTGTAACAAGGCCCTTTTCAAGCGCAGACAGCAGCTTTACATATGTGCTGCCGCAGTTTATGTCACAGCCCGCTTTCAACGCAAGCGCAGCCGACTCCTCTGCGGTCTCGGTGACATGGTGATGCAGATGGAAATCCTGTATAGCCCAGCAATCGGACACAAAATATCCGTCAAAGCCCCATTCGCGAAGCTTTCCCATCAAGAACTCGCTTGCACAAGCAGGCTCGCCGTTGACGCGGTTGTAAGCTCCCATAACACCCTCGACATGAGCCTCCTCAACAAGCGCTTTGAACGCAGGGAGATAGGTTTCCTCCATATCCTTTTTTGATGCACGTGCGTCAAATTCATGACGGCACTCCTCAGGGCCGCTGTGAACAGCAAAATGCTTTGCACACGCAGCAGTGCGCAGATATTCTCCCTCGCCCTGAAGTCCTCTTACAAACGCAACTCCAAGCCGCGATGTGAGGAACGGGCATTCGCCATAGGTTTCATGACCCCTGCCCCAGCGCGGGTCGCGGAATATATTTATATTTGGCGACCAAAGGGTAAGTCCCTTATAAATATCACAGTCACCGTGCTTTTGTGCCGCGTTATATTTTGCTCGCGCTTCTACAGAGATGACTTCTGCGATGCGCTGTACAAGCTCTGTATCAAACGCAGCCGCAAGACCTATAGCCTGCGGGAAAACGGTCGCAGTGCCCGCTCTTGCGACACCATGCAGCCCCTCATTCCACCAGTTGTATGCAGGAAGCCCCGCAGAGGGTATAGAGGGCGCGTCATATCTGAGCTGTTCTGCCTGCTGCTCGGTCGTAAGCGTATCACAAAGCGCCTCTGCACGCTGCTGCGGAGAAAACGAAGTATCAAGGTATTGTTCCATAATGTGCCCCCCAAAAATCGGTTATTACGATAATTTTAGCACAAAACTCACACAAAAACAAGAGGGCGGAGATATTTCTCCGCCCTCGATATATCAATATTCAGTACCTTGATTATACACAGCCCTGAGCCTTCATAGCCTCAGCAACCTTGATAAAGCCTGCGATGTTAGCACCTGCAACGAGGTCATCGCCAAGGCCATACTTGTTAGCAGCCTCAACGGAAGCCTTGAAGATGTTCTTCATGATCATCTTGAGCTTCTCATCAACCTCTTCTGCTGTCCAGCTGTAACGCATGGAGTTCTGGCTCATCTCAAGACCGGAAACAGCCACGCCGCCTGCATTTACTGCCTTGGAGGGAGCAACGATAACGCCCTTGCTCTTCAGATATGCAACTGCCTCGTTTGTTGTAGGCATATTGGATACCTCAACATAGTACTTAACGCCGTTAGCAACGATCTTCTCAGCCTCTGCCATGCCAACCTCGTTCTGAGTAGCACAGGGCATAATGATGTCAGCCTTAACGCCCCAGGGCTTCTCGCCTGCATGGAACTCTACACCGAACTTGTCAGCGTAATCCTGAACTCTGTTGCGGCAGGAATCACGCATCTCGAGCATATAGTTGATCTTTTCCTCTGTGCAAACGCCATCGGGATCATATACATAGCCGTCGGGACCGGAAAGTGTAACTACCTTGCCGCCGAGCTCTGTAACCTTCTTAACAGTACCCCAAGCAACGTTACCGAAGCCAGAAACTGCAAAGGTCTTGCCCTTGATGGAATCACCGAAGTGCTCGAGCATATTTGTGGTGTAGTAAACTGCGCCATAGCCTGTAGCCTCGGGACGGATAAGAGAACCGCCGTATGTGATACCCTTACCTGTGAGCACACCTGTGAACTCGTTTCTCAGTCTCTTGTACTGACCGAACATATAGCCGATCTCACGAGCGCCTACACCGAGGTCGCCTGCGGGAACGTCGAGGTTAGGACCGATGTGTCTGGAAAGCTCTGTCATGAAGCTCTGGCA
>JAZNTS010000036.1:0-12351 GCA_045591905.1 Oscillospiraceae bacterium | reverse complement strand
CACCTATTCCATATTAAAGAATATTAGCGATTTCATCTTTCATCAATTTTCACTAGCTTTGAACACAACTCAACACCACCCGAGCCGATACAACATCGGCTCTGTTTTTGTGCAAAATTGGTGGCAACAGGGTGGCAAATGGCTGTTTTTGAGCATATTCGGAGAGGAACAAATTCTGAGATTGGCTTAACCAAGCCGTTTGTAAGGAGTGAGATTTTGGTGGTTAACTGGCTTATCTGCCCCAAGAGCGTCCCTGTTGCGGTTTCTAAGACTGACAATGTGAAGATAATTACACCTGAGCTGAACCAGTTTGCTGATGCGTGGGACGTTGACTACCGCAAGTATCACGATCTGTTCATTCCCGAGAATAAAAAGGCTACGATCGCTGTTTCTGTCAGCGCTTAAAAGCTTCTTTCTATTTAGACGGATATCAGCGAAAGGAGACGGCTATGATAATTAATGCTGAGGAATACTATGATATGGGTTTTACCGCTTCGGGCAGCGCTGAGCTTGAATGCTGCCTTAAAAGAGCCGAGTACACTATCGCCGCGCTTACTGAGGGCAGATATGAAGCTGCTCTTGCGGCGGGCGGCAAGGCTGCCGAGTATGTTAAGCAGGCGGCGGCGTTCCAGACGTATAAGCTTGTGAAAGAACAGCAGCAAGCTGTGAGTAGCGGCTCAACTGAAAAGGTCGCGATCGGGGATTATTCCTACACAAGCTCGACTGAGCAAAGCTCGGCTGCGGCGCAGCAGAATGACTCTGTTTACGATCTTAGTATGCAGACAGTGCGTTTGCTCAGAGCGGCGGGTTGCTTGTTCGGCGGCAGGGAGGTGCGCTGATGCAGTTTAAACCTATACCTTATGACCTGCTCACTGATGAGATAACCTTGCTTTCTCCACGTGAGGACGGTTATGAAAATATTGAAATATGCAACGTCAGAGTCGTTACAGCTTCGCGGATAAGTGAATACAACTCTGTCCGCGGTCGTGATACATCTGAAATTACAGTGTATTATGACTGTGAAAATTCCTATCCGTCAGATGTGGATTTTGAGGCGGGAATGCTCATTGTGTATAACAATACGAGATATGAGATACTTTCCGCCGAGCAGGTCAAGGCTGAAACTCTGCATCACATAAAAATTACCGCGAGGAAGGTATAACACGACGAACCGCCGTGCGGCACTGCTGCATGGCGGTTTTTGTGAAAGGAGTATAATATGAGCGATACAAAAAAGCACACATCAATAATCAAACAGGGTGCAGGTATAGCGTCTGCCGAGGAAAGCTACCGCCTTGCAAAGCTGCTTCGCACGGGTGAACGTGAGGTGCAGCGTCAGATGAATACCAAAAAGACCAAACGCTTGCGCTGATGGAGGTGTGATATGACGATATATTTGAACGGCGCTGCTTTCGATAAGGTGACAAGCCTTTCCGTTGACAGGGAAGCGCGCCGTACTGTTATTAATTACAACACACAGGGAGATATGCTTATTGACCTTGTGAACAGAAAATACAGACTTAAAGCCGTGTTCGGGCTGCTTACTTCTGAGGAGCTTCGGGTGCTGCGCGAGATTACCACGGAAATATTCGTGACAGTGAGATTTCCAGCGCCCGAGGGCGAGATAGAGGCTGATTTTTACATAGCGAATGAGCCTGCGCCTGCTGTTAAGGAAATAAACGGTGTTGTGATGTACAGCGGCGTGGAGCTTGATATGCAGGAGAAATGAGGTGAAAGTGAATGGTTGAGGTATCGCAGAAATTCAAAGACCTGTCGCGCGAAAACGGACGTCATGTTTACTGTCGCATCGAAGTGGGTGGAGAGGTGTTTCTTGATGACAGGCTGTTGGAGTTCACATTTGACGATGTGACGCACCCCGATTGGTTCACGCTTGGAACTACCTGTGCAAACCGTTTTCATTTCTCGGCAAGGTTCAGCGGTGAGCTTGAAGTCGGCGCAGAGGTACGCCCTTACATAAGCTTTGACAATGAGGAATGGTGTCCGCTTGGTATCTTTTATATCTCGCGCCGTTATGTCCGCGGAAATACGATAAGCATTACTTCTTATGATAAGATGTACAGCCTTGATATCGAGTACAGATATGACGGAGTTATTCCTGTGACATCTGATGTTCTGCTTGCGGACGTTTGTGCAAAGCACGGCATTGAGCCGCTGGAGCTTGGCTATGGTCATAAGGTGAATAAGCTTCCTGCGCTGTGTACAGCGAGGGATATGATCGGCTATATTGCGGGATTAAATCGCTGCTGTGCAAAGATAGACAGATACGGCAGACTTGTTTTCAAGGAATGCGGAAATGTCAATAATGATGAGATGGATTATATTCTGCTCAACAACTGCATAGATGTTCAGCGCAATATGTCAAAGTCGGATGTAACTGCTTTGTCGGCGGAAACGGAGGACGGAATACTATATTCCGGAAACGGCGCGGAGATATCAACGATTCAGATGTACAATCCGCTTATGACGCAGGAGATACTTGACGGCATACGTGCTATCATGAAGAACTTTTCGTTTTATGGCGCTGATATCGTTATGCAAGGGCAGCCGTACCTTGAATCGGGTGAGAGTATCCACATATATGGCGGCGGCACATATTTTCGGGTGATGATAAGTGAGATAGAGTACCACTATAACGGTGCGCTGACAGCGACGCTGTATTCCAGAAACAAGACTTATGTGGACGCTGTCGCGCATATGGACGATCTTGAGGAGATGCTTAAAAGCCTTAAGCTGTCAAACTCTGTTTTCACGATGAAAAGCGAGAACGAGGAGCTTATATTACTTGACGCAAGCCCTAAGATAATTGCGGATTTCACGTTTGAAACGGGTGAAGACGGCTTTGCGGAGCTTCACCTTAACACCAGCATAACGCTTTCGGAGGCAGATCGGATAATATTCGGGATATATGTAAACGGCACGGACAGCGGCAGAAATCTGATACATTGTCCCGATATGCATGAGTGTCCGTTGACGGAGCTTTATCACCTTGCGCAGAAGCTTAAAAAGGGCGAGAACAGGCTTTATGTCACGGCGCGAACAAATCAAAACGGCGCGTATATACTGCCGAAGGCGATGTCGGCAAATCTTGTTGTGCATGGGTGCAGCTCGGGTACGGGAAATATGCGCGACAAGCTTGCTTTCCATGAGGATATAGGTGCGATAACGCTTGCGCCGCTCACGGTGAAGCATAACGAAATAGCCTATGAGTATTCCTCAGAGGAATGAGAAAGGAGAATGACATGAAAGGAAAAGCAATCATTACACTGTCTGAAGCTAAAACGGGCAGGATCATTCAGCAGATGGAGGAGCATAATCTTGTTACGAATGCACTGAATAATATCTTCAATCCTCCGCATTATGCGCTTTTGCATGGCTACAACTATTCAAATCTGTTCAAGTATGGTCTCCCGATGTGGAATGAGCTTCTCGGCGGCGTGATGCTGTTGGGAAATAACGAGGAGGAAAGCGCGGACAATATTCTTACGCACAAGGGCGAGATACTTGTCGGAACAGCGGGGAGCGAGTATGCGGGAACCTGTACATCACGCGGAACGCTGAATCTTAATGAAAGCTATGAAACGGAGAACGGATATCATTTTACATGGGATTTTGCGACAGATAAGGCAAACGGAACGATACGATGCATTTGCCTTACAAGCAAAACATTCGGTAATTCATACATCGGAACAAGCAACAGCAGCGCGGGACTTATCATGTCGCCTGAGTACTTTAATACCAATGCCGTCAATAACATGAATTTTGAATACGGCGTGGGAATTTACATAGGCACATATGATGGAATGCACGTTTTTATGCACGTTCATTCTGACGAAGTGCTGGAGCTGCGCCGCTATACGGGTTTAGTTCCCTCGGCGATCAAGATCAACGACAGAGTGGGGCTTTCGACGCTTTCAGAGCCTGTTTCCGTTACAACTTTAGAGCTTGGTTTAAACCCAATGTACGAGTATTACTCTTTTGTGAATCCCAACAACAAAAAGCTGTACTTTTTCAGCAGCTTTACATATGAAGGTGACACTACCACGTTCACGTATGCTGAAGTGGATATTTTGACCGCAAATAAAGTCAACAGAACCTTAACGGTAAACAAAAAGCTTACAAATTGCGGTGCTAACGCTGTGTTTGACGGTCATATCTATATCCTGTCAAATGACGGCATGAACGAGCTTTCAATGAACGGTGAACTGCTTGATGTGCATACGGAGGTGCCCGGTAACGGCTCGGTATATATTTTCGTTATGAACGACTGTCTGTTTGCAAGGACAGGCTCATATTATATAAATATTACTAATGGCTACACTCAGCATTCTATCGGTTACAATTGTTCGCCCTCGGGCCCGAGTCCGCTTCCGCCTTATATCTCTATATCCTCAATGAACACTCACGCCGTTGGATATAAAGGTACGCAAATATGTAAGAACAAGGCGTCGCTTGCGTTAGCGGCAAACTATAAGGCAACGATAAACAATCTTTCCTCGCCGATAGAAAAGACATCGGAGCACACGCTTAAGATATCCTATGATATAAGCTGCTGAAAATTAGCACGCTCCTCCTCACGGGGGAGCGTTTTGCCGAATTTATATATAGGTCTGAAATGATGTGTTCAGCGGAATATACAGCGGCTCTTAAGCCATGAAGTTTATCTATGCTCAAAATAGCAGCAGCCCGTGCTCTGACAGCTTATCCTTGTGATATCCTCAAGTATACACACTCCGTCCTGCTGCCAGCGGCAATCCTCTGCACATAGTATAAAATTCAATGCTGTTACCTCCGTTTGATTTATGTTGATATATTGCGCTGCAGTATACGAATTATGCGCGGTTGATTTTGGAATTAAACAGCAATGCCGCACGGGCATAATGCACTGTGCGGCAATTTTTTTATCTGAAAGGGTTAAACTGTTCCTGTTACGCGCAGAACTACAGAGCCGGGCTGAATGAGCCATTCTCCTGTAGCGGGGTCTTGAGTGTAGGTCGCGGCAGGCACTGTTATCTGACTTGGGATAGTTGCAAATTCGCCTGTGGCTTCATTGTAGGTGTAGTTCACGCCCTCTGTCCACGCTGTGCCGTTAAAGGTAACTGCGATGGGGTCGAGAATGGGGTTGAACGTGTCTGTTACAGTGGCGTTATCGGTTGCAACGATGGGTGTGCTGCCGTAGTTCTGGATAGTGAACGTATAGGTCAGCTCGCCGTTTTCTGTAACTGTTTCGGGCGACAGCGCCTTTGTGATGGTGAGCCTTGCGGTGCTGTCGGCGGTGATGGTCTCCTGAACGGTCACGGGGTTAGTGATACCTGTGCCTGTGATAACTGCGGTGTTGGTGATAGAAGCACCGTCACCGAGCGGCGCAAAGGTGTTTGCGGTCGCTTCGTAAACGACAATTGCGTTGCCGCCTGCGGGAACGGTAAGTCCGCTGATAACGAGGGGAGGACCTGCCGTAACTGCGGGGGCAGGCTGAAGAACTCCGTTCACGAAATAGCGCACACTTCCGTCAACATAGTCGAGAGGCGTTACCTGAGCTGTGCCAAAGGTGTAAGCGCCGAGGTCGTCGGCCACGGTAACTCCCGTTGCGGCTGTAGTGCCGCTGTTCACTATGCTGATAACATAGGTCGTAGTGTCGCCTGTGGTGTAGGTTTCGGTGACTGCTGTCTTTGCCGCGGAAAGGATATCGAGTATCTCGCCCGTGACGATATTTGAATTGGTGACGGTGTCGTTATAGGACAAGGTCGCCTGATTGAAAAAGATTGCCATGTTGATTCCTCCTTAAATTTGCGGGAAAAGCTCCCAGTTCATTTTATGTACTTGTATCGTTTTGGGTTACTGCATAATCTTGACAGCGGTAAATTTATTTGCTAGAATAGCCTTGGGGGTGCAGTAATGAAAAAGATAATATTGATAGTTGCAGCCGCTGTGGTATGTCTTGCTGCGGTAGGAACAGTGCTTCTCTGCGGAAAGCACGAAACAGCCGCTGACGCCGCAAAAAACATCACCGTCGGCTGGAATTTGGGAAACACTCTTGACAGCAACGGCGACTGGATAGGTCTGTACACGGACGGGCTTCCCGAGAATTACGAGACCGCATGGGGCAATCCCGTGACAACGCCCGAGCTTATTGCGGCAGTGAAAGCGGCGGGCTTCAACGCGGTGCGCGTTCCTGTCACTTGGCGCGAGCATATCGACGAAAGCGGCAATATCGACCCCGTGTGGCTTGGCAGAGTGACAGAGGTGGTGGATTACGTCATCGAGCAGGATATGTACTGCGTGATGAATGTGCATCATGATTCGGGCGGTGGCGGTTGGCTCAGAGCAACTCCCGAGTGCTATGCCGAAAGCTCTGCGAAATTCGCCGCGTTGTGGAAAAATATCGCGGAGCATTTCAAGGACTACGGCGACAAGCTGATATTTGAGGGCTTTAATGAGATGCTTGACAGCGAAAACCGCTGGGGCGGCGCGGGCAGCGAAGCGGAATACAAGGCGCACAACGATTTCAATCAGCTTTTTGTTGACACAGTGAGAGCCACAGGCGGCAATAACGCTCAGCGCAATCTGATGCTGCAGGTGTATTCGGGCGTATGCGGTGAGGGTGCGCTTGAAAATTTCGCGCTTCCGCAAGACAGCGCACAGGGACATCTGATGATACAGGTGCATTGTTATGACCCGCAGCCGTTTACATGGACGAGCGTTGACTACGCAGAGCCTCAGTATGACTGGGGAAGCGACTCCGACAAGAGGCAGCTTGACGATATATTCCGCCGCCTTTCCGAGCTTTCCGAGCGCTGCGGCGCGCCTATCGTTATAGGTGAGTGCGGAGCGGACTACAAGGGAAATGAAGCGGCAAGAAAGGCTTATGTAACGTATTTTTTGAGCAGTGCGAAAGCTGCCGATATAAAGTGCTTTTGGTGGGACACGGGCGTGATGTCGCTGTTTGACCGCGAAAGCTGTACCGAGCTTTATCCCGAGATAACGGATATCATCGACGAGCTGACATAATTAAAGCTGTGGCATTTTTGTGCTGTTTAATGTCTGTTTTGTTGTTGCGCGCGGCTTTGCGGTGTGATATAATCTAAGTGCAATTATAATATAAGAGGTGCGTTATGGCTAATCCTTATCTTCCTTTATGGGAATACATTCCCGACGGAGAGCCGAGAGTATTCGGCGACAGAGTGTATGTTTACGGCTCACACGACAGGGTGGACTCTGTTGATTTCTGCGACTGCAAATTAAAAGCGTGGTCTGCGCCACTCGATAACCTCAACGAGTGGACGTGTCACGGCGATATCTTCCGCACAAGGGACGGCGTTGACGCGCCCTCTGACGTTGACTGGACAGATAATCTTCTGTTTGCGCCCGATGTTGTGGAGCGCGAGGGAAAATACTACCTCTACGCATATATTGTCGGAGCAAAGGGCTGCGTTGCGGTAGCTGACCGCCCCGAGGGGCCGTTTAAGCTGCTGTCTCAGTACAAATACAACGTTGAAAACCACTATGATGACGGCATATTCATCGACCCCGGAACATTAGTTGACGACGATGGCAGGGTGTATGTCTACTGCGGCTATCAGGGCAGCTATATGTGCGAGCTTAAAGATAATATGTTTGAGATGGTTGACGGTACATATCAGCCCGATATCATTCCCGTAAGCGAGCCGCATAAGTTCTTCGAGGCGTGTTCGCCGCGCAAGGTAGGGGATACCTACTACATGATATACTCCCCACAGCGCGGAAGCTGTCTTGACTATGCGACCTCAGACAAGCCAACAGGGCCTTTCACATACCGCGGAACTATCGTTGACAACGGCGTCGACTACCCCGGCGGAAACAACCACGGCTCTATCTGCAACATAAACGGGCAGTGGTATATATTCTATCACCGCATGACAAACGGAACTATCATGTCGCGCCGCGGCTGCGTTGAGAGGATAGAGATACTTCCCGATGGTACTATTCCGCAGGTCGAGATGACCTCGCTCGGCTTTGAAAGCTATCTCAATCCCTACAAGCCGACAGCGGCTGAAACCGCGTGTGTGCTTAAAGGCGGCTGCTTTATCACAGAGCTTAACATCTTCGAGCGCGTGGTAACTAATCTCACAGATGGCGCTGTTATGGGCTGGAAATACTATGATTTCGGCGAGGACGATTCCTCAAAGACCATGCAGATACGCTTAAAGGTGCGCGGCATGGGCAGCAAGGGCAGACTTCATATCCTCATTGACAGCGAGGACGGCGCGGAGATAGGCGTTGTTGATTTCGGCGAGAATGACGGAGTTATCGGCGGCAGGGTAAAGGCGGTCACAGGCAGACACGCGCTTTATATCAGAGTTGAAACAGGCTACACAGGCTGGTTTGCGGACGAAATGAAGGGCAGACAGCTTTTGCAGCTTTCCGAGCTTGTGTTTATTAAATAAACTGCACGTTTTCAACAAAATGAAAATCCGAAGAAGCATTGCACTTCTTCGGATCTTTTAATGACTATCTTAATTTTTGGAGCGATTTTTTAAAGATTACTTTCTCTTGCGAGAGAACAGAACTGCCGCACCAGCTGCAAGTGCGATACCTGCCGCTGCTGCAACGCCCTGTGCGCCTGTATCAGCGGACTGCTTGTCCTCGCTGTCTGCGCCATCAGTGCTGCCTGCTGTATCATCAGTGCTGCCTGCTGTATCATCAGTAGTGCCTGCTGCGTCATCGGTAGTGCCTGTTGTGTCATCAGTAGTGCCTGTTGTGTCATCGGGTGCTGTAGTGCCGCTGTTTGCTTCGTTCAGCATGGCAGCGGCGCTCTCAGTGAGAAGCCAATTATTAATAACATAGGGATTGTGTCCGTCACTAGGTGATACAGCATAACCGTTTTCGTCGAGAACGTCATTGATGTGGAAATTGATGAGTACCATATCAACGTCATTGGTGTCATAATATACAGGTGTTCCGCCTAAATCTGTGCTGTGATCTTGAATATGTTCAATTAATACAGACGCATTAAGAGTTGTATCGCCGAAAGCTTCGCCGAAAGAAGGGTAAGAAAGGGGACCCCATATAGCGATTACAGCAGGACTATTCGCAAGAGAAAAGCGTGTAATCCTCTCAAAGCTTGTGTTGCCGTCAGCGTCCTTTTCAATATTTATCAGCTCGAAGCTCACCTTAAATATATTATTTAAGCTAAAATCATTGCCTGCTGTAACGGAAAATACGCTGTCCTCGCCGAATATACCACAGTCGCGGTTTGTTATAATTGTTCTGTCAGAATCATATCCGTTATCCTCGTTAAAATAGCCTGAAAACGCTTCAAGCTCCTCATCGGTAAAGGTATATGTGCCCTTATCGTTTTCAATTTCGAGAATTAAGTCCCTCTCTGCTGCAACGTCCTCCGCAAATGCGACAGTGCTTGTCACAAGTGCTGCTGCCAGCATACTTGCTGCAATTCTTCTGAATTTCATTTTTGTTCCTCCAATATTGTCAACTATTTGACGGAAAACTCCATCAACGTCTATTATATATATATATAAAGTCAAGGGGTTTTCGGCATTTTTGTAGGATTGCACAAAAAACAGGGCGCGATACTTCATCACGTCCTGTTTTTGCGTGTTTTATTTTCTCCGCCTTTGCAGAGCCTTGTTTATCTCGTCTGCTTCCTTTTTCGCAAGGAGATAGTTCAGCGTAAAGGTTATAGCGTACACCAGAGCGACGGATATCACCATCGAAAGGATACCTTTAAGCTCAAGGCTGAGCCAACCAAACCACAGACCTATAAATATCATTATCACGCACATAAGAACATAGTGTATGGCGTTGACTATCCAGAACTGCTTTGATGTTTTAGGCTCTTTGTAGAACGCTATGGCGCTGACCAACGCGGTTATTGCGCCTGCGGCTGCTACCTGTAAAAGAATGTACTTCGGCACAACGTAGAATTCTGACGCCGTCATAAGGTTAAGACCGCATACAAGCGTTATTCCGAGCGTTATGGTCGAAAAAAAGTGTAGAAACAGCTTAAAAAACTTCACAGCGCACCTCCTTACACACCGAGCTTTTTCTTAAGCTCAGGGACATATTGCCGCGATATCACAACGCGCTCGCCGTTGCCGAGCACCGCTTCAAGCCGACCGTTGAACATGGGGACGATCTTGCTTATCTTTTCAACGTTCACTATCATAGCTTTTGATATACGTATCATATCGCTGTGCTCGTAGATGCTTTCCAGCTCGTACAGCTTTTGCTTTATCTCGTATACGTTCTTTTCGCAGTATGCATACACCTTGTTGTCTACCGATTCAAAGTAGTATACATCGCGGCAGTCAAGTCTTACGATTCCGTCCTCGGTGTAAGCGGCAAGCTTGCTGCGCCCTGATTTCAGAGCGTAGATAAGCTCCATAAGCTCGCTGTCCAGACTGTTCGAGCGGATTATGATCTCCTCCTCGGCGCCGTCGGGAAGCGTTTCTATCGTGATCTTCATATAATTCTCCCATCAAGGCAGGTGTGCCGTTATCTGTCGGTCTTTTTAGCGTATTTTGTCACAAGAGCGCCCGCAATAAGGAAAGCCGCGCCACATACCAGCAGAACTATGACCGCGCCGAGGTCGGTTACTTCTGCGCCGAAGAAGTCGAGGTCTGTTCCAAGCTCCGAGCGGAACACAGTCACCATCTCCTCGGGAGCGCCGTCGAATGTGGTAGCCTGCGCGCTCTGAGTCATTATGCTGCGGAATGTCTTTGTACCGTAGATGACAGGTGTGAATTTAAGCACAGCGGCAATACTGTCGGAGAAGTTTCCGATTGGTATGTAGATACCGCCGAGGAAGCCGACAAGAGTGCCGATGACCGTGCCGATACCGCTCCAAGCGCCCTCTGTTTTCGCAAGCATAGCGATAAGGTACATAAGCGCCGCATAGGTAAAGGAGTTCACACATATCATTCCGAGAAGCTGCAGATGCTCTGTAAGGGAATATGCTGCTCCTCCTTGTATTATACAATAAATCTCGGAAATAATCAAGGTGATAATGCATACGATAACGGAGCATATCCAAGCCGCGATGATGTAGCCGCCTGCGATGGTAAGTCTGCTTACGGGCGCGGTGTAGATGCTGCTGAGCCTGCCCTCGCTGCGATCTTTTATCATGGCGGAGTAAACGGCGAGCGTTACGGTAACAGCGTTGATGGAAACAATACCTGCTGCCATCCACTGAAGCACATAGATCACGGCGTTAGCCTCGTCAGCGGCGGCGTCCCTGTTGGGAAGCTCCCCGAGTGCGGACATTATCGACTCGGCATACATATCGCCGAGGAAAAACAGCATAAGCGCTATGATTATCAGCATCGAGAGCAGCGAGAAGAACACAGCCCCCTTGTCGCGGAAGTAGATGCGTATATTTCTTTTAACAAGCTCGTAAAGCTGCATTTCAGTCCTCTCCTTTCAGGCTCTTGCCGCAGGCATTGAGGAAAACATCGTCCATGCTGCCCTGCAGCACCTCAAAGCCTGTGATGTGGTTTTTAAGGGAATGTATTGGCTCCAGCGCGTCCATCGTTTTCTTTACGGTGAAGCTAAGACCGTATTCCTCCGTGCGCGGCGTTATATCCGCGGTTTTGAGGATACGCTCGGCTTCGGCGCGTGAGCTGTCTGTACAGTAGAGCTTTATAGTGTCGGCGGCGTATTTTTCTTTAAGCTCGAAAGGCGTGCCGCTTGCCATTAAGCGTCCCTTTTCTATAATAATGATACGGTTTGCGGCGGCAGCCTCCTCCATGTAGTGCGTGGTGAGGAATACTGTCATTCCCGCGTCACGGCGCAGGCTTTCAACTGCGCTCCATACGTCCTTTCGTGTGGCTGGGTCAAGACCCGTCGTTGGCTCGTCAAGAAACAGCAGCTCGGGTGTGTGCATGAGTGCAGCGGCTATCTCACAGCGGCGCTTCTGACCGCCCGAAAGAGTTGCGTAGCGCTTTTTCAGGATATCGCCGAGGGAGAGTATCTCGCACAGCTCGGACAGGCGCTTTTTAGCCTGCTGAGTTGAAGCTCCGTGCAGAATACCGCGGCATATCAGGTTTTCGCGCACTGTGAGAATACCGTCAAGGCAGTTCTGCTGATAAACTATTCCTATCTTTCTGCGTATAGCCTCGTCGTTTTTGCCGAGAACGCTTCCGCATATCTCAGCGCTGCCGCCATCGGGCTTTTGCAGGGTAGAGAGCATATTTATCGTTGTGGACTTTCCGGCTCCGTTCACTCCGAGGAAGCCGAGCAGCTCGCCCTTATCCACGGAAAATGAGATGCCGTCTACCGCAGTGAAGTTGCCGTAGCGCTTAGTCAGATTTTCAGCCTTAATTGCTGTCATAATTATCC